>JBGTFQ010000170.1:0-4755 GCA_041747155.1 Rubrobacteraceae bacterium
CTCACCGCACCGTTCACGCCGTTCGTGGCCGAAGCTCTGTACGGGAACCTCGTCACGACCACCGACTCCGAAGCGCCCGAGAGCGTGCATCTGGCGGATTGGCCTGTAGCCGACGAAACGCTCGTGGACCGGAAGCTCTCCTCCGATATGGCGGCGGCCCGGCGGGTAGTCGCTCTCGGGCGAGCGGCCCGTAACGCGACGGCCATAAAAACCCGCCAGCCACTCGGCGAAGTCGTCGTGGTCGGCGAATCTGACACCGAAGAGTTACGCGAGGGTGTCGAGAGTCTGAAGGGTGTGGTGTTGGACGAGTTGAACGTGAAGTCCCTGCGTTTTGGCACGACGGAAGACGTGACGGCCTACGCGCTGAAGCCAAACCTGTCGGTCGTCGGGCCGAAGTACGGGAAGCTGGCTCCGGAGATACGCGCCGCTCTGGCGGACGCGCCGTTGGAAGTCGGGGCGCGAGCAGCAGCGGGTGAAAGTGTCACCGTCACTGTGGGAGGAGACGACGTTAGCCTCTCTCCCGACGAGTTGCTCGTGGAGCCGACCGAGCGACCCGGCTATGCGTTGGAGCGGGAGGGGGATCTCTCGGTCGCGCTGAGGACCGAGTTGGACGAGGAGCTTCTGGACGAAGGGCTCGTGCGGGAATTAGTTCATAAAGTGCAGAATCTCAGGCGAGAACTGGACTTCGAGATAGAAGCTCCAATCTCCGTGCGTCTCGTGGGCAGCGAGCGAATCGAAATACTTCTAAAAGGTCGGTGGGGAGCGTACTTCGAGTCCGAAGTCCTGGCTCGAACGATGGAGATCGGGGCCGAACCCGGCGAGGATGCGCGCGCGTTAAGCGTCGACGGAGAGGTGTTGCGCGTGAGCCTGGAGCCCGTGGCGTAATTTCGATGGGTACATGCGCGGTAAAACGGGTATCATGTGGCTTGTAAAGTAATCTGTTCGTTTCGACGAGGGAGGTCCGCAGGTGTTCGGAAGAAAAAGCCGCGCGGAGAGGCTTAAAGAGCAAGTAGAAGGTACGGGTTTCGTGCCGGTCGCCACGATGGCGGCGGTCTACGGTGGCGCGAGGCCCATATTGGAGCGTCTACTCTATGATGACAACCTTAGGGATAACATCCGGGACTTTATAGAGGCCGCCCGCAAGATAACCGACGAGCTCTCCGACGAGAGTCCCGACAAGATCGTCACCCGCCTATGGGACGACGACAAGCTCCGCAAGCAGGTCGAGATGGCCGCTGGTGCGGTTCAGCAAGGAAACAAGCGGGTTCGAGGACAGCGTGTTCGGGGCGGTGGCGGTGGAGGATTCAAGCTGGTCTTCTGGCTCATCTCCGGTGTTGTGGCGTTCCTCTTCTTGAACCCCAAAACCGGGCCGCAAGCGCGTCAGATCGTCAGCGACGCCATCGGGTCCGTTACGTCCGGCGAGTAACCGGAGCAGGTTGTGGAGGTCGTGATCTCCGGCGGGCTACTCGCCGGAGAGTCGGAAACGCGGATACCGCCGGGAGACTTCTCCGTCGAACCGGACTCTGGACTTCTTGTCCGATACGAACGAGGCCCGGAGTTCCCTCAGTCCCGTTTCCACTTCCTCTTCGGCGCGACGGGCTCGGTTGAGTGCACTATCGCTAGGAGTACCTTCCTGATCAAGCCGGTCGGCCTTCTCACGAAGCCTCTCAGCCCTCTCGAAAAGCGCGGCGTGGTTCTCGGAGTAAGTCTGAATGACGGCGGACGCATCGGTGGCCAAATCCGCAGGCTCGTGGATGGAAGACTGAGGGACTTGAGAAGACTCCCCTCTCCCGAGACGAAGAAAACCAGAGACGCGGGCCAATGTCCGGCGCATCGACGAACGCAGGAGGCGCAACTTGAACGGCGGTAGACTTCCCTCACTCATGAAGCACATCATAAACCGTAATGCCCGTGTCGTCGTGATAATTATCTCCGTTCTAATGTTTTCGGTGGCCTGCTCATCTGTCACGGGGACTCCCAAAGAGGATGCCAACGAATCGGTCTCCGCAGCGAACTCGTCTATCTCCGAGCACAATCAAGTCTTCGGTGATGCTCGAAAAACCTACGAGGATGTCAAAAAGAAGATAGAAACCTCAGAGGATCCTTCGAAGGAGAAGGATCGGGTGACCGAAGCGCGGGAGATGATGCAGGAGGCTCGCGGACATCTGCAGGATGCGCGTTCTTCGATGCTGGAAGTCCAAGACCTCGACGTGGAACCCGAGGTAAAAAATTACGCCGAGACGCTGGGCTCCGCGATGAGCGATCAACTCGATGCCGAAGCCAAAGAGATAGAGTTCTACGGCATCTTGGAGAAAGACCCGGCCCTAAAGGACGACCGCAAGAAAGCCCTCGACTTGCTCTCGGAAGTCGGCGACGGCTACGAAAAAGCCGAAAAATCCTATGAGGAAGCCCAGAAACTAGCGGACGACAACCCCAAGCTCATACAAGTCCCCGGCTCCGGGGGCGGCAAAACGAATTAATCGCCCGCCTGCGTCACTCTCATAGTGGCTGGCAGGTCGGACATGCGTGTGTTCCGCGTCCGGCCACGCGGGATTTGACTATCTCGGTGCCGCATTCCGGGCAGGATTCGCCTTTGCGGTCAAAGACACGTAGCTCGTTCTGGTACTGTCCCGTCTCCCCGAAAGCGTCGTGGTAGGAGTCGAAGGTTGTGCCCCGGAGTTCTATGGCTCGGGCCAGGATGCGACGAGTTGCTGTGTAGATGCCTTCGATCTCTGAAGAGTTCAGAGTGTTCGCCTTGCGGGTTGGATGTACACTCGCAGCGAATAGGATCTCATCGACGTAAATATTCCCGATTCCTGCTACCACCGATTGATCCAGTAAAAGACCCTTGACGCTCGCTTTGCGCCGGAAAACGTCTGTTAGATAACCAACGGTGAAATCCTCGGAGAAGGGGTCCGGGCCAAGCCGGGACAACAGAGGGTGTCCATCTTCCTCGCCCGGTTCGTACAGGTTGAAGTAACCGAGCCACAACTTCGAGAAAGACAGCACTACGGGGTCCGTTCCGCCTTCGAACTCCAGGACTGCTGTGTTCATGCGATCTGGCGGTGTCCAAGCCTCCAGGCGTGAGACGCGACCGGAGATTACGAGGTGTACGACACCGACGACATCGCCAAAGTCTAGGACGATGATCTTGCCTCGCCGCGAAGTCCCCTGCAACGTGCGCCCCACCAGCCGACTCGTAAAATCCTCCATCGGCACGTTGGTAACATCCGGGCGAAACACGGCGGCTCGCAGGACTTTCCGGTCCTTTGCCAGGGACGCTATGTCCGAGGAGATCACCGTGACCTCCGGCAACTCCGGCACTTACAAATCCCCCAAGATCTTCTCGACGTACAACGCGACTCCATCATCATCAACCGATGACGTAACAGCATCCGCCGCGGCTCGAACTTCATCATTCATGCCACCGACCGCGACACCATGACCAACGAAACGCAACATGTCTATATCATTGTCCGCGTCCCCAAACGCCAAGACACGCGAAGGCTCTATCCCCCACTCACCGCACAGAAATTCTAGGGCGTTAGACTTCGTGCCTTTTGGAGTGCTGATCTCGACGTAGTGCGGCAAACTGCGCGTGACGAAAAGCCGCCCCTCGAAGACCGCACGCGCTTCTTCCAACCAATCGTCGATCCGCTCGGGGTCATCCACTATAACTACCTTCGTCGGCTCCTCCACTTCCGCCCCACGCTTCCTCAACCAATCGACTGGAGAATCAACGGTCAAAACCTCCGGCTCGCCGGACATACGAACATGTCCGAGGGCTTCCGGTGTCCCCGCCGCGACCACTATGGCGTCGTCCAAGAAGATGCGGACAGTGAGCTCACGGTTTTCGGCCCACTGTAGTGCTTCGGCGGCTAACTCACTGTCCATAGTATGGTGCAGTAAGGTCTCGCCGTTCATGCGGCGCACCATCGAACCACCGTAGCAAACGATTGGATCCTCACCAGAGAAACCCAGCCTTGCGGCTTGTTCTCGGGCGGATTCGTAGCGTCGACCCGTGGCGACTACCGTGCGCAACCCATACTCTCGCAGTCGTTCTAAAGCGGCGAGTGTGCGGTCCGAGATCCCGAGTTCCCCGTCCAGGATCGTGCCGTCAAGGTCGAAGGCACTCAAGTCAAAACCCAAACCATTGCGTTGTTCGTTAGACGCTATGTAACATCAACCTTCCCAAAAGACTGGCAGAATCGAACTTCGATATTCTAGCCGATGACGACACACATACACGCGCACCGACCACATTCGGAGCCAACACGAGATAAGAATTGGATACTAGTAATGCATGGTACAATAAATATTCAGCACTTCTACATGGATACAGCGGCTGTTTAGGACTAGGAGAAACAACTAGCATGAATAAAAGTTCCCATAGATCGAGAGCCCGAGCGGTTTATCCTGCGAAGGTTCTCCAGGAAGGCTCCTGACATGAACGAGGCACAGAGACAAGAGGACTCATCGGTTGGCGAAGAGTACGCCAAGGAGCAGGCGCGGGAGCGTAGTCGGATCGAGAAGCAGAAAGCGGAGCTTCTCTCGTGGACGCAGTTTATGGAGTCAGAGCGGCTGGAGCTAGAACTTCGCAAAGGTGGTCAGTTAGCGAATCTCCTCGGAGGACCGTCGGGCGAACTACCGACACAACTACGAGATTTAGCCTTTGAGGACCGTCGACAAGCCGAAGAAGGTCTGGTAGCCCTTATGAGCGGCGGCAAAGTATCCTACAAACACCTCGAAGACCTC
>JBGTFQ010000171.1:0-2636 GCA_041747155.1 Rubrobacteraceae bacterium
AGGAAAATGAGAAATCGACACGGTGCTAAGCACCCGGATCGGTAGGGGAAATCTCGCGCTCCAAGAAAAAGTATCTTTACTCTAATAAAAAGACGCGCCGTCGGCGTTCGCGCACCCTCGCGCTGGCCGTTATCCTGATCCTGGCGGCCGCGGTAGCCGCCTCCGTAAACGTTTACTCAACCGAAGACCCGCCTCCGAAGAAACCCTCCAAACCCGAGGATCCGAAACCCTACAAAAGCCTCGTCGCGAAGCCCGAAACGGCGAGCATAGACGCGCCGGATCCGCCGGACCTCACAATCTCCGGTGTGGCCTACGAGAGCGTCGCCTCAGAACTCGCGGGTGCAGACCCCAGTGAAGTTGGACAGGTTCGGGGCAGCATCTTAGATCCAGCGTGGTCTTCGGTTCGTATCCCCGTTCCAAGACGCAACGATGGCAGCTACTATGCAGTCTTTCTAGAGAAGAAAGCTAAGAAATGGACTGCTCGACGCTCAGTACTTGTCGAGGACCAGGAGTTTCCAAAAGATGTCAAGGCGGTATTGGGTACTGTGCCCAAGGATCTCGTGAATCCTTTATTTCCTTCAGATTATCCACCATCCCCGGAGAAAGGGTCAAAGGATAGAGCCCTGCAGGAGATCCGGCAGTCCACCGACCGCAAGGACGGTTGGAAGGCCGAGGATCCGAAATCTTCGGGCGAATTCCACACGGTGCGCGTGTCGGATACAAAAAAGAAAGAATCTTTTACGACCGTGTATTTGCGAGACAAGAAGAACTCCGCGTCGCAGGTAGTCGCTACGGGGCATAACCTGACGGATATCGAGGCGCCCGGGTTTCCAAAGGAGCTTGCGGAGGCCGGTATTGGGGCCGCTCCCGAGGAGGCTGAGTTGGGGTCCGACAAAGTTACTCTAGAGGGTAGAGCGAAGGTCAACGAGCAAGGTCTCCAGGAAGTGCGGCGTATTGTGGAGGGGTATCCTGGTGAGATCGGGTTCTACGCGATGGACCTCGAAAGTGGAAAGGGATTTGGATCCCGCACCGACACTGCCTTTTTCTCGGCCTCGACGATCAAAGTTCCCGTGATGGTAGCTGTCTACCGAAAGATAGAGTCCGGCGACCTCAAATACTCCGATACTTTTAAGACCACCGAGGACGACTGGGCCGCCGGTGCGGGCTGGCTCCGCTGGGAAACCCCAGGCGCGACGACTACCGTCGAAGACGCGCTGTGGCTGATGATTACTCAATCCGACAATGTAGCCACAAACGCCCTCGTGCGACTCGTCGGGGGACCAGAGTACGTCAACGAAGTGGCCCGAGATCTCGGCGCAAAAGACACCGTGTTGCACTGGAAACTCAGCAGCGAGCGGGCAGCCGTACCAAGCCTGGACAACCGTACTACTCCCCGCGACATGGCGAAGATGCTGGCGAGCATCAAAAAGGGTGACGCAGCCGGTAAATTCGGCACGAAAGAGATGATCGGGCTTCTGGAACAGAACCAACTCGAATACTGGATGGAAGCCGGAGTCCCACCCGGAATTCCAGTCGCAAATAAAGCAGGCTGGCTCGACGCGACCTTCAACGACGCTGGAATAGTGCAATTAGACGAAGGCCCATACGTCCTCGCCATCTACACTAAATACGGTCCGGAGAAAATAGAAGACGGGGAACCGACCCTGCAAGCACTCTCCAAAGCCGTCTGGCAATCCGAAACCGGCCAGACGCTCAAGGAATACGACAAACAGCAACAAAACCAGAACAAGCCGAGCAACTCCTAGTTATTCGAGGTGGGCCTAAACGGAATCCGTTTCAGGCTTGAGTTGTCATCCGGTCTCGAAGATAACATCCCCAACACTCACATCTCCGGTTTTGGCATTGCTGATGGGATGTTCGTCGGCGTTGGTTATGAGCACTGGGGTGACGGGGTCGTAACCGGCTGACGTTATCTTCTCCAGGTCGAAGCGAACGATGGATGTACCGGCTTCTACTTCGTCTCCTTCGGTGGCGAGTCTCTCGAAAGCCGTGCCCCGCATCTCGATGGTGTCGAGTCCTATGTGCACGATCAGCTCTACTCCATCGGCGGATGCTATCCCGAAAGCGTGGCCGCCCTCGAAGAGCTTAACGAGCCTGCCGGATATAGGTGCGACGACTTCCCCGCTTTTGGATGGGATAACAGCGATGCCATCTCCGGCCATGCCACTCGCGAAGACCTCGTCGGAAACCTCGGAAAGTGAGACCGCCTGGCCCGATATCGGTGCGAGAATCTCCATCACCTTTCTCCCTTCAAGAGCCGGTTGATCCGAGCGGCGATACGGTCAGATTGGGTTCCCATTACTACTTGAGCGACCTTGCCTCGTTTGACCACGCCAGAAGCGCCGAGTTGCTTGAGCCTTGCATCGTCGATGTCTTCTGGATCCCCCACAAACAGCCGCAGGCGCGTTATACAGCCTTCGACGCTCTCCACGTTCTCGCGTCCGCCTAGAGCTTCAAGCACGTTCTCGGCCAACACGTCGTCGCTGTCCCGCTCCTCGGTCGCGGTTGCGGTTCCGGCAGGCTGCTGTTCACGGTCCTCGTCGCGTTCGTTGTCCGAGGCCGGACCACGTTGGCTTTCGGGGAGGATCCAGTCAGAACCAAGCCCCGTGGAGGAC
>JBGTFQ010000172.1:0-5338 GCA_041747155.1 Rubrobacteraceae bacterium
CGCCGGAGATAGAAAGCCTCGACCAACAGGACTTCGTCTCCCACGGTGATGCTTTCAAGCATACCCGCCCACGGACGCCGGCTAGCTAGAGTCGCCTGGCGCGGGCCTTGCGTTCCGGCTCCAAAGAGCGCCGCTCTCGGGTCGGCAATAGCTTCATCTCTGTACTTCCCTACACTTCGGGGTTTGATCTCCACGATAACCATCGCAAACCTCGACTCTATGCGAAAATCTCCGGGTACTCCACCCCGGAAGGCGCGAACGGACTCGATGGACCGCACTGAACCTCAAGACTGGACATCTGCAAGAAACGGCTTCTCGACGACCGCCGGAGAGGCGGAAGGAACTCGTAAGAGATCCCGGTTGCGAGGTGTGGATGTAGCGCGGGCTGTGGCGGTGCTCGGGATGGTCGCCGTACACTTCGGCCCGAACCCCATACCGGAGACCTTCGGTGGAGATCTCTACGGCGTATTTCGCGGGCGAGCGTCCGTGTTGTTCGTCTTTCTGGCGGGCGTCGGGGTCGCTCTGCTGGCGCGGCGCGGAGCTGGATGGCGGGTGCGCGGGAAGCTACTTACGCGGGGGGCTCTGCTGTTGCCGCTCGGGATGTGGTTGCAGGGTCTGGACCATAACGTGCTCGTCATACTTCAGTATTACGCTGTGTATTTCCTGTTCGCGGTGCTCGTGGTGTCCGCGCCGGGATGGCTGCTCTTTACCGGGATCGGGTTGTCGTTGACGCTTGGTCCCATGCTCTATCTGGTAGAGGTCGAGGCGACACCGCGATTGTTCGTCGACGGGTACGCGGCTTTTGGGGAGCCTCTCGGGGCGGTTGTCTACGATCTACTGCTCTCGGGCGCGTATCCGCTGGCAACTTGGGCGGCGCCGTTGCTGTTTGGTATTCTGCTTGGAAGGTTGGATCTCACTTCCGGTCGCATCCGTATCGGCATGGTCTTAGGTGGCCTCGCGGTGGCTGTCGGTTCCGCGTTAGTCTCCCGAACTTTCGCCCCAAAAAATGCCTCCCTGCTCTTCGACTCGCCGCGCTATCCGCAGGACGCGGGCTTTGGGAGGCTCTTCTCCTCGGAGCCGCACAGCCAGATGCCGTTGTGGCTACTCGGCGCGATAGCCTCCGCCGTCGCCGTACTCGGGCTCTGCCTACTGCTAACGGACGCGCTCCCACGAGCCATCCAGCCTCTAGCCGCTACGGGACAGATGGCGCTGACAGTCTACGTCGGACACATAATCCTCCTCAGCACAGCCCCGGAGATCGTAGAGCGCGAGACAGTGTCGGCGGCTGTCGCATCCGTCGGAACCTTCATGATCCTGGTGGCGGTGGTCTGCTTCCTATGGCGACTCCTGTTGCCGAGAGGACCGCTGGAAGCCGCGCTCGCCGCACCGGGGATGCTAATAGATAAGCTGTTCTTGCGTGACAAAGGGGATTCGCTAGATCCATCGAAATCCCGGTAGTGACGTTTGCTAAACTGCGTCTTCCTCGGGGGTAGCAGCGCGTTTCTCGCTCGCGGGGATTAGGGCTCTGTATCCCTGGCTAGTTAATGAGAGGTCGTTGAGATGGCCGTAAAGAAGTCGGAGTTGTACCGTTCGCTGTGGAGTTCGTGCGACGAGTTGCGCGGTGGGATGGACGCGAGCCAGTACAAGGACTACGTGCTGACGCTGCTCTTCGTGAAGTACGTTTCGGATAAGTATGCAGGGAAGCAGCACGCCATGATCGAGGTTCCAGAGTATGGTGGCTTCGAGGATATGGTGCGGCTGCGGGGCGACAAGGATATTGGCGAGGAGATCAACAAGATCATCCGCCGGTTGGCCGATGCGAATGACTTGCGCGGCGTTATAGACATTGCGGATTTCAACGACGAAGACAAACTCGGCTCGGGCCGCGAGATGGTTGATCGGCTCTCGCGGCTCGTCGGGATCTTCGCGGGCCTGAACCTGACAGCGAACCGAGCCGAGGACGACGATCTTCTAGGCGACGCCTACGAATATCTTATGCGCCACTTCGCCACGGAATCCGGGAAGAGCAAGGGGCAGTTTTATACTCCGGCTGAGGTCTCCCGCGTCATTGCTCGGGTGATCGGCATAGAATCTGATACGCAGCCGAATGAATTGGCCTACGATCCCACGTGTGGCTCGGGCTCGCTGTTGCTGAAGGTGGCCGACGAAGCGCCGCGAAGAATTTCGATCTACGGCCAGGAGATGGACAATGCCACGCACGCCCTCGCCCGGATGATGCGGCATCTGCTGGACACCTACGTTCGGGCCGAGGAGAGTCGTAAACTCTCGACGTTCGACGATCTTGGTCTGGTGGATCTACTGGTGGACCGTGGTACGAGCGCGTTGGACGAACTCCCCGAAGGACTCCGGGCCGACGAGGAGGCGATGTCCGAAACCATCGAGAACAACCTCCGCAAGGTCATCATCGACGAGCAGCCGGTCAATCCCAAATACTACGAAAAAATGTCCGAGTTGCTGGACGCCCTGATACAGCAGCGCAAAGATGGGGCTGAAGATTACGAAACCTACCTCGCCAACTTGGTGGATCTGTCCGCCCAGGTAAAGAACCCTGCGGTCGGTGGCGCGTACCCGGCCTCGCTCAACACCTCCGCCAAACGCTCCCTCTACGACAATTTGGATAAGGATGAGGCGGCAGCTGTCCGGGTGGATACCGCCGTACGTTACACCCGCAAGGACGACTGGCGCGGCAACAACTTCAAGGATAAAGAAGTCTTGAATGATGCTGTGCGCGAGGAGCTTGGCGAGTACCAGACTCGCACGGAGGAGATCTTCGAGCTAGTAAAGAACCAGCGTGAGTACTAGGACCGCGAACATCGAAGTGAGTGGAATCCAGGTAGAGGTAGTCCGTAAGCCCATAAAGAACCTCCACTTGAGCGTCCATCCGCCGGAGGGCCGGGTTCGAGTCTCCGCCCCGACCCGTACGGACGATGAAGCCGTAAGGCTCGCGGTGGTCTCTAAACTTCGTTGGATCCAAAAGCACCAACAAACCTTCGCCGACCAGCCCCGCCAATCCCCTCGCGAGATGGTCGGTGGGGAGAGCCACTACTTCCTCGGTCGCCGCTACCGTCTGCGGGTAATAGAACTCGACGAACCCCACACCGTAACGCTCAAAGGCAACTCCGCGTTGATCCTGCAAGTCCGACCCGGAACCACCCGCGACAAACGCCATCAAGTACTGAACGACTGGTACCGTCGCCACATGAAAGAAGTCATCCCGGACCTGATCGAAAAGTGGGAACCCATAATTGGGGTGCAAGTCGATGACTGGGGTGTCAAAAAGATGAAAACCCGGTGGGGTAGCTGCAACATCCGGGACCGCCGCGTCTGGCTAAACCTGGATCTCGCCAAAAAGCCGCCCCATTGCCTCGAATACGTCCTCATCCACGAGATGGTCCACCTGCTAGAACGCCGCCACAACGACCGCTTCAAATCGTTAATGGACCAGTTCCTACCTCAGTGGCGACTCTACCGCGACGAACTCAACCAGGCGCCACTGGCTTACGATCACTGGTCGTACTAGAGCGTAACGCTGCCGTTCAACAATCCACGCCCCGCCGCCTCTCGCATGGCGGCGCTTACGTCGATGGTGATGGGGCCGTTGGGGGAGAGGCTCACCTCGACTTGATCTTCTTTCCGGATCTCGATCTCCCGCTCTCCATCCAGCGCGATGCTGCCAACGCCGGACGTAAGCCGCACCGTTTCTCCGGGCTCAACCCGATTCATCTCTTCGATTCCAACGGGAACGACAAGGCCGGGAGCCAGCGGAACAGTCAGGACTGTTTCGGCATCTTCGGGAGGCGCGAGGCGGATGTGCAGACCGTGAGGTGCGTCGCGACCCGTTGGGTCCAGGAGCCCCGCGATGGAGGAAAGTCCGACGGCGTCGGGGCGTGCGCTGGTCACCACGATCTCGGAGATGTCGTGCGGCCGCCACAGGGCACGAGCCCCCACGAACCGCTCGGAGTTTATGGCTACGTCTACCAGGGCGCAGTCGTTGTTAGTGTCGTCGTTGACGCTGACGTGCAGGATCTTCTCGCGGCGCAAGACTTCATCCCCGACTTTGCCCGTCGCTACGAGTCCGGTTGCTATTCCGGCTACGGTCGCCTCCCGCATCTCGGGGAAAGCGTTGTTAGTGCCGGTTGACAGGGTGCATAGCGGTAGATCCGAGGAGCAGTGACGGGCGACTATGCGGCTGGTGCCGTCGCCGCCGAGCACGATCACCGCTGACACTTCGCGGCGTTCCATCTCCGATAGGGCATCGACAGTGTCGCGGGCGGTGTGTCGTACTTTCATCTCAATCAACTCAAGCTCCGGCATTGGCCCACCCACCGCCGACGAGGAGGACGCGGCTCGCAGTGTTCGCTCCAAGCTATCGTAGAGGCCGGAGGCGGCGGGCATCATCAGGACGCGCTCGACACCGACGGCGGCGAGTCCGACCATCAGGCGGTAGACCATATTGCCCTTCTCGCCGTTATCGAAGACGGAGGCGCCGGAGATCAAACGCCGAATATCCCGACCGGACGCAGGGTTGGCTATAACTCCAACGGTGACCGCTTCGGACACGGTTCTATCCGTCCTGGCTATCCAGGAACTCCCCGATAATTCGATTCACCGCTCCGGCGGATTCCATCTGAGGCATGTGGCCGCTATTCTCCAGGATTTCGACGCGGGCGTGGTCGGGAACGTTCTCCGAGTGGGAGACGGGCAATATCTGATCCTCCCGTCCCCACACCACAAGCATTGGAACCTCCACACTGGTGAGATCCGGAACGTCCGCCTGCTTGCCGTCGGGGAAGAGCTTGTCGGCCATTGTGCGGAGCGCTTCGTCCACACCATCCAACCGCTTGAACTTTATGACATCGTTCACGAGTTGCCGATTCACGAGATCCGGATCGGCGAACAGCAAGGTAAGTGCGCTCTTCATCTCCTTACGCCGGTTGGCCGCGATAAAGCCCTCGATGTAGTCGCCGTTGATCTCCTCCCCAAGCCCCGCGCTAGCGATGAGCGCGAGCGACTCGACCCGATCGGGATGAGCTATAGCGAGCGAACCCGCCACCGCTCCACCCATCGAATGCCCGAAAACATGCGCTTTCTCGATCTCCATAACATCCATAAATCCTTCGACCGCACCAACCAGAGACGCCAAGTCGCCCGCTTCGACATCCTTAGTAGATCCACCATGACCGGGTAGATCCACCGCGTAGACGGTGCGTTCGGCGGCCAACGCTTCCTGGTTAAAGACCCAGATGTTGATATCCCCGCCGAAGCCGTGAAGGAGCAGCAACGGTGGACCATCGCCCTCCCCGATTTTGAGGTATTG
>JBGTFQ010000173.1:0-24110 GCA_041747155.1 Rubrobacteraceae bacterium
GGCTATCACGGCGCGGAGCATAAGGCGATAAAGGTCTACGAGAACAACGAAGAGTTGATCCCGGAGAACTCGCACAAATTCGATACTTCGCACGTCCGTTGCGGGACGAGTTTCGTGCTTTACGTCCTGGTGTTGAGTATCTTGGTTTTTAGTTTGTTTGGGGTTGAGGGATGGTTCTACATGCTGGCGAGCCGGGTTATCGTGATCCCGGTGGTCGCGGGGCTGGCGTTCGAGTTCATAATGTGGAGTGCCCGGAATCAAAAAAACTCCGTTGTCAAGGTGCTGGTTTGGCCGGGGCTTCAGATGCAGAAATTGACGACTCGGGAGCCGGACGACGGCATGGTCGAGGTGGCGATGGCATCGTTGAAAAAAGTGCTCTCGCTTGAGGAAGAGTCGAAAATCTCCCCGAACGAGGCGACTAACAAGCTGGTGATCTAAGTTGGACGCTCAAGTTTTGAAGCTGGCGAACGAGACTCTAACGCGCTACAACGCTCTAACCCAGGAACTCTCGGACCCAGATATTTTCTCTGACCAGAACCGCTACCGTGATGTCGCGAAAGAACACGCCCGCATGAAGCGTGGCGCGGAGTTGTCCCAGGAGCTTCTGGACTCCATCCAGGAGGCTCGGGAGGCTCGGGAACTGGTCCCGACAGCGGTGAATGCCGAGGAGCGGGATTTCTACTCGGAGGAGGCTTTGAATGCTGAATCGCGGGGAGAGGAGTTGTCTGAGGAGATCCGGGCCGAGCTTATCGACCGTGACCCGAACGACGATAAGGACGTCATCATCGAGATCCGGGCCGGTACCGGTGGCGACGAGGCAGCGTTGTTCGCGGGGGAGCTTCTGGAGATGTACTCCCGGTACGCCGACCGCCTGAAGTTCAAGCACCGCCCTCTCTCGTCGAGTCCGGCCGAAGTCGGCGGCTTCAAGGAAGTTACTGTGGAGATCGGGGGCGACAGAGCCTACTCGGTCTTCAAGCACGAGGGTGGCACGCACCGCGTGCAGCGGGTTCCAAAGACCGAGAGTCAAGGTCGTATCCACACGTCGACGGCCACGGTCGCGGTGATGCCGGAGGCTGAGGATGTAGAGGTCGAAGTTCATCAGAACGACCTGGAAGTCGATGTCTATAGGTCTAGTGGGCCGGGTGGTCAGAGTGTGAATACGACGGACTCGGCGGTTCGGATCACGCACAAACCTACGGGCCTTGTAGTGACGTGTCAGAACGAGAAGAGTCAGCTCCAGAACAAGGAGCAGGCGATGAAAATTCTGAAGGCCCGGCTTCTCGAACGCGAAGTCGAAGAACGCCAGCAGGCTGAGGGTGCTATGCGTCAGGCGCAGGTCGGGACCGGAGGGCGTTCAGCGAAGGTCCGCACGTACAACTTTCCGCAGGGCCGCATAACGGATCATCGCGTCGGAGTTACCTCGCACAATATCGAAGGCACAATGAATGGGGATCTCGAAGAGTTTACCCAGGCTCTCGCGGCGAAAGAACGGGCTGATAAGCTAGCCGCCGAAGCCGAAAACTCCGCCAACGGAGACCACGCCTAAAAGATGACGGCCGGCGTCGCGAGCGTTCGCGATATAGTGCGCGAGGCCGCCGAAAGACTTCGAGATGCCCTTGTACCAGAGCCTGTAGCCTCCGCTGAAGTCTTGATGAGTGAGCTTCTCGGAGTGGGCCGGGGCGAGCTTGCGTTGTTTCGCAACTCGCTCTCCAGCAAGCAGTCCGCGCTGTACGAAGCATGGATCTCGCGGCGGATGGAGCGCGAGCCGGTACAGCGAATTATCGGACGGGCGTACTTCCGAAACATAGTGTTGGAGTTGGACGAACACACGCTCATCCCGCGTCCCGATACCGAGAGCGTTGTGGATGCGGTTTTGGAGAGTGTGGATCGGCGTGGTGGAGAATGTCGGGTTCTGGATCTCGGTACAGGTTCCGGTGCTATCGCGATCTCCATATCCTCTGAGCGACCGCACTGCGACGTACATGCTACTGATACATCAGAGAAAGCTCTGGACTTAGCTTGCCAAAATGCCGCGACGAACAGCGCGACCGTTCATCTTTATCACTCCGATATCGCCGCTAATTTGGAAGACCTGTACGGAAGCGTCGATATCCTGGTCTCCAATCCTCCGTACATTCCGAGCGCGGAGATAGAAAGTCTTCCCTCCGAAGTGCGCGACTGGGACCCTGTAACTGCCCTAGATGGTGGACCGGACGGCTTGCACTTCTACCGCCGCATACTGGCCGAGATGCCGCCGCTGTTGGCGATTGGCGCGGACGTGGTGCTGGAGGTTGGGGATGGACAGGCGGACGACGTGCTCTCTATAGGTGAGGAGGCCGGTTTTGTTGCGCTGGGAACTCGCAAAGATTTGGCGGGTTCTATGAGAGTTGTGATCCTGCGCTGGAACGGATGAACCTCGCCTCGATCGAAGCCGCCGCCGACGCTCTACGGCGAGGCGGTGTCGCAATAATCCCGACGGATACGGTAGTTGGCCTGGTCGCCTCGGAGATCGGTCTCTCGCGGCTCGCTGGTCTGAAAGATCGCGACCCGGCCAAACCCATTGCACTGCTCTGTAGCTCCCCGGAAGAAGCATTCGGGATGGCTTCCGAGGTGCCGCCGCTCGCGTACGAATTAGCTCGTAGATTCTGGCCGGGTCCTTTGACGCTGGTGCTGGACGATAGCAGCGGCGGAACGGTCGGGGTTCGGGTGCCGGATGATTCGGCGGTGCGGGACTTGCTTTCCGCGCTCGGCGAGCCGCTTCACGCGACCAGCGCGAATCCCGCCGGCGAACCCGCTCCGCAAGCATTAAAAGACGTTCATCCTCGCCTGCTGGGCGCGGTCGATGTGATCGTGGAGGGAGCGGCTGGAAGCGGAGAAGCGTCCGCTGTTGTGGATCTGTCGGGTGGCAACGTGCGAATACTACGCTCCAGAGGGGATCTCACAGAGGATACGCTGACGCAGATTTCTGACCAAGCCTGAAACCGTCTCGGAAGCGGTCTCGTTTATGTACCGCATTGAGCTAGAGGATCTCTCAGCGCAACATTTGAGATGTGGATATACATCGAGTTCGTTTGGAATCGTAAGAAGCTAGAATGGACACGACTTGTCGATCAATTCCGCAGAGGAGCGTCAGCGTTGAAGATCACCAACATTGAGGTCAAACGCTTGAGGCGGAGCCTCGACCCGCCGTTCAACGCCGCCTGGGACCCGACTCCCCGCACCGCGTTCGAGGCTGATGTCGTCATTGTGGAGACGGACGAGGGGATCACCGGGATAGGCGGTGGCAGCAACATGAAAGGCTTCGAAGACTTCGAGCATCTGTTTGTCGGACAGGACCCGTTCGAGATCTCTCGCCACTCTCGGGTTTTAGAGACGGTCCAGTTTCACGCCAAAGCTTTCTGGCCGCTCGAAGCTGCTCTCTGGGACATCATCGGCAAAGCCTGCGGACAGCCAGTCGCGCGGCTGCTCGGCGGCAGTAAAGACCGGCTCCTAGTCTACGCTTCGTGCGGGGAACTCAAGTCGCCACCCGAGCGAGCCGAGTCTGCGCTGGCGCTTCGGGAAGAGGGTTTCCGGGCCATGAAGATTCGGGTCGATCCGAATCATCTCGAACAGGGACTCGCCGCTGTAACTGCTACACGGGAAGCTGTGGGGGATTCTATGGAGATCATGGTGGATCTGAACGAGTCCTGGCGGATGGCTGGAGACGCGAGCCGCTCGATAGACTTCACTGCCGCCCGACGTATAGCGGATACTCTAGCGGACTTGAACGTGTTCTGGTTGGAAGAGCCGCTACCGTACTCGGACCTCGAAGGTCTTAAGAACTTGCGCGAACGTACTGGCGTGCGCGTGGCCGGAGGTGAGATGGCCCGTAATTGGGAGGAGGTGCTCGGGTTTATCGAGGCGGACGCTCTGGACGTGTATCAGCCGGACGTGGTGCTGACGCTCGGGATGCACCGGGCGCGATTCGTCGCGGAGCTTGCGATGGCCCGCAATCACTGGTTCACACCGCATACTTGGACCGATGGACTCGGGCTGCTCGCCAATCTGCACGTGACGGCTGGTGTGGGCGGCGGGCCTTACCTGGAGTTTCCATACGACCCGCCAGGCTGGACACCCGAACGCCGGGACTTTATGCTTGCTGAGCCTTTAGAGATAGACAACGACGGTTGCCTGAGGATACCGGATGCTCCGGGCCTCGGAGCCGTATTGGACCCAGACCGGATCGAGGTATAGAGATGTCTAAGTGGCATGAACGGGCGCAACACGTACAACTAAGAGACCAAGCCTGGATCGACGGACAGTTCGTGGACGCGGCCTCCGGCAAACGGTTCGATAACATCACGCCACGCGACGGCAGCGTTCTCAATAGGGTCGCCGAGTGCGACGCGGAGGATATAGATCGGGCGGTGCGGGCGGCTCGTCGGGCCTTCGAGGATGGGCGCTGGTCTCGTATGGCCCCGGCTAAAAGGAAGCAGATACTGCTCCGGCTCGCAGGTCTCCTACGTGAGCACCTGGAAGAATTGGCGCTGGTCGAGAGCCTGGATGTCGGAAAGCCGATCTCGAACGCCCTCGCGGTAGACATACCTTCTTCGGCGCAGTGTATCGAGTGGTACGCGGAGGCCATAGACAAGCATTACGGGGAAATCTCTCCGACCGGACCGGACTCTCTGGGGCTTATAACTCGCGAACCCGTCGGAGTGGTTGGTGCCGTCGTACCCTGGAACTATCCCTTGATCGTGACTTGCTGGAAACTGGCTCCCGCTTTGGCGACCGGCAACTCCGTGGTGCTCAAGCCAGCCGAACAGTCTCCGTTGACCGCACTGGCTCTCGGAGAGTTAGCGGCGGAAGCTGGTTTGCCGGACGGAGTTCTGAACGTCGTGCCGGGATTCGGGCCGACAGCGGGGGCCGCGCTCGGGTTGCATCCTGATGTGGATAAGATCGCCTTTACCGGCTCCACCGAGATCGGCAAGAAGTTTCTCCAATACTCGGGCGAATCGAACATGAAGCAGGTCTCCCTAGAATGCGGCGGCAAGAGCCCGCAGGTGGTGATGGAAGACGCGCCGAACCTCGAAACCGTAGCGTCCAGCGTGGCCTCGGGTATCTTCTACAATGCCGGTCAGACGTGCCACGCGGGCTCTCGGCTACTAGTTCATCGTAGCGTGAAGGATGAGCTTCTGGAGCGCGTCGCGGCGCACGCGGCGAAGATGATTCCCGGAGATCCGCTGGAGCCCGAGACGGTCACGGGGTCCATAGTTGACGGGGAGCAGATGGAGAAGATCCTGGACTACATCGGGATCGGAACCGGCGAAGGAGCAACGGTGCGGGTCGGTGGGGAGCGGGTTCGGGAAGAGAGCGGCGGATTCTATGTGGAGCCCACGGTGCTCGATGGCGTGGTCTCTGAGATGCGGGTGGCGAACGAGGAGATCTTCGGCCCCGTTCTCTCTGTGCTGGAATTCTCCGACGAGAACGAAGCCGTGGCTCTGGCGAACGCTACGGATTATGGTCTGGCTGCGTCGGTCTGGAGCCGGGACATTGGCGTGGCCCACCGCACGGCGGCAGCGCTAAGGGCTGGTACGGTCTGGATCAACTCTTTCGACGCCGCCGATATAACCGTGCCGTTCGGGGGCTTCAAGCAGTCCGGCTTTGGTCGCGATAAGTCACTGCACGCGCTCGAAAACTACGAACAACTGAAAACAACCTGGATAGACTTGAGGGCTTGAGGAATGCTCGGAGATAAGTCTATGGAAATGCCGCCATCCGGCCCGGTTTTCTTCGGTCCCGGAGAAGCGGATCGTACCGGAAGACTCGTTAGAGATACCGGAGCGGACCGCGCTTTTGTGGTCTGCGACCCTGGCATAGTAGCTTCGGGCGTTCTGGCCCCGATCCTCAAAAGCCTCGAAAGTGAAGGCTTGGATGTCGAGGTCTTTGATCGGGTAACCCCGAACCCGAGCACATGGGATATCGAGGCTGGTAGCGACGCGCTGCGAAGATACGGACTGACGAATACGGTGGTCGTCGCGGTTGGCGGTGGCTCCTCGCTCGATTCCGCGAAAGGCATAGCGCTCCACGCCACTAACTCTGTCCCGGTGGAGTCCCTAAATTTCACCGTGGACCAGGAGAATCCGGGCTTGCCCGTGGTGGCGGTACCGACGACCGCCGGTACGGGTTCAGAGACCAATTACTTCGGGGTGATAACTGACCCCATCAACGAGAAGAAGTATTACATCGGGCATCCGAGCGTGCGGCCCGTAGCTAGCGTCCTAGATCCGCTACTCACGCTCGGGCTGCCGCATGGTGCCACCGCTGCTACCGGCATGGACGCGCTCGTTCACGCCCTCGAAGCGCTGATGTCGCGCAGCGCAAATCCTTACGCCGATGGCGTATCTCTACAGGTGATTAGGACGGTGAATCGCTGGCTGCCGGTGGTCCTTGACGATGGATCCAACCTGGAAGCACGTTCGCAGATGCTTTTCGCATCTCATATGGCAGGTCGAGCCTTCTCCAGCGGCACGGGCCTCGGGCTCTGTCATGGGCTGGCGCACTCGATCTCCGCCCGCACTCACGCGGCACACGGTGTAGCCTTGACGGTCGTGCTGCCTTACGTGCTGGAGTTCAACCTGACTTCTAGCCGTGAGAAACTCCTCCTCGTATCGAGTGTGCTGGGAATCGCGAACCCAGCCGGAGATGAAGAAGACGCTCTGACCGTCATCGCCACGATAGAAGAACTCGCAAAAAGATCCATCAAGGAACGCACGCTGGCGGACCTCGGTGTGACAGAGGCCATGATCCCCAACCTGACGCGAGACATTATCCGGGACCCTGTGCTGGGAAACACCCCGCGCATGCCGGACGAAGCCGAGGTCCAGGGGCTCCTGATCGCCGCTCTCGAAGGATAACCGCGCCGAACAGCTAAAGAGCACTCGCACTCCCACACCCTAAATAACCTCTTGACAGTAACAAAAAGTACGTTTATCATGTGTTCCGATGGGTGAAATAATAATTTTGTATATCGGTACATACGGTGATGTGTGGGAGGTAAGGAGTCGGCGTGAGATTTAGTGTGAATGTTTCGATCTTGTTCAAGGAAGTCCCGCTGTTGGAGCGTTTTGGGCGCGCTGCGGAGGCTGGTTTTGGGGCTGTCGAGTTTTGGTGGCCCTCGGGGGAGGATCTCGGGGATGTAGAGGAGGCGGTGAAGGGTGCTGGGCTTGATGTCGCGCTCTTCAACTTTGACGCGGGAGACATGCCTAATGGTGAGCGGGGCTTGGTGAGCGATCCAGATCGTCAGGAACAGTTCCGGAAGAACGTGCCGGTGGCACTGGAACTGGCTCAGTCTTTGGGATGCCGGAGGATGAATGTGTTGCTCGGGCACGAGAAAGAAGGTTTGAGTCGTGAGGAGCAGTTAAGTCTCGCCCGGGAGAACGTGCGGTTCGCGGCGGATGCAGCGCGGAACGCTGGCGTGGAGGTTGTTGTCGAAGCTGTGAACACGTTCGAGAACGGGCCTTATCTCATGCATACAACAAAGGAAGCGGTCGAGTTTGCTCGGAGTGTTGGGGAGGAGGTGAAGATACAGCACGACTTCTATCACATGCAGCGGATGGAGGGGAATCTGGTTGCGAACTTGCGGGAGTATTTCGGCATGATCGGGCACGTTCAGATCGCGGATTCGCCGGGGCGCGGAGAGCCGGGGACGGGTGAGATCCACCACCCCTACGTTCTCGGTGTTTTGGAAGAGCTGGGCTACGATGGATACGTCGGACTCGAATACAACCCAACGACTGAGACAACCGAAGAGAGCTTCGCCTGGCTACCGAAGGAGTTACGTGGCGGAGATGTCAGCGTCAAAGAACTCGTACTTTAGAGGAGGCTTAGGATGGCGGAAAAAGTAGGTTTTATAGGGCTCGGTATCATGGGCAAGCCGATGGCCCACAACCTGATCGAAGCCGGTTACGAGCTGGTGGTCTACAACCGCAGCCGGGAGGCGATGGACGAGTTGGCCGGAGAAGGTGCCGAGACCGCCGAAACTCCCCGCGAAGTCGCGGAGAACAGCGACATCATAATCACCATGCTCCCCGATTCGCCTCAAGTAACGGAGATCGTGGCGGACGAGAACGGCATCCTCGAAGGTGTAAAAGAGGGGTCGCTGATCATAGACATGAGCACCATCTCGCCGGTCGTTACCGGGGAATTGGCCCAACAGATACAGGAGAAGGGCGCATCTATGCTCGATGCTCCGGTCTCCGGGGGTGATGTTGGGGCGCAGAACGGGACGCTTTCGATAATGGTTGGCGGTGCTGAGGCGGATTTCGAGCGTGCGAAACCACTCTTTGACGTCATGGGCAGCACGGTGACGCACGTGGGACCAACCGGAGCGGGACAGGTGACAAAGGCAGCTAATCAGATAGTAGTGGCCTTGACTATCGAGGCTGTCTCCGAAGCGCTGGTGCTCGGCGCTCGCGGAGGGGTTGCGCCGGAGAAGATCCTGGACGTCCTCGGTGGAGGACTCGCCGGAAACAAGGTTATGGAGGTCAAGCGGGAGAAATTTCTCTCGCACGATTTCTCGCCAGGTTTCCGTTCCGAGTTGCATCATAAGGATTTGGGGATCGCGTTGGCTGCGGGCCGCGAGTACGGCGTGGCGTTGCCAGTCACGGCGATGGTGGATCAGATGTTGCTGACGATGAAGAAGAAGGGCTGGGGAGGCGAGGATCACTCCGCGTTGCTGAGGGTGATCGAAGACCTCTCGCAGGAGGAAGCGAAATAGCTTAGTTAACAAAAATTCTGCCTGTAAACCTGTAAGGCTCTTGGGAAAGGAGAGACGCGCATGGCGAGGATGAACGTAATGGACGCCGTTGTCGGGGTGATGGAGGACGAGGGTGTGGAGGTGGTCTTCGGGGTTCCGGGGGCGGCCATTCTGCCACTGTATAAGGCGATGAGTGAGTCTGAACAGATAAAGCATTACTCCGTGCGGCATGAGGAGGGTGGCAATCATGCGGCGGATGGATATACGCGGGTAACGGGGAAAGTCGGGATCAATATAGGGACCAGCGGACCGGCGGGGACCAACATGATCACCGGCCTCTACACCTGCCAGGCGGATTCGATCCCTCAGATATGCATCACGGGCCAGGCTCCAACAACGGTGCTGCACAAGGAAGCTTTCCAAGCGGTCGATATAGTGGAGATCGCCAAGCCGGTCACCAAGTGGGCTGTGCAAGTAAAGGAACCGGGCCAGCTTGTCTGGACTTTCCGGGAAGCTTTCCGTATCGCCCAAGAAGGAAGGCCGGGTCCGGTCTTGATCGACCTGCCGATAGACGTACAGAATAGCGGCCTCGAAGTAGACTTCGACGTGGAACGTGGCGGTCGGCTGCGCTTCGACAAGCCCGAAGGCAGCCCGACGGCCATGCGACGAGTCATCGAGATGATCTTGGAGGCCGAGCGGCCCGTGCTCATGCCTGGCGGCGGGAGCATCATCTCGGACGCTTCGGAGGAGTTGATCGACCTCGCGGAGTATCTGCAAGTCCCCGTCAGCCCGACGTACATGGGCAAAGGGATCATCCCCGAGGATCATCCGCTGTATATGGGCATCGTCGGCCTTCAGACCAGCCAGCGTTTTGCCAACGCGCTCTTCCTCGAAAGCGACCTTGTCGTGGGGATCGGCAACCGTTGGGGAGACCGGCACACCGGAGATCTAGAAACCTACCGAGGGGATCGGAAGTTCGTCCACATCGACATCGAACCCGGGCAGATCGGGCGGGTTTTTCCGCCAGATCTCGCAGTGGTCTCGGACGCAAAGCTCGCTATCGAAGGGATGCTGCGGGCCGCTAAGGACATGACTTCCGAGTGCGAACCCGACGAGTGGGTCGAGCGCGTGGACGAGTTACGCTCCACGATGCTCCGCAAGACGGACTTCGACAACGTCCCGGTAAAGCCGCAGCGGGTCTACCAGGAGATCAACGAATACTTCGACCGCGACACTATCTTCGTCACGGCTATCGGCTTGTACCAGATCTTCGGCGGCCAGTTCCAGAAGACCTACAAGCCACGTCACTACCTCTGTTGCGGGCAGGCTGGCCCGCTCGGATGGGAAGTACCGGCGTGCATCGGGGTCAAGCTTGGGCGTCCGGACAAGACGGTGGTCGGGGTTGTTGGCGACTACTCGTTCCAGTTTCTTATGGAGGAGATCGCGGTGGCCTGCCAATATAAGGTTCCCTACGTGCTGGTGATGCTCAATAATGCCTATATGGGTCTCATCCGGCAGGGCGAGATGAAGTACGACATGAACTATGCGGTGGATATCGCCTACGAAGGACCGGCGAACGACTACGGAATAGACAATGTCAAGATTATGGAGGCGATGGGCGCTTTGGGACGGCGCGTAGAGAGGCCAGAGGACATACAGGAGGCTCTGGATTGGGCTGTGAAAGCCAGCGAAGAGCAGGGAGTTCCCGCGCTTGTGGAAATCATGTGCGAGCGAGAGACGAACGCGGCGATGGGCCTGTCTATAGACAAGATCAACGAGTACGAGCCCATCCTCGACGGTAGCGAGGAACTGGCGGGCCAGATCGTCGGGGGAATCCCGGACAGGGATTAGCGGTCTTCCGCAAGAAGCACTAAAGTACGCACCTGTGAGCGGGAACATGATCGAACGCCCGGTCGGAGTCCCGCGCCACTCATGTAGGAGCGGTACGTTGCTGGAAGAAAACTCTTCTGGCAACGTGGATCAGGAGCAGAATGACCGCAAAGATCACGCTGAAAGAGATAAACAACCTTGAACAAGCCGATTTTGTAACGAGATTCGGCTCGCTCTACGAGCATTCGCCGTGGGTCGCGGAGGCGGCATGCCTAGAGCGGCCTTTCGACAGCTTGGACAAGATGCACAGCTCGTTCACGCGAGCTGTGCGTGAGGCCACCGTTGAGCGCCGGATCTCACTTATAAAAGCCCACCCGGACCTCGCGGGAAAGGCGGCTATGGCGGGCGACCTCACCCCAGAGTCCAATCGTGAGCAGTCATCGGCGGGCTTGGATCGGCTCTCACCCGAAGAGTACGAGTCTTTTACGAGCCTGAACCGCCGCTACAAAGAGAAATTTGGGATACCCATGATTGTCGCCGTGCGCGAGCACACTAAAGATTCGATACTAGATGATGCTCGTGCCAGGCTGGAGAACTCTAGCGAAGAGGAGGAAGACAAAGCTCTGCAAGAGATATTTAAGATTGCACGGTACAGGTTGGAGGACGCTATCGAGAGTGGAAAGCCAGAATGACTGAAACGTACAAAACGAACATAGTCCTCGGACAGAACAACTATGGCAAATCCGACGTGCGGCTCGTTAAGATCTATAGGGGAGCCGAACGCCACGCCCTGACCGAAGTACGTGTGGATGTCGCCCTGGAAGGGGATTTCGCTGCTGCCCACGTAGAGGGCGACAACGAGGATCTGCTGGCGACGGATACCATGCGAAACACCGTTTACGCGCTCGCAAAAGACCATTTGGAAGGTGAGATCGAGGCATTCGGACTAAAACTCGTGGATCACTTCCTCGAAGCTGGTCCGAAGGTCACCGGCGTCCGAATAGACTTCACCGAGCATCTCTGGGATCGCATCGTGGTGGACGGCGAGGAGCACGCACACTCTTTCGTTCGGGCCGCTGGGGTACGCACAGCTACCGTCGCGGGAGATGAGAGTGGTGCGCGGCGCGTAGAGGCCGGTATAGACGATTTGATCGTGCTCAAGACCACAAATTCCGGTTGGGAGAATTACCTGCACGAAGAGTTCACCACCCTGCCGGAGACAAACGACCGCATACTCTCCACCGTTGTCACGGCGAAGTGGGTGTATGAATCAACGGATGTTGACTTCGGCGAGACCTGGCGAGGAGTCAAGGATCAAGTGCTGACCACCTTCACGGATCACTACAGCCCGTCGGTGCAGAACACGCTCTACATCACGGGCAAAGCGGTGCTGGAGAGGTTTTCGGCGATAGAAAAGATCCACTTCTCTTTCCCAAATCGGCATCACATTCTCTACAACCTGGAGCGTTTTGGAATGGAGAACGATAAGGAGATCTTCCACGGAGATCCCGAGCCCTACGGCCTGATCGAGGGCTGGGTAGAGAGGGGCTGATCCTATGTCCGGCTTCTTGACCACCCACGTCCTAGATACGGCCCACGGTAGGCCAGCCGCCGGCATGGAGATCGAACTGGCTCGCTTCGAGTCTGGCGAACGCCACGTCCTGAAAACCGTAAAGACCAACGAGGACGGGCGTACCGACGAGCCACTTCTAGCGGAGGCCGAGTTCGAGATTGGAGAGTACGAGATCGTCTTCTCCGCCGGTGATTACTTCGCCAGAGAGTCGGATATGTCAGACCCACCTTTCCTAAACCGGGTGCCGATACGTTTTGGCATATCCGACCCCGAGGCCCATTATCATGTGCCGCTACTCGCCTCGCCGTGGGCCTATAGTACATACCGGGGTAGTTGAAGGAGGAGACCATGAAGGACATTGCGACGACCGTCATGGAGCGGTGTGACTTGCTCGGAAATATCAGCGAAGAGGGCGACGCTCTCACCCGTCCGTTCGGCTCCCAGGCGATGCGCGAGGTCAACAAGATCGTCTCCGGCTGGATGCGGGATGCTGGCATGACTGTTCGCCAGGATGCCATAAGAAACCTCATCGGGCGCTACGAAGGCGATGGAGAAAAGACCCTAGTTCTAGGCTCCCACTTGGACACCGTCCGGGATGCAGGACGGTACGATGGGATCTTGGGCGTCATGATCTCACTCGCTTGCGTCCAACGACTCCACGATAGGAGTGAGCGGCTCCCATTATCGATAGAGGTCGTCGGTTTCTCCGATGAGGAGGGTCTACGCTTCGGCACGACTTTTCTGGGGAGTTCAGTCTACGCGGGTTCCTTCGACCGCGAACGCCTGAAGCTCCAAGATCACGGCGGCATCAACCTGTGGGATGCCGTGCGTGACTTTGGTGGAGTGCCGGATGCTCTTGAGAAGGGCGTACACGGTCGGGAGGACGTGATCGGATACTGCGAGGTACACATAGAGCAGGGGCCGGTGCTGGAGGAACACGACTTGCCGGTCGGCGTGGTAACGGGGATTCAAGGCCAGAGTCGCATTAGTACACACTTTAGTGGCAAAGCCGGGCACGCTGGAACGGTGCCCATGGCGAACCGCAAGGATGCTCTCTGCGCTGCCGCCGAGTTCGTGTTGGAAGTAGAGACCGCGTGCAAAGTACAGCCGGGGGCCGTGGCGACGGTGGGGGAGATCTCGGTTCAACCCGGAGCGGTCAACGTCATCCCCGGCGAGGCGGAACTATCACTGGATCTACGCCACGGGGACGACGCGGTGCGCGAGAGCCTTCGCGACCACTTCGAGCACCGCGCTGCGGAGATAGCCCGCTCCCGCAGTTGTGAATACCGCTGGCAGGTGCGCCAAGAGACCCCCGCCGTCCCCTCGGACCCGGACCTGACGGCACTGCTAGGTCGTGCCGTGGAGGAGGTGGGGCTCCCGGTGACTCGCGTGCCGAGCGGAGCCGGCCACGATGCGGCTCAGATGGCCTCTCTGGCTCCCGTGGCTATGCTCTTCGTGCGGTGCGAAGAGGGTATAAGCCACAATCCCGCCGAATCCGTTACGCGAGAGGACGTAGGCGTCGCGATAGAGACGATGATCCGCTTTATCGAACTAATGACGGAGAGATGAGACGGCTCTCGACGCCGGAGAGGAACGAATCATGAGCACGTACGATCTCATCATCCGGGGCGGCGCTGTCGTGTTGCCGGGAGGTTCTCAAGATTTGGATATCGGTATCTCGAACGGCAAGATAACCGCCATCGAGCCCGAATTAGAGGGCACGGCCTCCGAAGAAGTAACCGCAAGCGGCCTTCACATTCTTCCCGGAGCGATAGACGCTCACGCTCATTTTAACGAGCCCGGTCGCACCCACTGGGAGGGTTTCCGCACCGGGTCCAGGTCTCTTGCGGCGGGTGGTATGACCGCTTTTGTGGAGATGCCGCTGAACGCCTATCCACCTACCAACGACGCCCAGAGCTTTGATGAGAAAGTGGCTCTAGCGCAGGCTTCGTCGGTCGTGGACTTCGCGTTCTATGGGGGACTCGTGCCAGGTAATTTGGACTATATGGAGGAGTTGGCCCAGCGGGGCGTGGCGGGGTTCAAAGCGTTTATGTCCACCACCGGAACTCTGGATTTCCAGTCTGCCGATGATCTCACGCTGCATGAGGGCATGCGGAAGGCGGCTGGGTTGGGACTTCCGGTACTCGTTCACGCGGAGAACAAGGAAATTACGGATCTCCTGTCTCGCCGGGCCGTCGCTTCGCTAGAGACCACCATGCGCGACTATCTGGATTCGCGCCCGGTCTTCGCGGAGCTTGAGGCGATCCAACGCGCCATACTTTTGGCCGAGGAGACGGGTTGCTCGCTGCATGTCGTTCACGTGAGCACCGGACGGGGCGTAGCATTGGTGGCAGCCGCCCGTGAGCGTGGGGTGGATGTGACCTGCGAGACCTGTCCGCATTATCTAGTGTTCACGGAGGAGGATGCCGAAGCCCTCGGCGCGGTTGCCAAGTGTGCGCCGCCGCTCCGACCGCCGGATGACCTCGAATCCTTGTGGGAGCATATTCACGCGGGAAATGTCGAGTTTGTGACCTCCGATCACTCCCCGTGTCCGCCGGAGATGAAAGTCGGTGAAGACATGTTCCGGGCGTGGGGTGGCATCGCAGGTTGCCAGTCTCTGTTGAACGCCATGTTGGATGAAGGCCATCATGGGCGCAAGCTTCCACTTGAGAGAGTCGCCAGATTGCTCTCCGGGAACGTAGCGGATCGGTTCGGGTTCTCCAACAAAGGACGATTGGAGGTTGGGGCTGACGCCGACCTAACGCTGGTGGATCTCGCTGAGATTTCGACTCTTCATAAGGATGACCTGCTGTATCGGCACAAGATCAGCCCTTACGTTGGCCGAGCTTTCACCGGAAAAGTCGTTCGTACCATCGTGCGCGGGACTACGATCTTTCGTGAAGGGAAGATCGTCGCGGAGCCGAACGGGTGTTTGATCCGTCCAACGCCATCCACCACTAGAATAGCCTCCGGACAAAAGAATCGACAAACTGAGAGAGAAGGAGTGTAATCGCATGAGCGATGTAAAGATAACCGCTGGGCCGTACGAGTTTATGGCGCGTTGGGAGCGGGAGCGTTGCCCCAAGACTTGCGAAGCCTTCGAGAAATTGTTGCCCTACCGGCAGAAGATCATCCACGTTCGCTGGAGCGGAGAATCTTGTTGGATTCCTCTGGGCGACTACGATCTCGGAGTCCCCTGGGAGGATGCGACCAGCGTGCCGCAAGCCGGAGAGATCCTATTCTACCCCGGCGGATACTCGGAGACCGAGATCCTATTTCCCTACTACGGCACGGTCTTTAAGAGCAAACTGGGCATACTAGCTGCGAACCACCTGCTGACTATCACCGAAGGCCACGAGAACCTGCGTCCCCTGGGTGAGCTAACCCTCTGGGAAGGCGCCCAGGATATAGTTTTCGAACGAGCATAGAGGAGCACGATTTGCGGAACCACCGGCTCCTCTAAATTCCCTGTTAAAAGGTATACTGGCCTCGAATACTTCCATCGGGTGGAATAACCTTTTTAGAAAGCGAGCGACGTTAGTGGCTGACGCAAAGTCCAACAAGTTGGCGGGTGGCGTCCAGTCGCTCGAAAGGGCTCTGGACATCTTGGAGTTGCTTGGTCAGTCGGAAAATGAGTTGGGGGTGACTGAGATCGCGCCAACAGTTGGGCTTGCCAACGGCACGGCGCACCGCTTGCTCTCCACCCTGATACGCCGCGGTTACGCTCGACAGAATCCAGAGAATCGCAGGTATGCGTTGGGGATCAAGGCGTACACGCTATCCACCGCCGCTCGGGAGCATCTGGGGCCGCTGGCGCGACCTTTCCTGACGGAGCTAATGGAAGTAAGCCAAGAGTCCTCCAATCTCGCCACGCTGGAAAAAAACTCTGTTGTGTATTTGGATCAAGTCCCAGCGGCACGCATGGTTCGAATGTTCACCGAACCTGGAAATCGGTCACCTTTGCACTCCACAGGTACGGGAAAGGTGCTTCTGGCCTTTCAGACCGAGGCACTTGTAGATCAAATCCTAAAAGAGTCCGACCTGCCGCGCTTCACCGCGTACACCATAACGGATGCGAAAAAGTTGAAAGGCGAGTTAGAAGGCATTCGAGATCGAGGCTACGCGCTCGATTCCGAGGAGATGGAGGAGGGTGTTCGCTGCCTGGCCGCTCCCGTATTCGCCCCCGACGGGAAGATCCTCGCCGCCATGAGCATCTCCGGGCCAGCGGGCCGGCTGGACGAGGACCGGCTGGGCGAGCTCATTCCGCACATCAAAAGGATATCCGAAGAGTTCACCAGAGGACTCGACGCGACGGTCTGATCCCACGAAATTTGAGGGCACCTCGGACAAGGTTTATACTGCTAAGAGTTGCAGGTTCGGAGTGCTGTGCGGCTCCGTTTAGTGCGACTATAAACCCCTCGACTCGTAGCGGAGGTAGACCTTGATCGGCCCGTATACCGAAGTAGTTGATTCTGAAGTCCAGGACGCTCTTGATGGCGAGTTGGTGCGCCAACGAACCACCATCGAACTTATAGCCAGCGAGAACTTCGCTTCTCAAGCGGTCCTCGCGGCTCAAGGTTCCGTCCTCACCAACAAGTATGCGGAAGGATATCCGGGCAAGCGGTACTACGGTGGCTGCGAGCAAGTGGATAAGGTAGAAGTGCTTGCTATCCAGCGGGCGAAGAAGCTCTTTGGCGCGGATCACGTCAACGTGCAGCCGCACTCCGGTAGTCAGGCCAACGAAGCAGCCTACTCCGCCCTGATCGAACCCGGCGAGAAGGTTTTGGCGATGGATCTCGCGCATGGCGGACACCTCACGCACGGCGCGAAGTTCAACTTTTCGGGCAGGCTCTACGACTTTGTTCACTACGGCGTCGGGAGCGACGGGTACATCGACTACGATCAAGTCCGCGACCTCGCTCACCGCGAGAAACCGCGTATGATCCTGGCCGGTGCCAGCGCCTATCCTCGCATAATCGACTTCGAGAAGTTTCGCGAAATTGCCGATGAAGTCGGCGCGTACTTCCTGACGGATATGGCCCACATCGCCGGTCTCGTAGCTGCCGGGGTGCATCCCTCTCCCGTGCCGCACAGCGAGATCGTCACTACGACAACTCATAAGACTCTGCGCGGTGCTCGTGGAGGTATGATCCTGTCCCGCGAAGAGTTCGCCAAGAAAGTGAACAGCCGCGTTTTCCCCGGCATGCAAGGCGGCCCTCTAATGCACGCCATAGCCGGGAAAGCCGTCGCTTTCGGCGAAGCGCTACAACCCGAGTTCAAACACTACGCGCAACAAGTAGTGGACAACTGCCGCGCTCTTGCCGAGGGTCTGATGGAGGGCGGCATAGACCTCGTCTCCGGTGGCACGGACAACCATCTAGTCCTCGTGGACCTACGGAACACCGACACCAACGGCACCGAGCTAGAAGAGAAACTTGAGTCCATTGGCGTCACGTGTAACAAAAATATGGTCCCCGACGACCCCGAGCCTCCCACGGTAACGAGTGGCGTTCGACTCGGTACGGCGGCCATGACGACACGGGGCATGGGGGAGGACGAGATGCGTGAGATCTCCGACATCATCGTTCAAGCCACCCACGGCCAAACCGACGGACTCCGCGACCGGGTAGCTTCGCTTACGGAAGCTTTCCCGCTATATGAGTAGCTCTCTGCCAGAGAACCTACACCTCGTAGATGGGCCACTGAGTCGTCAGAAACTTGCCGTGTTGCGGGATGAAAACACCGACACGACTATGTTCCGGCAGGCTATCAAAGAGGTCGCGCTCATCATGGTCGCGGAAGCCACAAGCCGCATGCCCACCCGGACGGCCAAGATCAAAACTCCACTCACCGAGACGGAGGTCGAGGAGATCTCCGCACCCGTTTGCCTCGTCCCCGTACTTCGCGCGGGCCTCGGTATGCTCGACGGCTCACTCGCCTTGCTACCCAACTCCACCGTCGGTTTCATGGGCCTACAGCGAGATGAGGAGACCGCCCAACCCATCGAATACTACGTCAACCTGCCAACCAAACTAGAAGATTATCTTGTCCTCGTACTCGACCCCATGCTCGCGACTGGCGGAAGCTTATCGGCCACGCTGACCAAGCTCAAAGAAAAAGGAGCTACCTGGATCTCCTGCCTCCATGTAGTCTCCGCGACCCCCGGCGTGGAGCGTGTAACCGCCGAACATCCAGACGTACACTTCTACACCGCCGCCCTGGACCCCGAACTAAACGACGACGCATTCATAGTCCCCGGCCTCGGTGACGCGGGGGATCGCCTCTATGGAACCCTTTAAAAACCCCGAAATAGACACCACCGACGATCACGAGGCGCTAAAGCGGGCCCGGCCATCCTGGGACGAATACTTCATGCGCATAGCCCACGAAGTAGCCACCCGTTCCACCTGCCCACGTCTCGCCGTGGGAGCGGTGATCGTCCGCGACAAGCGCATCCTAACCACCGGCTACAACGGCTCGCCATCCGGGTTGCCACATTGCGACGATGTCGGATGTCTTATCAGAGTTGTGGATGGTCGAGAGAGTTGCCAGCGAACGTTGCACGCCGAACAGAACTCCATCATCCAAGCGGCTTATCATGGGGTCTCTGTTACTGGATCCTCGATTTACAGCACCCATCAGCCGTGTCTGATGTGCGTGAAGATGATCATGAACGCCGGTATAGGAGAGGTCCATTACGCGGGCGGATACCCGGACCCGTTGGCGATGGAACTCGCCGCTGAAGGTGGGCTGGAGATGATCCACTTTGCCTCAAGCGATAGCTGATTTTCTACGAATCCGTAGGGTAGAGAGTCTGCTTCCAAATCCGCTCCACAGTGCTTAGAACGGCTGCGACACGCTCCTCGGATGGCTTTGACTGGGGTCTTCCAAATGCATCTAGCAGGTAACGCTCGGTCAGCATTACCAACGCCCGAGCCGTCTCACCGGAGTCCAACTCTTTTGAAGAGAGACCTGTTTGTACGTCCCGCTCTATGCGAACCGCAACGGCCTGGGTGAAATTCTCGATCAAACCAAATCTGTACACTTCCTCGACCCTGGTATCGTGACTCGCGGCATCCGCGATAGCCCGTAGCACCGGCCCGTAGTACAGGAATGTCTCAGCACCGCGGCTCAAAGCCTCGCTCAGGTTCTTGCGAGCATCTTCGCGGCTCTCATCTCTAGCTTCCAGCCAGACGCGATCCACCGCGAAGAGCAATGCGCCAATGCCTTCTAACAGCCGCGTAGCAAGGTCGTAGCGATCCTGAAAATAGGCATAGAAAGCCTGACGCGACAACCCCGTGCGCCTCATCACTGTCTCCGCCGTCAACTCCCGGAACGGATGTTCAGCCAAAAAAGATCTAGCCGCCGCCAAAATCGCCCGCTCCGCCTGCTCAGCCGTATGCCGCCGCCGACGAGGCTTACTCGATTCACTCAATCCGCAACCTTCCTGAACATGGAGACAATCATAATCTATCTACAAAGTTATTGACATAGTGTCTATTGACAAAATGTCAATAAAGCAATATCATGCGATTACAAATTGTTTGGAAGGAGAGTGATGATGACAGTTATGGGGACACCGGAGAGTTTGAGAGAGGTTCGGTTGCCGCAAGGTGTGATCCGTTACCGGGACGTTGGGGATGGTCCGGTGCTGGTTTTTGTTCACGGGATATTGGTGAACGGAATGTTGTGGCGGGATGTCGTGGATCGCTTGCGGGGAGAGTATCGGTGCATTGTTCCGGATCTGCCGCTAGGTAGTCATTCGGTGCCAATGGGGGATGGGGTGGATCTCACCCCCAAGGGGGTAGCTTGGATAGTCGCTGATCTTATCGAAGCTCTTGAGCTCGAAGACGTTACGCTCGTTGGTAACGATACCGGTGGGGCTATCTGCCAAATAGTCGTAGCTGGGATCCCCGAGCGTATCTCACGCCTCGTGCTTACTAACTGTGACGCTTACGACGCATTCTTTCCGCCAGTTTTTAGATTCTTTCAATATGCGCCGCGGATCTTCGGGAGACGATTCGTAGATATCATCGCCAGGTTGTTGCAATTTCGTTTCGCTCAACGCACGCTTTTATGGACGGTCGCCAAGCGCCACCATGACACAGAGACCCTTGATGCCTACATGCGGCCTTTGATCTTGGACGTTGGAGTTCGGCGAGACCTTACGAGCTTTCTGAAGAACGTCTCAAAACGCTACACGCTCGAAGCCTCCCAGTCCTTCCAGTATTTCTACAAGCCTGTTTTGTTGGTCTGGGGGGAGGATGACTTCCTTTTCCCTCTTCGCCACGCTGAGCGTCTACAAAGAGATTTTCCCAATGCCACGTTGCAGCGCGTGCCGAACTCTCGGGCTTTCGTACCCGAAGACCAACCGTGCTTGCTGGCGGAGCGTATTGAAAGATTCATGTCGTCTTCTAGCACGGAAAACTAGGAATAGTCGATGGCCGATCATTTGTTCTTCCTTCTCGGCTTCTGTCTCTTGTTGACGCACGAAATGGATGCTATCCGCTGCAAGGAGTGGAGGATATTCCCGATCACATCCAGTATGGACAGCGATGCTGGATATCGCGCTTTCACGGCCTTACATGTGCCGCTCTTCGCACTGTTGCTTTGGGGACTCTTCGGTGGTGAAGGGATCGACGCTCGTTGGATCCTGGGCCTCAACATCTTCTTTATGTTCCATGCTCTTCTTCACAGCATCTTTCTGAGGCACCCCGAGAATCTTTTTCGGTCGGCCTTTTCCTGGATTTTGATCGCTGGAGCAGGGGTGTGCGGCGCGTTGGATCTCGCATTGGCTCTCTTATGGATCTACGCCGCTCGAAGGAGCGTCAGTTTGTGAGCTTGAAACTGATTGTCACAGATTGTCGGATACGGTATAGTGCTCGTGATGCCGGATACCGATTCCAATGGGAACAACTTCGACGGGAGTTACACTCGTTTCGTTGGTCTGGGGTTTACTTTCGTGTTGGTGATCGGGCTTTTCATAGCGGCGGGTTACGGCTTGGATGTCCTCTTCGGAACTCTTCCACTGTTTCTGCTGTTGGGGATGGTGGTCGGCCTCGGAGCGGCGCTGTATTATCTTTTCGTGAGGCTGAAGGACGTGGGACGATGATCCCCTTGCGGAAGCTTGCTGCTCAGGGATTTCTGGCTATGGCGGTAGTGACGTTGCCGGTAGCAGCGGCAGTCTACTTGTACTTTGGCGCGACGAGCGCGGGTGCGTTCGCTTATGGGGTCGGAGTTGGAGTGGTGGTCTTTACGGCTATTGCGCTGACGGTCTCGCTAATAACGGGGCCGACATCCAGCGGTCGGATGCTTCTTGGAGCGATCGTGTACGTAGGGCGGCTAGGTTTCGCGGCTCTGGCGATAGGCTTGCCGGTCGCTCTGGCGGGTTGGTCCATAGCTTGGATATTCGTCGGGTTTGCCGTAGTGTATGCTGTCGAGAACGTTACGGTTTTGGTGGTATTGGGAAAGTCGGGTAGTTCCGTGGCTGAATGGCGGAGCGAGATCAGGGAACGGAGGATCGAAGCTTGAACATGGCGCTCACGTTGGCGCAAGTAAGAGGCGAAGAACTGCGCAAGGAGATCATTCATACCTTCGAGGCGGGGCAGCATGTGTACGTCGAGCTGTCGCTTTTCGGACTGGATATCTCCATAACAAAGGCTGTAGTTTGGTTGTGGATCGGGAGTTTGGTTACTTTCCTGTTGTTGTTCTTTGGCAGTCGGGCTCTCAAGAACCGCCCCGGCGCGTATCAGGTTATAGTCGAGGAGATCTACGGTTTCGGCGCAAACAGCTTGGCCGGACAGATGGGCGAAGGGGGCAAGAAATGGTTCCCTTACACGCTCTCGCTGTTCGTGTTCTTGCTGGTCCTGAACTTGATGGGGCTTATCCCAAACAGCTATCCGGTGACGAGTAGCATCTCGTTTACGCTGGTACTTGCTCTACTGACGTTTGGTCTGGCTCAGTATCAGGGGATAAGGAGCAACGGCGCGGGTCGCTACGTCGCGGCGTTCGTGCCGCCAAACTTGCCGCTCAAGATATTCTTCGTGCCGTTTATGTTCGTGATCGAGGTGATCTCGGAGCTCTCCAAGCCGCTTACGTTGGCGATGCGGCTCTACGCGAACATTCTGGCCGGTCACTTGCTCATCTTTATATTCTTGAGCTTTATCTTGTACTTCGGCACGCCAGCGGTCGCGCTGTTCTCCGTCCCGGCGGCGGTGGTGTTGTTCGCGTTCGAGGTCTTTGTCGCTGTGCTGCAAGCGTATATTTTCGCTATCCTTACGCAGGTTTATATCGAGATAGCGATGTACCGTCAGGAACACTAGTAAATCGTGTACAAAAAATCGAGAGGAGAAAGTTAGATGGAACTATTGGGAATAATTCAGCCGTTGTTGGTACTGCTTCAGGGGAGTGATCAGACGTACTTGATCGGGTTCGGGGTAGCGGCAGGTACGGCGGTTATCGGTTCGGGTATCGGGATGGGTTACCTGTTCGGTCAGACTATCGCGTCGATTCACCGCCAGCCGGAAGCTTTCGAGCTATCGCGGACGTGGCTGTTCGTAGGCATCGGGCTCGTCGAGGCGCAGGCTCTGTTCGGTCTGGCCTTCGCGCTGCTCATCGGGTTGCAGATCTTCTAGCCGAGTCTCAGAAGTCTAGATAAGGAGAATGTATGCTGGACGAGACCGGTATTTTCGACATATTCAGCACGAGCCTGATGTTCTGGGAGATCGTGGCATTCGCTATTCTGTTGTTTCTGCTCACCCGTTACGTGTATCCGCCGCTGCGAGACCAGATCAACCGCCGCCAGCGTGAGATCGAAGGTTCCATTGACGAGGCGGAGAAGACTCGGGCGGAGGCCAGGGAGCTTCTGGCCGAGTACCGCACGCAGATGGACGAGGCCCGTGGCGAGTCGCGGCGCATTCTGGATGAAGCGCGTAAGCAGGGCGATGCTCAGCGCGAGCGCACAAAGAAAGAAGCCCGCGAGGAGGGCGACCGCATCATTCAGCGAGCTAAGGATGAGATCGGGCGCGAGCGCGAAGCCGCGGTGCGTGACGTGCGGCGCGAAGTCGCCGGGATGGTCATACAGGCATCCGAGCAGGTAATCGGTAAGAAGCTCGACGGCGACGACCACGAGCGGCTGATAGGACAGGCTCTCGACGATCTCGAAGCCGAGGTCGGTGCGTCCGCAGGTGCTTCCTCGGGCAACGGCGGTAGAACCGCTTGAGCGCGGGCTCGACATACGCGGGTGCTCTCTTCGAGGCTGCGAAAGAGAAGGACGGGTTAGAGAGTGTCCTTGAGAATCTGCAAGAGTTCGTAGCGGCTCTGAGGGAGAACGAGGAATTGCGGTTGTTCTTCTATGGAGGACAGATCCCGGAGCGTCAGAAGCGCGACGCTCTCGAAGGTCTCACTCAGGACATGAGCGAGACAACGACCAATTTCCTGAAAGTCCTCGTGGACAATGGGCGGGAAGAGTTGGTCGAGGATGTAACGCGCAATTATGAAGATCTCGTAAAAGAGCATATGGGTCGCGTGGAGGTCGAAGTCACCACGGCGGTCGAGTTATCTGGCGAGGTTTTGAATCGGATCAAGGACCGGATCGGGCGTATGCTCGAAGGTCGAGAGGTGATCCTGAACAATAGTGTCGACCCGGAACTTTTGGGTGGCGCGGTCTTTAGTTTTGGTGGACAGATGATGGACGGCAGTGTCCGGGGACGGCTGGAAAGTCTTCGGGAAGGCATGTTCGAGAGGAGTGCGGTGTAGATGGGCAGGCTTAGGCCGGAGGAAATTTCCTCCATACTAAAAGGCGCTATTACGGACTACGAGAACCGGGTCCGTACCGAGGAAGTCGGGCAGGTGTTGGAGGTCGGGGACGGTATCGCTCGCGTCCACGGCCTGACCAACGTGATGTACCAGGAGATGCTTGAGTTCGAGGACTCGCGGGGAGACAAGATCACGGGTCTAGCCCTTAACCTC
>JBGTFQ010000174.1:0-4380 GCA_041747155.1 Rubrobacteraceae bacterium
CAGTCCTTCCTACCGCAATAAAATAGGGACATCAACTAGTTTTGGGAGTGAGATGACAGAGGCAGCCGTACAGGAACGTCCGATCACGAGCCGTCAGATCACCGTGGGAAATGTTCCCATTGGTGGAGACGCGCAGGTCGCCGTGCAATCCATGACGAACACGATGACCTACGATGTCGAGGCGACGGTTCAGCAGGTATACGACCTGAACGCCGCTGGAGCGGATCTCGTGCGCATCTCGGTGAACGGCTCGAAGGCTCTAAACGGTTTCCGGGAAGTCGTGTGGCGGAGTCCTGTACCCCTGATCGCCGACATCCACTTCGACTACCGGATGGCTCTCGGAGCCGCCGACGCTGGCGCGGCGTGCGTTCGCATAAACCCCGGCAACGTCGGCAGCGATGACCGCTATCGTCAAGTTATAGAAAAGTGCCAGGAGACCGGTGTCGCCATGCGCATCGGGGTCAACTCAGGCTCAGTCGAGAAAAAGTACTGGGACATGCCGAAAGCCGAAGCACTCGTGACCAGCGCGTTGCACAAGGTTGAGATCGCTGAGGAGATGGACTTCTTTAACTTCAAAGTCTCCCTGAAGGCCAGCCATGTCCCGGAAATGGTCGAAGCAAACCGCAAATTCCGCGAGCATTCGGATGCCCCGCTGCATCTAGGCGTGACCGAGGCCGGAACGAAGCTCACCGGCTCCATAAAGAGTGCGGCGGCTCTCGGGCAACTGCTCCCATACGGCATCGGCGACACAATCCGCATCTCGCTAGCCGAAGACCCGGTGGAAGAGATACCAGTCGCCTACAGCATCCTCTCCGCCCTGGATCTGCGGCATCGTGGCCCGAACGTCATCGCCTGCCCGAGCTGCGCTCGTACCCTTGGCTTCGACGTAATAGGAATGGCTTCCGAAGTCGAGAACAAGCTAAAGAACTTCGAGGACCACTTCACCGTCGCTGTTATGGGGTGCATCGTCAACGGTCCCGGTGAGGCCCGCGATGCCGACTACGGCGTAGCAGGCGGTAAGGACGATGGTGTCATCTTCTCCAAAGGTGAGCCCCTGCGAAAAGTAGACCGCGACGACATCTTCGAAGCACTCTTTGAGGAGATAGAGAAAGACGGTCGGAAGTAGTCGCCTGCCTACTAAGACTATGAGTGCCATAGATCTAGAGGAAGATTGACAGCATGAGGTTCGAGTTTGATAGCGAAGTCGATGCCCTCTACGTTAGGATAAGCGATGGCCCGGTGGCTTGGACTATTGAACTCGAAGAAGGCGTGTACGCGGATCTGGACACAGAGGATCGCCCTTTGGGCCTTGAGTTCATCGCGCTAGCGGCTTTCGACGATTGGATGAAGCGGCACGGCACACTGAACGTACCCGAACGAGCTACGGGCCTGGAATCCTTCCTGAGTCCCGCGTAACAAAACGTTCGGAGAGGGCAATTTACACCAAGTGGTGCAAGAGATATTATACTGTAGGTTATGAGACGAGCTACTGTGAGTATTTCAGAAGAGTTGGAGAGCGCATTGTCATCCTACAGGCGCGATCTTGAAGTGCAACCGTCGCTTGCGGCGTTGATGCAGGCGGCCCTCAAGGAGTATCTCCAGAAGAGAGGCTACGGGACTCCATTAAGTGCTTCCCCTACCATGTACGACGACGCGCCGAGCATTGGAGAAGGCAAAACAGCATCAGATATGGTGTCGGAGGATCGACGCTGAACCGCACAAGTGTCCGTGCGACCGAAGCTCACGGCTAGCAACGCAACGATGCTCCTTTATCTCGACACTTCGGCTCTAGTCAAGATTTACGTTAGGGAGGCGGGGCGCGAAATCGTAGCGGAGGCCATTGGTGAGAGCATCGGAGTTGCCACCGCGATGATCTCCTACGTTGAGGCCCGAGCCGCGTTCGCAAGACTTCTGCGGGAATCCCGGATGACCGAAGAAGATCACGACAACGTGACAAATGCATTGGATGAGCGGTGGTTTACCTATGTGAAACCCCCTGTAAACGAAGACTTGATCCAACTAGCGGGAAATATAGCGCAGCGACACGCACTCCGAGGTTACGACTCTGTGCAGTTGGCTTCGGCTCTCGTGTGCGACAACGAGCATCAAAATCTTCGTTTCCTCGCGTTTGATGAGAATCTCAAAAAGGCAGCCGGACAAGTCGTAAAGCTGTACTAGGGTACTCGGCTGTTCGTAGGATTTGGCAGTCCTTGTAACCTACATCCTCTGGTGTAAAATGTTTAACGTTGTACGGGAGCAAGGGGTCCTCGCGGACTCGTTGCTTTTTTTATCGCTTGGAGAAGGTGAGAGAGACGGCGCAACTGGAGCGAATAGCGGCTGTGGTCGAGGGTTCGTTGCCCCCTGGCACGGAGCTTGTGGAGGCCCGCATGTCGGGTGGTCCGCTGCTGACGGTGCTCGTAGATCGGGAGGATGGGCCGGTCGATCTGGACTTCACCTCGAAGGTTGCGGGTAGTATTTCTCCGGCTCTGGATGCCGAGGGTTACGATGGGATGATAGAAGTCTCTTCGCCCGGTATCGAGCGGCCTCTGACAAGGCCAGACCACTTCCGGCGTTTCGTCGGGAGCGAGGCTAAGGTGAAACTGTCGGAGTCGTTCGACGGACGCAAGAACTTCTCCGGTGTGATCGAGAGCGCAAGCGAGGATACTTTCAAACTACAACTCTCTGAAGGTGGAGAGGGCGTGGAGTTGCCGTACAGCTCCGTGGCTCGCGCTCACCTCAAGGAGGATATATAAGCACATGAATACAGCACTCATATCAGCACTACACGACATAGAGAATGAGAAGGGCGTGACCTTCGAGGTCGTCAAAGGAGTCCTAGAAGAGTCGCTTCTGGCGGCCTACTTGCAACGCGACGGCTCGGATGAGGACGCTCGGGTGGAGTTGGACGAGCAGACGGGCGACCTCCGCGTGATGCGGGACGACGAGGATATTACGCCGACGGACTTTACGCGCATAGCGGCCCAGACGATGCGGACGACGTTCTATCAGCGGTTAAACGAGGTCCACAACGAGCAGCTCCTCGAAGAGTACGGGGAGCGGATGGGCGATATCGTGACGGGTATCGTGCAACAGTCGCACCGGCGGATGACGCTGGTGGATCTCGGTCGCGTAGAGGCGTTGTTGCCTGCTAGCGAGCAGGTTCCGGGAGAACGGTACGAGAATGGACAGCGGATCAAGGTGTACCTGCTGGAGATCCGGGAGCCAGGTCGCGGCCCGAGTATGACGGTCAGTCGTCGTCACGAGGGTTTGCTGCAAGGTCTCTTCGAGTTGGAAGTACCGGAAATTTACGACGGACTTGTGGAGATCAAAGCTATCGCTCGCGAGGGCGGCTTGCGCTCCAAAGTGGCGGTCTGGTCCAACGAGCAGGGGATAGATCCCGTCGGAGCGTGTGTCGGGCCTCGGGGGAGCCGCGTTCGAGCGGTCGTCTCCGAGCTTAGGAACGAGAAGATCGACATAATCCAGTGGCATCCTGACCCGGCGCAGTTCATCGCGAAAGCCTTGAGTCCGGCGCGGGTGCGGGAAGTCTATCTGGACGAAGATGAGCGTCAGGCCGAGGTGATCGTACCGGACGACCAACTATCTCTGGCTATCGGTCGTGAGGGCCAGAACGCCCGTCTCGCCGTGAAACTAACGGACTGGAAGATAGACATCAAGCCGGAGAGCCAAGCCACCGACTACGACGACGCGGTCGAGGGCTGGGAGCCTGAAGAGGACTCCGCGATGCACCGGTGCCGGGCGGTTCTCTCAAATGGTCGCCGCTGCGCTAATACGGCGCTGGCTGGCTCGCTGTTCTGCGGGATCGCATCTCACCAAGAGCAAGCCGCCGAATTCGCGGGCATGGTCGATAGTGGCGCAGCCGAAGGAAGCGACGAGAGCGAAGCAGAGGATGTAACCGGGGACGCTACAGAGACCCCGCAGGAGGTAGTGGATGAGTAAGCGTGTATATGAGATCGCCAAAGAACTAGGACTAAATAATAAAGAGGTCATCAGCCGCTTCAACGCAGCCGGTGTTGAAGTGAATCACCACTCCGCGTCTATAGCGGACCCGGATTTCGAGAAGGTATTCGGTGGCGGTAACGGCCAGGCGGTAACGCCCGAGACGACGAACGGACGCTCCGAAGCGCAGGAAGCCGAGGTCAAAGAAGCTCAGGCTGAGGCGGCGGAGTCTGGGAACAAGGTGGCGGTCGCGGATGCGCCTGCGGATAAGCCTGCGGATAAGCCTGTCTCCGAGCCTGCGGCGACTCAAGGTGGAAGTGGCGGAGGTTCCGGGGGTGGATCGCGTAAGCGTCGGCGGGTGGTTATTGACGCCAGCGCGACGAATCGCGGGCCTCGGTCGGCGGCTCCGGCAAAAGAAGCTGC
>JBGTFQ010000175.1:0-7266 GCA_041747155.1 Rubrobacteraceae bacterium
CAGTATGAGGTGTTCGACCTCGCGATGCACGACCGGACTCTGGAGCGTCTGAAGCTGGAGGCGGACCTCAAGCAGGGCGTCGAGCGAGGTGAGTTGAGAGTGTACTATCAGCCCAAGATACGGCTGGACACCGGGAAGATAATCGGGATGGAGGCGCTGGCGCGTTGGGACCGTCCGGGGCTGGGCATCGTACTCCCCGAGGAGTTCATCCCGGTCGCCGAGGAGACCGGCCTGATCATCCCGCTCGGACACTCGATACTCAAAGAAGCCTGCCGGCAGGGACGCGAGTGGCAGGAGCAGTATCCCGAAGATCCGCCTCTAAAGGTATGCGTGAACCTCTCAGCGAGACAGTTCCAACGGCACGACCTCGTCAAGGAGATTGCCGGCATCCTGAAAGAGACCAGATTAGACCCGCGCAGCCTCATCCTGGAGATAACGGAGAGCGTGATAATGGACGAGGCGGAATCCAGCATCGCCATACTCGAAGAGCTAAAGGATCTGGGCGTGCAGCTAGCGATCGACGACTTCGGAACAGGTTACTCGTCGCTCTCGTACCTCAATCGCTTCCCCGTCGACTTCCTCAAGATAGACCGCTCTTTCATCGAAGGGCTACCGGAAGGTCCTGAAGATACGGCAGTCGTGTCCAGCATAATCGCGCTGGCGCACACGCTCGGTATGCAGGCTACGGCGGAGGGCGTGGAGACTGATCAACAGTTGTCGCAACTGCGGGAGATAGGTTGTGACTTGGCTCAAGGTCTCTGCTTCGCGGAACCGCTGGTGTGTGAAGCGGCATCGGCGCTGCTGGCGGATGATCTTCGCTGGTGATGTTTGGTTCGCTTCTGTGGTGGGCGGACAGCCGAACGCTAAAAGCTCTCCACCGCCGGACGCAAGTCCAACTCCAAAGTCCACGCGGACGAGTCCTGGGAATGTAGCTGCCAGTAGGTCTCGGCGATGGCGTCGGGGGAGAGCATGGTGTGGTCCTCGCGGTCGGGGGAACGTTCGCGGACTCTTGGGGTGTCGATCTGACCATCCACGACGATGTGTGCGACGTGTATTCCCTGCGGCCCAAACTCCCGCGCCATCGACTGCGCGAGCGCCCGCAGCCCGAATTTCCCAACCGCCAGCGCCGAGAACCGCGCCCCGCCGCGCAACGCCGCTGTGGCTCCGGTTAGTAATATCGTGCCGCGCCCAGCTTCAACCATCGCCGGGAGAACCTGTTGCGCGGCGTAGAATGCACCGGCGCAGTTTGCCTTGAAACACTCGTCGAATTTCTCCGGCGATACGTCCAGGATGCCGCCCATCTCGAAAGCTCCGGCGTTGTACACGAAGACCTCTGGTTTGCCAAGCTCGGTGTGTATCTGCTCGAAGGCTGTCCTTACGGAAGCCGGGTCTGTGGCATCGGTGGGGATGGTGATCGCGCGTCCTCCAGAGGCTTCGATCTCTTTTCGCACCGCCGTTACGCTCTCTTCACGACGGGCCATCAACGCTACGGCGAAGCCTTCGCGGGCGAAGCGCCGGGCTACCGCTGCTCCGAGTCCGGGACCTACGCCGAGTATGGCTGCTACTCTGTCCATCTATCGCTCCCCTCTCATCGGGCGGTCATGCCGCCGTCTACTACCATGCAGGCTCCGATGGTGGAGGCTGCGTCGTCGGAGGCTAGGTAGGCGGCCATCGCGGCGATTTCTTCGGCGGTGACGAGTCTGCCGTGCGGTTGGCGGGCTTTCATGGTCTCGCGGGCGGCTTCGGGATCGTCGTAGGTGGAGGTTATGCGGGCTACCCAGGGCGTGTCCACGGTTCCGGGGGCTATGCAGTTGACGCGGACGTTCTCCTCGATGTGATCTATGGCCGCAGCCCGAGTCATGGAGAGGATCGCTCCTTTAGCCGCGCAGTAGATCGCCCGATCCTTCAACCCAACCAACGCCGCGATGGACGACATGTTGATAACCGACCCGCCACCCGAATCCCGGAGAGCCGGAATGGCGTACTTCATCCCGAGATACGTTCCCCGCACGCAGACGTTCATCATCTTGTCGTAGTCGTCCTCGGTGGCGTCCACGATGGTGGAAGCGATGCCGACTCCGGCATTGTTGACCATCACATCTAGGCCGCCCCACTCATCCACCACACGCTGGACCAGTGTCTCTAGATCGGTGGCGTTGGTTACGTCCGTCTTATGGACAATAGTGTCGGTCGTTATCTCGCTGGCTACGGTGTCGGCGGCGGCTTCGTCTAAGTCGGCCAGGGCGATTTTCGCGCCCTCGGAGGCCAGTCGTAGGGCTATGGCCTTTCCTATACCGGAGCCCGCGCCGGTTATTATTGTTCGCTGTCCGTCTAGTCGTTGCATCTCAATCTCTCCCGTATTCGCTTCCCACACTTGGCGGTCAGTATAATGAGGTTCGCGCCGGTGGTGCAAATGGCGTTTTAATGAAATTGGCTCTAGGGAAAGGAGCTTCAATGAATCCTTACGCGGCGTGGATCCAAACTCTACCCAAAGTAGATACTCCATTCACAGGCTTGGACGGACGTTTGATGTCCAGTCCGCACGGACAAGCGGTGTTCTTTCGGGCGGAAGAGGATCTCGAAGTGCCACCTCACTCTCACGGCGCACAATGGGGCATCGTCGTAACCGGGCGTCTGCACCTGACAATCGACGGCGACGAAAACGTCTACGAACCCGGTGAGACCTACGATATCCCCGCTGGCGCGGAGCATTCGGCTCGCCTCGAAGCCGGTGGTTGCGTCATCGACGTGTTTCAGGACAAGGACCGCTACTCAGAGAAGTAGGCTGGGTTCTCTGGCGCGAGGCCGTAGAGAGTAGAATAATTACGCGAGAAGACTACGAAGGGGAGGCGCGAGCATGAAAGGAATTGTCTGGCACGGACCTGAGAAAATGTCCGTGGAAGAGGTGCCGGAACCTACCGTCGCACCGGGATCTGTGAAAGTCCGTCCGACGGCGACAGGTATCTGCGGCTCGGAGGTGGAAGGCTATCTTGGCAAGATGGGAAACCGCACGCCGCCGCTGGTGATGGGCCACGAGTTCGCCGGGACCGTCACCGAAGTGGGGGAGGGTGTGGACGAAGCCCTCATTGGCCGACTCGTGGCCGTCAATCCTCTGTATGGTGATGGGACTTGTCGATTATGTCGGGCTGGGCTTACGAACTTGTGCAAGGATCGTCACCTCGTGGGTATTCACTCTTCGGGAGGGTTTGGTGAGTATACGGTTGCTCCGGCGGCTAATGTGATCTCGCTTCCGAGTGGTGTCGATGCCCGCACGGGCGCTCTGGCGGAACCGCTGGCTAATGGTGTCCACGCCGTTAGACTGGGGCTCGCGGGTGATCCTGTGGAGAGCGCAGTCGTTATCGGGGCGGGGACCATCGGATTGATGTGTCTGCAGGCTGCGGTGCTTGATGGGATCCCGCACGTGTCGGTGGTAGAGACTCATGCGGCGCGTCGGGAGCAGGCGTTGACGCTCGGCGCGGAGGCGGTCTACGCATCCGGGGAGGAGGCTCGCGAGGCTCTGGATGAACCGACAGGCGGGCTCGGAGTGGACCTCGTGATCGACGCTGTCGGGGCCGAAGTTACGCGGCGCATGGCCGTCGAGGAACTGGTCCGACCGGGTGGTCGAGTCGTGTACATCGGGCTGCACAGCGACGAGACGACGCTCGGGTTTCACGACATAGTGCGCGGGCAGTTCACGTTGCAGGGGTCTTACGCTTATACAGCCTGGGATTACGAGCAGGCGATGGAGTGGTTGATCTCGGACAAAGCCGGTATCGGAGAGCTTCCTCCAGTGTTGCCGCTCGAAGATGGTCCGGAAGCTTTCGCCGAGTTAGTGCGCGGACCTTCCGACAAGATCAAGGTCTTCCTAGCGGAGCCCGGCGAATGAGGGCGGAAACAGCACTCACGGGTAAGACCGCGCTGATCATTGGTGCTTCGAGTGGCATCGGGCTCTCGATCGCCAACCTCTTCGCCGACTCCGGCGCTAAAGTCCACGCTGCCGCCCGCCGCCGTGAGGCTATCGAAGACGGCGTCGGTGACCGAGCCGTAGTCGCACACTCCTTGGATATCTCCGACGAAGCCGCCGTGCGCCGCGTCGTGGAGGAGGCCGGGGAGTTGGACGGCCTGGACGTGCTCGTAGTCGCGGCGGGCATGAACTTCCCGGAACGGCGGCTCTCGCAGCTAACGCCCGAGAAGTGGGACGCTATGATCTCCGTGAACCTCTCCGGCGCGTTCTACGCCATCCACGCAGCACTTCCCTATTTGCGGGAATCCGGCGGCCTCGTCATCCTCATAAGCAGCGTCTCCGGTCGTTGGCCCGATGCTTCCGGTCCGGCGTATCAAGCCTCGAAAGCCGGGATGACGCAACTCGCGCACGCCGCAGGATCCGAGGAGCACGCCAACGGTGTCCGTTTCAGCTCGATCCTACCGGGTATCGTGGACACGCCCATCCTGGACAACCGCCCAGAACCGCCGCCCAAAGAAGTCCGCGACGCCGCCCTCAAACCCGAGGATCTTGCGCAAGCGTGTCTGTTTCTAGCCACGTTGCCGCCACACGCCTACGTGCCGGAACTCGTCATGGTTCCGACGGCGTTGCAGGCTTTGGGCAAGACCTCGACCGCGACGCCGCCGCTATCCCGGAGGGAGGAATAGGAGCGGACGCATGAACAGAGCCAGGACTTACTGGATATTCGCTGCGGTTCTTTGCCTGATCACGTCCACGGTAACGGCGTTCGGCACGGAACAGACCATCTTCGCGGGAGTCTGGTTTGCGATAGGTTGCATGTTCCTGGTCTTTGCTTTCACCCTCTCCGGGAGATAGTAGCCTGAACATTTTGCGCCAGGGTAAGGAGGAGCCTTTGAAGAGAACCACCGTTTCCGAAACGAACAGAGTTGATTCCGTAAGCTCCGCGCGCCGCTTCCGTTCGCAGGATTGGTTCGACGATCCCGAACGCTTGGATCAGACGGCGTTATATCTCGAACGGTTTATGAACTACGGGATCACGCCGGGCGAGTTGCGCTCTGGAAAGCCGATCATTGGAATTGCTCAGACGGGGAGCGATCTCACGCCCTGCAACCGCATCCACATTGAGTTGGCGCGGCGCGTGCGCGACGGTATCCGGGACGCGGGCGGAATCCCGATGGAGTTCCCGGTCCATCCTATCTTCGAGAACTGCCGCCGACCAACCGCCGCCCTAGACCGCAACCTCGCCTATCTCGGTCTAGTGGAGATACTGTACGGCTATCCGCTAGATGCCGTGGTGCTGACCACCGGCTGTGACAAGACCACACCATCCGGCCTTATGGCGGCCTCGACGGTGGACATCCCTGCTATCGTGCTCTCCGGCGGCCCGATGCTCGACGGATATTTCGAGGGTGAGTTAGTGGGCTCGGGGACGGTTATCTGGAAGAGCCGTCGTCGGTTAGCAGTAGGGGAGATAGACGAGGAACAGTTCTTCGACGCGGCACTTGCGTCGGCGGCCTCGGCGGGACATTGCAACACGATGGGGACGGCCTCGACCATGAATTCTGTGGCCGAGGTGCTCGGGATGTCGCTGCCGGGGTGCGCCATGATCCCCGCTCCCCACCGCGAGCGTGGGCAGACTGCTTACGAGACCGGCAAGCGTATAGTAGAGATGGCGCACGAAGACTTGCGTCCATCCAACATACTGACTCGCGAAGCGTTCTTGAATGCCATCGTAGCGGTGACAGCTATTGGGGGATCTACCAACGCTCAGCCGCACATTATGGCGATGGCGCGTCATGCGGGGGTGGAGATCGAACCGGCGGACTGGGCTCACGGGTACGATGTGCCGCTGCTCGTGAACATGCAGCCCGCAGGACAATTCCTCGGCGAACGCTTCCATCGCGCCGGTGGCGTACCGGCGGTTCTAAACGAGCTACTGCGAGCGGGCACGATAGACGGCGATGTGCCGACCGTAACGGGGCGGACGTTGGCCGCGAATATCTTGGGTCGCGAGAGTGTGGATCGGGGGATGATCTCATCCTGCGACGAGCCGTTGCAGGAGCGTGCCGGGTCTTTAGTCATCTCCGGCAACCTCTTCGACTTCGGGATAATGAAGACGAGTGTGATCTCCGACGAATTCCGCGCCCGCTACCTGAGCGAGCCCGGCAACGAGAACATCTTCGAGGGCCGGGCCGTAGTCTTTGACGGTGCGGAGGACTACCACGAACGCATCAACGACCCGGATCTCCAGATAGACGAACGCAGCATACTCGTGATCCGGGGTACAGGTCCGCTCGGTTGGCCGGGCTCCGCCGAAGTGGTCAATATGCAACCCCCGGACGCGCTCCTGAAACGCGGCATCACCACCCTGCCAACCATCGGCGACGGTCGTCAATCCGGCACCTCCGACAGCCCCTCCATCCTGCACGCCGCTCCCGAGAGTGCCGCTGGTGGCGGACTCTCCTGGCTACAGACCGGCGACAAGATCCGCATAGACCTAAACGCCGGACGCTGCGACGCACTAGTCTCCGAAAAGGAGATAGAACGCCGCAAGCAGCAGAACGGCACCCCACCCATACCCGAGAACCAAACCCCCTGGCAGGAGATGTATCGGGCCTCCGTAGGCCAACTCGACAGCGGCGGAGTCCTCGAAGCCGCGCTCAAATATCGCAAAGTAGCCGCTAAAACCCCACGCCACAACCACTGATGATCGAAAGGTAGCCAGAATGCCCGAAACTCCGCAGCCGGTCGAGGAACGCGCTTACCTGAACAACCAGCCACCAGAGCTTCGTATCCCGGAGGCGCTGGAGAAAATACAGGACCGCGTGAGATCTAGCGGTCGCCGCATCGCAGTCCTCGACGACGATCCGACCGGAACCCAGACCGTCCACAGTGTTCCAGTCCTGACGACTTGGACGGTAGAAGACTTAACGTGGGCTCTGGAACAATCATCGCCCACGCTCTACATCCTCACAAACTCTCGCAGCTTCCCTGAAGACGAAGCTATAGAGATGAACCGGGAGATAGCGGCCAACCTCGCTGCGGCCTCAGAGAAGACCGGCGTGGAGTTCGTCGTTACCAGTCGGGGAGATTCCACCTTGCGCGGTCACTATCCCGCCGAGACCGACGCTCTCGCAGAGGCTCTGGGCGGTGGATTCGATGGCGTTATCCTGGCTCCATGCTACTTGGAGGCCGGCCGCCTCACCGTCGATGATATCCAGTGGGTGCGGCAAGGAGACAACCTCGTACCCGCCGGAGAGACGGAGTTCTCCCGCGACGCTAGTTTCGGTTATTCGGCTTCG
>JBGTFQ010000176.1:0-18499 GCA_041747155.1 Rubrobacteraceae bacterium
GGCGTTATCCTGGCTCCATGCTACTTGGAGGCCGGCCGCCTCACCGTCGATGATATCCAGTGGGTGCGGCAAGGAGACAACCTCGTACCCGCCGGAGAGACGGAGTTCTCCCGCGACGCTAGTTTCGGTTATTCGGCTTCGGATCTCCGCGAATGGGTCGAGGAGAAGACGGAGGGACATTTCGCCGCGACGGAAGTAGTGAGTGTTGGACTGCAGGATATCCGCGAGGGTGGGCCGGAGCGTGTCGCGGAGATCTTGAGCGGCGTGACTAGTGGATCGCCGGTCGTGGTGAACGCGGCTTCCTACGCGGATCTGGAAGTTTTCGTGCTCGGGTTGCTAGAGGTGGAGGAGTCGGGGAAGCGTTTTCTATACCGGACGGGGCCGTCGTTCGTGCGGGCTCGGGGGGGCATTACGGAGAAGGGACCGTTGAGCGTCGAGGAATTGTACCGGCAGCGTCCCAGGCGAGGGCATGGGTTGGTGCTCGTTGGGTCGCACGTGGCGATGACTACCCGCCAGATCGGGGCGGCCCTCGCGCTTGATGGAGTGCGGGCCGTGGAGCTTTCGGTGCCGAAGTTGCTGGATGAGAGAAGAAGTGAGGAGTTGGACCGGGCCGTGGCCGAGGTGAACGCCGGGCTTCGGGAGGCCGAGGTCGTGGTGTATACGAGCCGGGAGGTGATCGGGGGCGGCGAGACCCGCACCGATTTCGATATCGGCCAGAGCGTCTCGGACGCGCTGGTCGATATCCTGGACCGCGTAGACCGCCAAATTCCCCTAGCCTACGTCGTAGCTAAAGGCGGCATCACCTCAAGCGACGTAGCCACAAAGGGCTTAAAGATACGCCGCGCCGAAGTCGCCGGTCAGATGCTACCGGGCATAATCTCCGTCTGGACGCTCCCAGACGACAACGAGTTTCCGGGTCTGCCGTACATAATCTTTGCCGGAAACGTCGGCGACGACGACTCGCTCGCCAAAGTCATAAACATTTTAAGGGAGGCATAGATGAGACGTATAGGATTTATAGGACTCGGCGCAATGGGTGCGCCAATGGCGGCGTGCATCGCCAACGCGGACTTGGATCTCGCCGTCTTCGACCTCCAACCCGAGAACGCTGCCCCACTCACCGAACTAGGGGCGACGAGCGCCGTATCTCCCGCTGAAGCCGCCGACGGCGCGGATGCTCTAGTTTTGATGGTCGTAGACGCTGAGCAGGCCAAAGAAGCCCTCTTCGGCGAGAACGGCGCTGCTGAGAGACTGACATCCGGCGGGGCCATCGTCCTGATGAGCACCGTAGGGCCGGGGCCAGTGCGCGAACTGAACGGCCAACTGTCTCAACGGGATCTGCGTCTCCTCGACGCTCCCGTGAGCGGCGGCGTGGCGCGGGCCGAGAAGGGAGACTTGCTCATCATGGCCGGTGGCCCTGGAGATCTTTTTGAGGAGCTTCGCCCGGTTCTCGAAGCGATGGGCTCGACGGTCGTGCATTGCGGGGAATCCGCTGGCGATGGTCAGTCCGTCAAGCTCGTCAATCAGCTACTTTGTGGCATCCACATCGCCGCCGCCGGTGAAGCCCTCGCTTATGCGGAGGCACTTGGTCTTGATGCTAGATCCGTCTTCGAGACTATTCGGCACGGCGCGGCCAACTCGTTCATGCTCGAAGACCGGGGAGAGCGAATGCTGCAAGAAGCGTTCCTACCGGCCAAAAGCGCGATGGACATCTTCGTCAAGGATATGGGACTCGTGCGGGAGGCGGCGGGTGAACAGGGCTTCGAGACCCCGCTCTCCGACGCGGCGCACGCGCTCTACAGAGAAGGCTCGGAACTCGGCATGGGCCGGGAGGACGATTCCGGCATTGTGCGCGTGTTTCGGGGCCGCGAGTCGTAGGTTGTCGGTGGGAGCCACCCGCTGACGGCGAGAGTCGGATGGCGCGGTAGTTTAGCGTTACTATCGGGGCTAAGAGTATGCAAGATTCGCATTGGGCGCGAGCGTCGAAGCGGTGAGTTGGTAAGAGGCGGCTTCGTCGCTTCCGGTATGATGGCGGGCTGATGCTAGTCCAGATCTTCTCCCAGGTGATGGTCCCGATACTCGTGATCGTCGGGGCGGGATACGTGTTGCGGCGCGTTACGGACTTTGACCTCCGACCGTTGAGCCGCGTCAGCCTGTACTTGTTGAGTCCGGCCCTAATCTTCTCTTCGCTCGTCGAGGCAGAGATCGCGCAGGGCCAAACCTTGCGGATAATCGCTTTCAGCGTGTTGCTCGTCGGGATCATGGCGGCTCTCACGCGAGCCGTAGGTGGCGCTTTTGGTTTCTCCCGCGAGACAAACACGGCCCTGATGCTCTCCACGATGTTCACCAACACGGGAAACTACGGGCTACCGCTCGCCTTATTCGCCTTCGGTCAGCGAGGCTTCGAGGGAGCGATCCTCTTCTTTGTAGTGCAAGCGACTCTGGTTCAGACGCTAGGAATCTACATGGCTAGCAGTGGACGAGGCGGCCCGCGAGCGGGTTTGACGACCCTCTTCAAGATGCCTCAACTCTACGCGGTTGGCGCGGCGTTGTTGCTGCGTTGGATCGGGCCGGAGCTAGTCACCCAGTCTGGGACCGTCGCAGCCGACCTCTACCGGGGAATATCCTTGATGGGCGACGCTACCATCCCGCTCTTGCTCGTCATCCTCGGCGCGGAGCTGGCGCGAGCTCAGGTGGACACGGGAGACGCTACCAGTATCTCGACCGCCCTCTCCATAAGGCTACTCGCGGCGATCCCGATCTCCTACGGCCTCGCGTATGCTCTGGGACTCGACGATCTCACCACCAAATTAGCCGTGGTCCTCGGCAGCATGCCAACGGCGGTGAACGTCTCCCTCCTCGCTCTGGAGTTCGACATCCGCCCCAAGCTAGTCAGCAGCATCGTGATCGCCTCGACAACCCTGAGCTTCGTTACCCTTACCATCCTGCTAGGATTTCTCGGGACGAACTAGAGTCCGACCACTAAACAGGAGGTTCGACATAAAAATCCTACAGACGAACGACTCGTCCGGCTTCCGGGTGTTGGCCGGTACGGACCTCTCACAAGCCGCCTCGATGACGCTATCGCCAGGCTCATCCACCGGCGGCCCGGACAACCGGCACGCCCAAAGTGACCAGTGGCTATACGTCGTCGCGGGCTCGGGGGCCGCAGTCGTGGAGGGAGAGGAGCACAAGCTCGAAGCCGGTTCGCTGCTGCTTATCGAAGCCGGTGAGGGACATGAGATCTCCGTTACAGGGGACGGGCCTCTCCAGACCATAAGCATCTACGCGCCACCGGAATACTAGAGATACCTTCTTGTTGTCGAAAAAGTCGAACTGTCCGTGTAGACGCTCCGAGAAAGCTGGATCAGGTAGTGGCGCGATGATCCCTTAGCCGCCGCTCCGAATACCGACCGGGCATGACGTAGAACAGTGCTCCGTCGCGGCTCTCGACTATCAAGTGCCCGCGTTCGGCCAGCCGTGAAAGCATGTCTTCAGCCTCCTCCACAGAGACCGAAGTCTCGATAGCCGCTTCTACGGGCGTCAAACGACCGCCGCTATCCAGGATGGCGAGCAGCAACTCTCGTTCTCGTCCCATCGTTGGCTCCGCATCCCCACGCTTACCCCACCGTTTAAATTGGCGCAGCCCCCGCAAGAATAAAAGGCCGGTAGGTGTGGCGACCAGCAGACCCAAGATTATTAGGAAAGGGTCGCCCCAAGCCATAGCTTCGTAAGCAGCAGCTAGTGATAACCAAGAAGCTGGTATTCCGATCCCGAAACCCACCGCCCAGGATGCGTAAGGGTTGTTCTTCATGTCGTACCAGAACTCGCCAAATTTCAGTTCGTCACTACCGGACTCCTCTTGCCTGCGGGCGGGAGTCCGCCTTCTACGTTCGTCGCGTTCCAAAGTCATCCTCCCGCATCGTTGAGTCGGTGATTGCTCCTCATATTACAATAGTAGGTGCCAATCCGCACCTATTTGGCAAGGACTGCTCGATGTTGAAAACTTGGATCCATTTGTCGGGGTTGTGTCGCGACGGCGAAAGTTCTATGTTGTTGGAGTGCATACCTAGCGGAAAGAGTACAGGAGGTAGCAGACAGTGAAGTTTTCGGGAGAAGTCGCGTGGGTTACTGGGAGCAGCACGGGAATTGGACGATCTATTGCCCTGGATCTCTCGGGGGAAGGTTGCCGGGTTGTAGTTCATTACAACTCTAGCGAGGATGAGGCGCGGGAGGTTGTGGAGTCGGTGGAGTCCTCCGGGGGCGAGGCGATGATGGTTTCGGGTGACGTGGCGGATGGTGAAGAAGTTCGTCGGATGGTCCGGGAGATCGAGGCTCGGTTCGGTGGGATGGATATTTTGGTGAATAATGCGGGAACCCTGATCGAACGCCGCCCCTTTGCCGAGATGACGGAAGACCTCTGGGACCGCGTGATGAACGTGAACCTCAAGAGTGTCTACCTCGTCTCCCAGGCCGTCCTCCCACTGATGCAACGAGCCGGAAAAGGTCGAATCATCAATATAACTTCCGTCGCCGCCCGCAACGGTGGCAGCACGGGATCGACAGCTTACGCGAGCGCGAAAGCCGGTGTCAGCACCCTCACGCGTTCGATGGCGAAGGAGCTAGTCTCCGAGAATATCCTTGTAAACGCCGTCTCGCCCGGCGTGATCGACACGCTTTTTCATGACCGATTCTCCGAGCCCGAAGCCCGTAAGAAGCGCGAAAAGACGATTCCGATAGGTCGTGAAGGAAAGCCCGAGGAGGTCTCCGGTGTCGTCACGTTTCTGGCGTCTCCGGCAGCGGATTACCTCGTCGGGGAGATCATTGAGGTCAACGGCGGCCAGTTGATGGGCTAGAGGGCTACGATACCGGGATTCTCGGCTGTCCTACTCGTGCTCAGGCTCCGCTGTGACATCCTTGAAGATATTCATGGCGTTGATGGCTGTTGGGAAACCGGCATACGGAACGGTTCGGAGGATAGTTTCTTCTATCTCGCTCTCGGTGAGCCCGACGTTGAGTGCTGCGCCAATGTGTACCTTGAGCTGTGGTTCGCGTCCTCCCATTGCGGTCAGGGCGGCGACGGTGGCGAGTTCCCGGTCTCGCAAGCTAAGACCCTTGCGACTGTAGATATCCCCAAAGGCGAACTCTACGATGTAGCGACCGAGATCGCCCAGCGGAGCCACGACCTCCGCGCCCGCTTTGCCATCGACTTCGGCGAGTTTGTCTGAACCTCGATCAAAGCGCGACAATTCCTTCTCATTCCTTGTTTGTCCCATTCATTACCTCCATCTCTGAGTAGATCTCGATCTTCTCGACAATGGTCGTGAGATCCCGCTCCAGTTTAGCTAAGTGTTTTCGCACCTCTATCTGATGCTCTTCGAGCAACCGTAGCCGCGCTGAAATTGTGGGTTCACCTTCGCGCCTCAAGGTCGCGAAGTGCTTCATCTTGCGGATCGGCATACCAGTATCCCGGAGCCTCCCTAGAAACTCGATCCATGCTAGATCCCGCCTCGAATAGCGTCGGTGACCGCTTTGAGAGCGATTCACAACGTCAATGAGCCCCTCTCGCTCGTAGTAGCGAAGCGTGTGAGCCGAGAAACCCGTGAGGTCGGTTGTTTCTTTGATGGTGAGATCCACTTTTTCCATGACGAAACCTTTCTACATCTTTGAGCGCGCTCTAAGTCAAGGAAAGTCTACGAAAAAGTTCCGCGAACATTGAAACTGGGTCTCAGGACGCCCTGATCTGACCAGACGGCAAGCTAATATAACTCGCCATCTTTGCTGAAGCCAATTGGCCGCGCCTCTTCGGCGATCGTCAGCCGTTTGTCGTTTTCCACCTCGTCGAGCAACGCCTCGGAGACCTGGATGCGGCGCAGTCTTAGAGTGTTCTTTATTCGGACGAGGCGGACGCCCTTCGGCTTGATACCCGCGCACATAGTGATGGCGGCGGCTATTGCGCTCCGGTCGTCGGGCATTACCATAGGGGTCTTTACGGGCTGCGGCGTAGTCGAGGTGAGGGCGTTCATGTAGGTGGATGAACGGTCCATCGCGCCCGCCAGGCGTTCGGTGACCACGTCGGCCATGCCGAGGCCGTTGGCGTTTCCGCCGGTTTGATCGGTTAGGCCGAGGAAGGCCATTGTTTTTACCGTTGGGCCTCCGGTGGCGTGGGGAGTTGGGTAGCGTCCGGTAACGTTCGGGTCCGCGCCGTCGCCGGAGATATTCTTGCCGATTTGGTCCACGATCAGGATGTCTATCTCCTTGAACGGGAGGCGGGCTAAGTTCCTCTTCGCCTCTTCGAGCAGCGGGGCTTCGTGAGCCTCGAAGTCCGTAGCGGGGATGGCGACTATCCGGCACGGCTCCTCGTCGGCGTTCTCGACGGTGGCGAGGCCGAAGGCGACTTTGCCGGATTCGATGGCGACGCGGGCCGCGTCCGGGATGGTGCGGTGGATCCCACCCCACCCGGCGCTGTGGATGGAATGAGCGCCCCGCTGTTTGCCGAGCCCTATGGCGAGCATCTTTGTAGGGCCGCTCTCCACCGTTCCCCGAAACGCCGTGTGCGGCTTGACCCGATTCACTACGATCACCGAGTCTGCATCCCACGCATTCCGATCCATAAAGACCTCTACACCAGCGTCGGTAGCCCCGATTCTCACGGTCTCCATTGTCGCTCGCACTGGACAACCAACCGAATCCTCACTCACCCCAAGATGAGCCAGCACCTCGGCCTGTCCTTCGGCATTCGAAGCACCATGACTCCCCATCGCCGGTACCACGAACGGCGCAGCACCAGCCTCTTTCAGCACTTCGACCAACGCCGCCACGACCTCACCGATACGCGCAACGCCCCGGCTCCCAACCCCGATAGCCACGGATCCCACCGGAAGCTCCACCGCTTTCAGAGCCTCCCTAACACTCTCTCGAATATTCGAGATCGCGGGTGGAGTATCGAAGCTTTGCTCGACCGTCGCCAGGAGCGGAAACTCGACCTCGCGCAGCACCCGCTCCAACTCCTCGCGAACAGGTTTCTCTGTTTGCATCCTCCACCTCCGAGTCCTTTGTCCCACAAGCATTCTAGCAACACCCGCGGCTCCGAGCGTTGCTATACTGGCGGTGGAGAGTTCTACGGTGGAAAGGTCGTGAACAATGAAGGTGGCCCTGTTTATCCCGTGCTACGTCGACCAGATAAACCCTGAGGTAGGCGTAAGTGTCGTGCGCGTCCTGCGAAGACTCGGAGTAGAGGTCACTTACCCGACGGCCCAGACTTGTTGCGGGCAACCCGCTTTCAACTCCGGCTTCTTTGGGGAGACTCGCTCGGTCGCCGAGCACTTTCTGGACGTGTTCGAGAACGAGACCTGCGACTATATAGTCTGTCCGTCCGGGTCTTGCGCCACAATGGCCTCACACTATTACCCCATGATATTCGAGGACCGACCCGATCTTCTCGAACGCTCCGAAGCCCTCGGCCACAAAATTCGCGAGTTCTCAGACTTCCTCGTAAACGTGATGGACGTAAAAGACCTTGGAGCAAGCCACGCCGGAAAGGCCGTCTTCCACACCGGATGTCATCAGCGCCGGGAGCTAGGTATCCTGAACGAGCCACTGGAGTTGCTCGCCAATGTCGAAGGTCTGGACGTTCTAGATTGGAAGAACGAGGAGCTTTGCTGCGGTTTCGGGGGGACTTTCGCGGTCAAGATGCCAGATATTTCCACCGCGATGGCCGACGAGAAGGTGGAGGCACTCGAAGCGAGCGGGGCGGACACTCTGATCTCCTGCGACTCAAGCTGTCTTATGCACCTTGGGGGCCGCCTGAAGCGAAACGGGAACGACACCCGCATCCTGCACCTCGCGCAAGTCCTCGACAACGAGAACGGGAGCTAACCGATGGATACTAAAAAGCCAGCCACAAAGCGAGACACCGTGGATCGTCGCCACGAGGGAATAGCCAGCGAGGTCGAAGGTTTCAACGCTCGTGGGGCGCGGGCGGTGAAGGACCGGGACCTGCACGATTCTGTCGCGCTCTTTACCAACAAGACGCTCACCGGACGCAAAAAACAGCTCGCGATGCTCCCCGAAGCGCCGGAGTTAAGGGATCAGGCGTACCATATCAAGCAGCAGACGATGGCGAACCTCGGTCACTACCTCGAACAGATGGCTGAGGCGGTCGAAGCTCGAGGCGGTAACGTACATTTCGCGGAGGATGGCGAGGATGTGGTGCGTTACATCGGGGAGTTGGCCCGGCGGCGTGGGTCGAAGGTCATTGCCAAGAGCAAGAGCATGGCGACCGAGGAGATCGAGCTGAACAGGAGGCTCGAAGAAGATTACGCGGACCTAGATCTCGAAATAGTGGAGACGGACCTGGGGGAGTGGATCGCCCAGCTAGATGGCGACCATCCCTCGCACATTGTCGGCCCCATCTTGCACATGAACCGCCACCGCATCGCCAAGATCCTCTCCAAAGTCGCCGGGGAAGAGCTGCCCGCCGACGCCCAGAAACTCGCCAACTTCGCCCGCAGCCGCCTGCGCGAGAAATTCCTCGCTGCAGACATCGGCATCAGCGGAGCTAACTTCGGCATCGCCGAGACCGGAACCATCGCCACCGTAACCAACGAGGGCAACGGACGCCTCGTCACCAGTGTTCCGCCGGTCCACGTCGTAGTAATGGGCATAGAGAAAATGCTGCCGCGCTTCGAGGATTTGTCCGTTTTCGTGCGGCTCCTCTCCCGAAACGGAACCGGCCAGAAGATAACCGTCTACACCAACTTCGTGACTGGCCCTCGCGGTCCCGGTGAGTTGGACGGCGCAGAGGAGTACCACCTCATCCTGATGGACAACGGACGCTCCAAACTCCTCGGCACCGAGTTCGAGGAGGCTCTGTACTGCATCCGGTGCGGCTCGTGCCTCAACGTCTGTCCCGTCTACCGTCAGACCGGCGGCCACGCCTATGGATCAACCTACGCCGGACCGATCGGCGCCGTCCTGACCCCACTCCTAAAAGGCGACGAAGAAGCCAAAGACCTACCGCACGCCTCGTCGCTCTGCGGCGCGTGTTCGGAGACCTGCCCCGTCGGAATACCTCTTCACGAGCTACTCCTCAAACTCCGCAATCGTCAGGTCGAGGGCGGTCTGGCGGGCCGTGCGCAATCCCTAATGTTCAAGGGTTTCGAGAAGACCATGAAGAGTCCGACCGCGTACAAGGCGAGCACCGCCGCCGGGCGTTTCGCACAAAAGCCGCTGGTGAAGGATGGTTCCATAAAACCGTTGCCGGGTCCGATGAGCGGCTGGACGAACACCAGGGACTTGCCGCCGCTCGCAGACAAATCTTTCCGCGAGTTGTGGAAGGAGGGGATCTAGATGGCCCACCGCGCGGAGTTTCTGGACTCCATAAAACACCGTACCCGCTCCGGCAAATACAAGCCAACCGTAGCTCCCGATGCCGCCTGGACACGTACCCCGGACCGCCCCTTCCAGGCCGACTACATCCAAGACCCACCAGCCCGTTTCCTGCAAGAGTGGAAAGAGTTGGGCGGGCACGGTGAGCGCGTAAAGAACCTCACCGAGGCCAAACAGTACATCCTGGATCTCGCGAAAGACCGCGAAGCCAAGAAGCTCGTGCGTTGGGATGTGCCAGAACTAGACAAACTGGACGTGGACAAGTCTCTGGCGCAGGCCGGTGTCGAAGTCTCTGTGTGGCGGGATCTCGAAGACTTCCGGGAGGTCGCGAGCGCGGCGGATATCGGGCTCTCCACCTCAGAGTGGGCCATCGCCGAGACCGGCAGCCTCGTGTTGGAAAGTGGTCCGGGCAAGGGTCGCACGGTAACGCTATTGCCGCCGACCTACGTTGCCCTCGTGCCGGTTGAGAAGATTCTTCGGACGTTGTCGGAGGCCATCCAGAAGTATGCGGACGGTAACTTGCCCGCCAATGTTTGTTTTCATACGGGGCCGAGTCGTTCGGGGGATATCGAGATGTCGCTCGCCATTGGGGTTCATGGTCCAGGGGACGTTCACGTTCTGGTCGTTGGATGAACCCGTTGCGGAAAGCTTGGGATGAGGGACGGACGGCGTTTGGGATGTGGGCGACGATGCCGGGGTTCTTTGGGGCGGAGATACTCGCCGGTAGCGGTGTCGATTACGTCTGCGTAGATTGCCAGCACGGGCTCATAGGATTTGACGAATCACTGCCGATGTTCGCGGCGATTCGGGGGGCTGGGGCGGCCCCGATCACGCGGGTACCACGCAACGATGCTAGTCCCATCGGCAAATCCCTTGACGCGGGAGCGGTCGGTGTCATAGTCCCGCTCGTCAACACACCAGAAGAGGCCGCCCAGGCTGTCGCCGCCTGCCGCTATCCACCCGTTGGTATTCGCTCCTACGGACCTATGCGTATAGGAAACCTCATAGGTTCAAAAGCTCCCGAAGACCTTCAGCGCGAGGCGTTGTGCTTCGTTATGATCGAGACCCGCGAAGCCCTCGAACAAGCAGAAGCTATCGCCGCCACTCCCGGCTTAGACGGAATCTACATAGGACCGTCGGACCTCGCGCTTTCATTGGGTCTCCCACCGACGTTGGAGATCACGGAAGATATCCACATCGAAGCGGTGGAGCGTATAAAAGCGGCTTGTGAAGCGCACAGCATTGTGGCGGGCATACACTCCGGTAACGGAGAATGGGCCAAAAAGCACGCCGAAGCCGGTTTCCGTCTGGTGACGGTGGCGATGGATTCCGGAATGCTACAAGGTGCCGTGTTTGGGGAAATCACTGCCGCTCGCGGCGGCTAGTTCAAGAAAAAAGCCGGGGTTTGTGGCCCCGGCTTGAGTGCGGTTATCTTTCTGCTTCTACTTGAGGAGCTTTTTGATCTGCTTTTCGAGTCCCGCGCCGCTCTTGCCGGAGCTGCTCCGCTTGCCCTTCTTGCCTTTCTTGCCGCCGCCTGATTTACCCTTTGCAGCCTTCTTCAGTTCATTTTCTATTTTAGCCATATCTGTTTGCTCCCTTCCGCTTGATTTACTATGTCGCTACCCCCAAAAAGGCTCTTTCAAACTTTTAGGTCAAAAATCCTAGAGAGTAAGCCAAAGTGAGCAGGATGCCCGCTATTATCATCGCCAGCAAGGTGCGAAGCCAGATGCGTTTGAGCATCTTAGCTTCGCGCTCTTGCCGTCAACGTTTCGCTGACTAGCCTATCCGCCAAAGACGTTCGTGATCAGCACATCGTAGACCAGCAGGATCGAGAACGTCACGAAAAAGATCGCGATGAGGATCATGATCGGCACGCGCCAGCCCTTGAGTTTAGCTACTTCCGGCAAGGCCCGGCGGTTCAGCACGATCAGCATGACCGAGTACAGTGCCATGACTACGCCACCCCCCGCCGAAGCGATGATGAGCATGATGATCGGCTGCGTCAGACCACTCAGCAGGATCGTGGAACCGGCGACGATCAGAAGCCAGATAACGGTTATGTAGATCTTGCTCTCACTCCAGAACTGGCTGTCGCGCAGTCCCGTGGTCACCTTGAGCGAGTCAGCGGTGATGCGAGCCGTGTAGTCCATGATCCCGACGTTGGTCGAGAAGAGCACGAGGATGCCGGAGATCAGGAAGAACGTCCCGAACCACGGGGCGATGCTCTCACCGAGAGCCGTCGCCTCGCGCTGCACGAACGAGATGTCGTTTGTCGAGTTCTGTTCGATGCCCAGAGTCGAGAACAACAACACTGAGAGACCCACCAGCGTGAGCATCCCGATGACATAGAAAGTGAAGAACTGCTCTTGATTGGCGACTTTCCACCAACCTTTCCAACGCCGCTTGTTCTCCTCCGTATCCGGGAACATGTAGCCGATGGAGGGAGCGGCTACTTCTTCGCCGGTGACAGGGGAGACGATGTTCGGGATGTTCTGTCCCATCCCCATGCCCTTGTCCCGGATGTAGTTGCTCTGGCAGAGGTTGTTGGCGCCTCCGGCACCAGCGAAGGCCACAGCCCCTAGAAGCGCCGCCACCCCGAGCTGGCTAAAGTATCCAGGCAGGTTCGCCGCGCCGCTCGGAGCCTCGGTGACGATACCCGTCCAAGCCGAAAGGTCCGTGGCGATAATCACGGCGACCACCATAAACACCAGGATAAAGGCCACGACCGCGCCCTGAACCTTCTCAAGCGTCTGATAGACCACCGGAGAGGCCGTCACCGCTAGGCCGATGGAGATCAGCATGATGACCGCTATGATGGCGATGGCATTCTCGCTAAGACCGAAAACGTAAGTTACCAGCGTAGCCGAGCCGGTCGCCCATCCGGGCCAGGCATTGGGTAAGATCGCACCCAGCGCAAAGATTATGCCCCAGGGTTTCCAGATCCTCGCGAAGCCCGTGACGGCGGTTTCCCCGGTCGCCAGGGTGTAGCGTTCGATCTCCATGTTGAGAAAGTACTGCATCGTAAAGCCGACTATGGCAAGCCACAATAGACCTATCCCAACTACCGAGGTGATGTACGGCCATAGGATAAGCTCACCGGACCCGAGTGCGGTAGCTAGGATGATAATGCTCGCTCCCAGATACTTAGTTACCGATTCCGGCTCCGGTAAGTCCCGGTATTCGACCGCTGGTAAATATTTACTTGGCAGCTCGGTGGCTAGACCGCTCCGTTGCTCCGTTGTCTCCGCCATGCGATGCTCCTCCTAAACTTTGAGTTCATGACCCAACAAGTTTCTAACTCTGAATGTGTACGAGATCCCTGCTCCGGATCACCCCCCGTCAACTTCCGCACAGAAACGGAGACCGCTAACGAAACGTCTCTGACACCGCAACAGCACGAACGCCATCTCCGGATTCTCGTTCGAATCCGCTCCCGAAATGCTCGAAAGAGCGCCATTTCTAGAACACTTTTTCATTCCCCGTCCGCAGTATAGACATGCTTCAAACTGTGCGTCAAATGATAGAGAACGAAATCGGATGGAAAGAATTGGATTTCTATGGCGCGAAAGTTCTGCGAATGTTACTTTGAATCATGGTAGGTATCCGACGACTGGGGTAACGATGACCGGTGTAAACGGAGATCGGAGGATTCCGGCGGAGAGGCGGGGTGAGATCCGTCGCCTGCTGAGTCGTCGGGGGGCGGCTTCGATCTCGGAGATCTCAGCGGAGCTTGGTGTCTCGGCTTCTACCGTGCGTAGGGATTTGGACGAGCTGGACCGGGAAGGAGATGTTCGGCGCTCGCATGGTGGGGCGACGACCGTTGAACGAACCGCTTTCGAGTTTCGCTTCGAGGACCGCCGCCGCCACAACTCAAGCGAAAAAAACCGTATCGGAGAGTGCGCCGCCGGGCTTCTGGAGGTTGGGCAGAGCGTCATCTTCGACTCCTCAACCACGGTACTCGCCGTCGCCGAGGCGCTCGGACGACGACCAGTGGAGATCACCGGCGTCACCAACGACGTTGGGACTGCTTGTGTCCTGGCCGAGATATCCAGCGTGAACGTAGTGATGCCGGGAGGCAATATTCGCGAGGGCTCCTTTACCCTCCTCGGCGCCCACACGCAGGTCTTTTTGGAGAGCCTACACGCCGATGTCGCGCTCATGGGTATACATGCGATCTCGGGCGACGTGCTGAGCGAATCCAGTCTCGAGCTCGTCGAAGCTAAGCGAGCCATGATGCGAGCCGCCCAGCGCGTAATATTGCTGGCCGATAGAAGCAAATTCCGCTCCCCAGCGTTCTTCGAGGTAGCACGACTTGACGAAATCGACGACATCGTAACCGAGGGAGAAGTAAAGCCGGATGCCCTAGAAGCCATGAGTGCGCTAGATGGCTTGAGGGTACACCTGGCGGAAAGTCAATCCTCAATAAATAGAGCATAGGGAGGCAGCGTGACTGAGAACATGGCAGAGTCCAGAGGTCTCGGCAGGATGAGTGGCAAGTCTGTGGTAGTCACGGGAGCGGCGAAAGGTATAGGACGCGCGACCGCTGAACTATTCGCCCGCGAAGGTGCTCGGCTCGTCGTCAACGATGTGGATGAGGCTGGTTTGGAAGATCTACAAAAGCAATTGGCAGGCGACGGGGTAGAGGTTCAGTCCGTTGTTGGCGATGTCTCGGTGGTGGAGGATGCCCGCAGGATCATCGGCACAGCGGTGGAGAATTTCGGGGAGATAGATGTTCTTGTCGCCAACGCGGGTGTTATCCCGCTGAACAACGTCGTGGATGCGACCGTGGAGGATTGGGATCACGTAATGGCCGTGGACGGACGTGGGATGTTCCTGACCTGCAAGTTCGCCATCGAAGCCATGCTCGAATCGGGCGGCGGCTCCATCGTCTGCCTCTCGTCCATCTCCGGGCTCGCGGGTCAGAAAGAACAGAGCACCTATGGACCGGCCAAGTTTGTGGCCTCCGGTATCACCAAACATCTCGCCGTGGAATGGGCGGATCAGGGCATCCGAGTAAACGCCGTCGCTCCTGGAACTATCACCACCGAAGCCGTCGCCGAACTGCCAGAAGAATACAAAGCTCCGATGAAGGAAGCTCATCCGATAGGAAGGCTCGGAGACCCGACCGAAGTAGCGAATGCCATACTGTTTCTAGCCTCCGACGAAGCTTCTTTCGTTACCGGTGTGATCCTGCCGGTGGACGGAGGCTATCTCGCTCAATAGACTGACAGCATGAGGATAGCGGTCCTCGCCGACGACCTGACCGGAGCCGCCGATACTGGTGTCCAACTCGTGCGGGCCGGATACCGAACCGCTGTGATCTTCCGGGGCGAGCCGCTACCGGAAGACTTCGACGCAGTCGTGATCGACACCGACACTCGCACCAAACAAGCTCGTCAAGCGGTAAAGCGCGTCTCTGAAGCCGCGAAGAAAGTCTACGGCGCGGAGATCATCTACAAGAAACTCGACTCCACATTGCGAGGCTCCGTCGCCGCTGAAATATCCGTTACCCTCGAAGCAACCCATCTCGAACAGGCTATCGTCGCGCCCGCGTTCCCCGCCGCAGGAAGGACCACCGTGGATGGCGTTCAGTTAGTCCACGGCGTCCCAGTCCACGAGACCGAGATGCGAAATGATCCCCGAACTCCCGTCACCGAAGGACACGTCCCAACCTTGTTGCGCGAGACACTCTCATCCGTAGGAACTCTAGATCTGGAAGAGTTGGAGGAACCAGAGATCGTTCGGCGCAAGTTAGAAGAGAGCGCGTGCGTGGTCGTGGACGCGAAGCGAGATGCGGACCTCGAAACTCTGGTGCGGGCAGTCCCGGAGCCGTCGGAAGTTTTGTGGGTGGGTTCGGCGGGTCTCGCGGGTGCGTTGGGAGTTGTGTATCCGGGACCGGGCGTGGAGGAGTCTATATCTGGGGTGCAGTCTGCCGGTCGCGTGCTCGTAGTCATTGGAAGCGTGAGTGGCGTGGCTCGGGAGCAGTTGCGGTGTCTGACCGAAGAGTACGGCGAAGTCTCACATTCTGTCCGGGTGGATAGTGCCGATGCGGTGAGAGAAGTTGTAAAGGAAGTGCGTCGAGCGTTTGATGAAGGACCGTGCGCGGTGCTTCATTCACCGGAGGAGCGTGGGGAAAAAGGAGCCACCGGCAAGTTCGTGAAGGCTCTGACGGAGGCGGTAGAGATTCTGGCGCAGGATGATGCTTTCGACGCGCTGGTACTCACGGGAGGTTCTACGGCGATGGGTGTTTCGCGGGTTCTAGGAGCATCGGGTATAAGGTTGGATGGCGAGGTAGAAGCGGGTGTGCCGGTTGGAGCCCTGATCGGGCCGCATCCCTACCGCGTCGTTACGAAAGCGGGCGCGTTCGGCTCGGAAGATACACTCGTACAAGCGGTAAAGACGCTGCTTCAGAGCGGAGAGGAACAGAATACATGACACCACCCGTTATAGCCGTCACGATGGGAGACCCGGTGGGGATTGGGCCGGAGATCTTAGCGAAAGCCTTCGCCAAACCAGACTTTCACGAAGAGAACCAAACTATCATAGTAGGCGATGCCACCATCCTACAGCGAGCCGCCAAGCTCCTGGATATCGACTTGACCATCAACGCCATCGAAGAGCCGGAGGATGCCGCCTTCGAGGCCGGTACGGCGGACGTGCTCTCCATCACTGATCTTCCCGAAGACCTACCCTTCGGTCAGTTGGACGAGCGTGCGGGCGATGCCGCATTTCGCTATGTGGAGAAGGCGATAGAGCTTGCGAGCGCCGGTCGTGTCGCCGCTATCGCCACCGCACCGCTAAACAAAGAGGCGATGCATCTGGCGGGACACAAATATCCCGGACACACCGAGATCCTCGCCGAACTAACCGGCACTGAGAACTACGCCATGATGCTCGTGACCGACGAACTAAAGGTCATTCACGTCAGCACCCACGTCTCGTTGCGCGAGGCCATCGAACGCGCCAAGCCCGAGCGCGAGTTGGCCGTCATCCGGCTGGCGCATGAATCTTTGCAGAAATTGGGGGTCGAGAACCCGAGAGTCGCGGTGGCCGGTATCAACCCTCATGCCGGGGAGAACGGCCTCTTCGGAGACGAGGATGCCGAGCAGATCGCCCCAGCCGTAGCCGCCGCTGTGGAGGAAGGCATAGACGCGACCGGCCCACATCCGCCGGACACGGTGATGATGCGAGCGCGGACGGGCGCGTTCGACATTGTGGTGGTTCAGTACCACGATCAGGGCCACGTCCCGATCAAGTTGATGGGATTCGACACGGGCGTAAACGTAACGGTCGGCCTGCCGTTCTTCCGAACCAGCGTGGATCACGGGACCGCTTTCGATATAGCTGGGACCGGAAAAGCCGACGACGCGAGCCTCCATGCGGCCCTGGATCTCGCTCGCGAGCTGGCCAGAGCCGAAGAGAAGTCCGACGCAAGCGTGTAGAGAGGAGTTTGAAATGGAGTTCCCGAAGATAGTCAAGATGCGGCGGAAGTTTCCCCGTCCGCTAGTAGAAGATATTGAGGCGACGCTGCGTGAACAGTTGGAGCGAGAGGATATCTCCTCCACCATCAGACCCGGCATGAGCGTCGCGCTCACAGCTGGAAGTCGCGGCATAGCCGAGATCGACACCGTCTTGCGGGTTCTCGTTGCGGTTCTGAAAGAGATGGACGCGGAGCCGTTTATCGTACCGGCGATGGGCAGTCATGGTGGGGCGACGGCTGAGGGGCAGGTCGAGATCCTGGAATCTTTGGGGATTACGGAGGAGTCTTGCGGTGCGCCGATACGGTCCTCGATGGAGGTCGTGGAGATCGGGGAGACCGACCGGGGCATCCCGGTATATATGGATAAGATCGCCTCGGAAGCGGATGGTGTGGTGCTAGTGAACAGGATAAAAGCCCACACGGATTTCCGATCCAGCATAGAGAGCGGCCTGGTGAAGATAGCCTCCATCGGCCTCGGCAAGCACGAGCAAGCTCTCGCCCTGCACGGTTACGGAGTCGAAGGGATTCGGGACTTTATGGTCGAAGTCGGGGAGAATGTGTTGGAGTCCGGGCATATCCTCTTTGGCGTTGGGACCGTCGAGAACGCCTACGACGAACCGGCCATCATTGAAGCGATACCACCGGCTGAGATCGTCGAGCGCGAGGCCGAGCTTCTAGCGGAATATATGGAGTTGATGCCGGATCTGCCGGTCTCTGAGATAGACGTGCTGTACGTGGACGCTCTGGGTAAAAACTACTCCGGCACGGGGATGGACACCAATGTGATCGGGCGTTTTCGGATACTCGGCATCGAAGAACCCGAGAGGCCGGATGTGAAGTACCTGATCGTGGGCGACATCAGCAAGGAATCGCACGGCAACGCCCTTGGAATAGGTCTCGCCGACCTCACGACGCAGCGGCTCGCGGATCAAGTAGATCGAGCCGCCATGAACGCGAACGTCATCACCAGCACGTTCGTCGAGCGGGCGAAGGTTCCGATGACCCTGAAGAACGACGAGGAGGCGATTGACACCGCCGTTCGCTGCAATTGGGGCGTGCCGCCCTCGGAGACTCGCTTCGTCCGCATCTCGAATACCCTGCATCTCGAATACCTCTACGTCTCCGAGAACCTCGTGGACGAAGTCCTGCAGAGTGGCGAAGCCGAGGTGGTTGGTGACCCGGAGGATCTTGTCTTCGATGGAAACGGTTACCTTGAAGGATTCTAAGAGGTCGAGTTGCGGCTGGTGTGGTCGTTCTGTACAGTCCTGGTAGGCAAGGGATTGAAAAACGGATTATCCGTAGATCTATAGAGGAGGAATGGTGGATATAAGCTCCATAGGTTCGATGAAGGTTGTGGACCTCTCGCAGACGCTCTCGGAACGTCTGCCCTGCACTTGGCCAGGACACATGCGCTTCGCCCACAAGAACTGGAACTGGTTCGCCGAAGTCGACGGCCCGGTCGACACCACTCGCAGTGAGGCTCCCTACCAGACAAACTTCGTCATCATCGACGAGCATTGCGGCACCCATTTCGACGCGCCGACGCACTTCATCCCACCCGAGGATTCGGGACTGGATTACGCTAGCTCGCTCGGCAGTCAGAACGGTGAGTTCGTGCCGCTGAAAGAC
>JBGTFQ010000177.1:0-6541 GCA_041747155.1 Rubrobacteraceae bacterium
GTCGCAGAGAACTTGAAGCCCTGCTCCTCATCGAGAGCATCGTCGAAGCTAATCTCCGGTCGGTCGATAGGTCTTAGGTCGCTCTCGATGACGGCTTCCGAGTACCAGTTTGGCAAGCCATCCTGGAGCGCCTCCATATAGATATAGTCGCGCCCGACGTTGTTCTCGATCACGCGCCGAGGGGCTTTGCCGGGACGGAAGCCCGGTACGCGAACCTTGCCGCGCAACTCCCGCACTTTCGCCTCGACCACATCCTTCACGGACTGTGGGGAGACCTCGACCTCCAACCGGACTTTATTCTCTTCAAGCTTCGTAACGTTTGCCGTCATGCGCTCCAACTCTTCTCGACTATTGTCCGGGTCGTTCGCCATAAACCGTTCCTTCCCAACGGGTGCGAGAGGCGGGACTTGAACCCGCACGCCGTGAGGCACTAGATCCTAAATCTAGCGTGTCTACCATTCCACCACTCTCGCTCATTACGCGAATCTGCCCGCGATTATAGCAGCCACGATTTGCTAGCTGGAGCTTTACGCTGAGGGCGTAGCGGAGCCTAGCGCCGGAAATCCTCCAGGATTTCATCGTTGGCCGCAGCGTCCGGGACGAGTACCTCTTCGCCGTTGTCGAGGGTCGCGGGTTCGCCTTCGAGCTTGGTGGACCGGAGCTGAGTCCCCTGCCCCTGACGCGCCAATGTCTTCCCCAGAATCAGGATTTGGTCGAATCCGAGATCGGACTTGACGTTCTCATCGAGCGTCTTGACTATCTTCGGTAACCGGGCGAGAGTGCCAGGCTTCATCATTTGGCTTCTAAGAGCCGCGATGACCTTGCGCTGCCGATCCATCCGGTCTAGATCTCCCCCGTCAGTACCCCTATAGCGAGCGTAGAACAACGCTTGCGGTCCGTTGAGAGTCTGCGTACCACTTTCCAACCCGAAGTTTCCGGGGAGTCCTTCTTCTACTTCCATCGGCAAGCCACCCAGGGCGTCGATGATCCGCTTGAAGCCCCTGAAGTTGACCACGACTGTGTGGTCCACTGTAGTCCGCGTGTAATTCTCGACTACATCTACAAGAAGATCCGGACCTCCTTCGGAAAAGGACGCGTTGATCTTGCCTTCTCGATCCGGTGAAAGCCTCACCAGTAGGTCCCTGGGTATCGAGACCATCCTAATGTCACCGGACTCAGGATAAACCCTGGCGAGGATGAGAACATCCGAACGCGAGCCACCAGTCTCTTCGGTTCTCTCCCGCGCTGGTCGCTTGTCCACGCCCATCACGAGCACGTTGAAGGCTTCGCCCGAAGCGACTTTTGGAGGCGCACTACCGCCGGACTTTACTTCGGGGAATGTGCTGGCATTGCCCGCCAAGTTCCAGTTCTTTGCAAGGATCGGAGAGCCAACATCCCAGGCGAAAAACACTCCGACAACCGCGACAGCGAGACCGACCAATATCGTGGAAAAACGCCTAAAGACCATGGACCGGGATATCCGCCGCCGCATAGCTCGGGACGTTTTTGTGAACTTCTCGAAATCCCCCATAATGGGGAGTTTAATACTCTTGCGGCAAGACAGCAACTACGAATGTATCATCGGTCACTTTCTACGAGATATCCACCAAACCAGGGCGATCAGACCGGGCTGCATTGGCAGCCGCGCCCAGAGCGTCCACTGCGGTATGTCGAGGCTGGGGGTTTGATCCGGATTCAGGGCCATATGTACATTGGCTGGAAATACGGCTATCAGCAAAGAGATCAAACCATACCCCGCATACCGTCGCGTTCGAGCACCACCAAAAGCTACGCCCAACCCTCCAGCGACCTCCGCTGCACCCGAGATGTACACAAGAGCGAGCGGCGCGGGCAGATACGGCGGAACGATCCGCTCGTAGACCTTCGGGTAGACGAAATGAAGCAGACCAGCCACCACAAAAACTGCACCCAGCATCAAGTCGCCACTTCGGAATTTCGGAAGTCTCGACGCAGCTGTCACGGAGTTATCGGGAAGTTCTTCAAAGCTCGTTTGGGTTTGGTGGTGCCGGGATTCGCCAGCGCGTCAAAGACGAAAGCCTGAGCGACCGGGTCGTCGTAGATATTCTGGTGCGTGATCGGCACATCGGCGGGATAGTAGTCTTGGAGGACAAGATTTTTGGTCCGCTTCTCGCCCTTCAGGAAGCAGCGAGTAAAGGGCACAATGATCTCATCGTCGTTGGTTGCTATCTGTGTGTATGAAGCCGAGCCAAGCGTGTCGTCGCCCCGGTTCAGCCTTCTGAGAAACTTGGAACCTGCCGCCTGCTGTTCACAAGCCCGGCAAGTATTCGACGAGTTGGTGGCCGGTAGTCCGAAATCCTCCGCCGAAGCGTCGCTAGTCGAGACTTGCTGAAGCTCGGTGCCGTAGTTGGATGGAGCCAGGCCGATCAAGTCATCCACTTTATTACCAGCTTTCTGGCTCTTGATCCAACGCCGAGGCATCATCCCACCCTGGCTATGACCCACAAGAGAAATCTTTTTCGCCTTCGTATAGCGCATCACGTTGTCCACGAATGTACCCAACTCGCGTCCGGAGTCCCTTATGTCTTCGAGTCCCCGATTGCCGTAGTTGAGCGCGAAAACGCAATAACCCTTTTCCTTCAGGCGCGGCGAGAGAACGGACCAGTTCTGATCCATGGTCTCGAAAGTCCCGTGCACGAGAATAACCGGATATGGGTGCTTGGCGGTCGGTTTACAAGGAACATTCGCTCCCGGCGGTGGAGTACCTTCTTTAGCTAGAAAACCCCCGTTCGCGGAACGCGCACCGGAGCTTCCGCTAAAAGCGAATATTCCTACTGCGAAAGATACGCTCAGTGCCGCAACAACCATCAACATCCTATATGCGGAATTAGTATCTAGCCGTGCGAAGACCTGTGAAAAACGATTCATCGGCCACCTATTCTTTCTCGGGATATGCCACTCAGCCTAGTCATGGGATTATCCCCTTCGAGGAAACCAGAGTCAATATCCAGGCGAAATCTTGAATGAATGCGAGAGTGCCAGGGAAAAATAAATGTCCTGCTAGAAGAGGGTGGCCGACGGGGCTCGAACCCGCGACCTTCGGGACCACAACCCGATGCTCTGCCTACTGAGCTACGACCACCACGCGGAACGGATTCTACCAGTTTAGAGAAAAAATCCAGCGTGCCCGGCAGGACTCGAACCCTCGTCTTCGTTTCGAGGATAGGCACTCCGATGAATCCGCGCAACTTAGCACGGTGGCACTTCGAGCCACTCCTTAAAGCCGCAGGGCTCCCGAGAGTCCGCTTCCACGACCTGCGTCATTCGTTCGCCACGATCTTGTTGAGCGAAGGAGTGTACATAAAAACTGTACAGGAAATGCTTGGTCATTCGAGAACAAGTACTACGCTCGATTTCTACTCGCGTGCTCTACCTGACCAACAAGATGCAGCGACCGCCGTTATGCAGAAACTCTTCGGATAGTCGGTTTATCTAAGGTTGATCGCCTCGTAACGTGATTGAAGGAATTTGCTTGCTGGGTCCACTTGATCTGCTTTCAGTTCTTCCAGTAGGAAAACAATATCACTATCCACTATCGGGATTATCAACCCTCTTCCGTCAATATGGGTATCGTGACACCTAGACAGGAACGTTTCCATATCGTCGAGTGTACGACAAGCCAAAATTCCGAATCTACCGCGATTCACAGAGAACCTTCCTGCTAATTGGTCAAGTTCCGGATTAGTAACGTCTACAGAGTAGTTCTTACACTCAACTACTACTGACTGACTAGGAATTTCGTATACCATTGGCAAGCGATTAAAGAAGCCAGTCTCGGCACAGTTACTAAAGACTATATCTATCCGTTTTCTGTCATCGTGAATTCCTTTCTCAAGATACGGCGTGGTCAGATGCGGGTAGAATAGCAATTCTAGAATTCCCAACATCAGCTTGTGATATTTGCTGGCGGTGCTCGTTCCTGGCGGCGTAGACTTCAACTCCATTACAAGGTGATCGACTACGGTAGAGATATCCTCTTCATGGATTTGACCGTTTTCTGTTGGCTTGATCGCATGTTGAGCCTGGTCTTTGAACCGCTGGAATATCTCTGGATGGCTTGCAGTAAACTGAGCCAAGTATTCTTTAGTTCTTGGTGCTTCGTGCTGAGCAATGTCTTTCTTCGTAACCCAACTTCGACCTGATTTAGCGTGACGGACTAACGTAGAGTTCATTCGTAGGTGCTCACTCTGCAAAAAGTTAAGAACATAGTGCTGATGGTATTGATCCATCGCATACTTGTCCGACCGAGAAACAATCCCTTTAGGAATCAATAGAATCTTTCTGCTGTCTACTACCAACATCTCCGTATATTTCTGCCCCCACGATTGCGTCGAAGCGTCCCATACGAATCCTGATGGCACAGAACTCTGAAGTGGAAGTTCCCATAGCTCAGCTTGGCTCTGAGTGTAGTCGATTAACTGTCCTCTAATAATGTTGGTGGCGATATCCGACGTTTTGTCTTTGTCTATTCCGTCTATGAAAATGCGACAATCCTCTAAATCTTCAATTAAACCAGTCTGTACTGCTTCACTACCTGAAATACTTTCAAATAGTAAGTCTGCTTGAATTGCGCCGATGCCCCTGCCGCTCGGTGTACCTTTGGATAAACCCAAACACGTTTCATTAGGTTCTCCCAAGTTCGAAAATAGAGATCGAGCTTCGTCGATGTTGTTCTCTCGGATCATTCGGATCAGAACCTGAAAAAAGTTTCGAATGGTAGCACTGGCGTCGATAGACCATTGATCTTTGCGCTTGCTGAGAAAGTAAGGGTCAATAAACAGCCTCATATCTTCGTCTACATCAACATCTACAAAGTCCAACTCGTACTGGCTTTTACCAAGACCAAATGTTTCGCTGATTCTCATTCAAATCCTCCGAAAAGCGTCACCGTAAGGAACGAACTAGGTGTCAACTTGGATGTCAACATGCAGTATATAGCTCAGGCTAACCGCTTTCGAACGTCGTTTACCCTGCAAAATACTGTTTTACTGAGGTGCGCCCGGCAGGACTCGAACCTGCAACCTGCGGATTAGAAGTCCGCTGCTCTATCCAATTGAGCTACGGGCGCCGGGCGCACCGGACGGCGCGAGAGCGGGTGAGGGGAATCGAACCCCCATCATCAGCTTGGAAGGCTGGGGCTCTACCATTGAGCTACACCCGCGTTGCGGCTTACTTTCAGCCGACTTCTGGTTCCGAACCGGCCAATGACCGACTGGTCGGGGCGAGAGGATTTGAACCTCCGACCCCCTGCTCCCAAAGCAGGTGCGCTACCAGGCTGCGCCACGCCCCGCCGAAACCAAGGGTCAGTATAACAAACGTATTCGGCCTAGACGACAGTGGCCGGTGCTACGGCTTGTATTTCTTCTTCCATGAAGCGACTGCCTAGAGCCGCGAATTCTTCCGGCTCGGCGCTGCAGACGTAGGTTGCTAGGCCAGTATCGTCGGGGTGCTGGGTACGGCGCAGGTAACCACGCCGAGAGAGGATGGAGCGGACTTCTAGTGCGGTCTGTCCGGCGGAGGAGATCAGGCGCACCTCCGGTCCCAGTATCCGGTTTATCGCCGCCGATATGAGCGGATAGTGCGTGCAACCCAGGATTACGGCATCCACGCCGCGCTTCATCATAGGTGCCAGATACTCGGTCGCGACGGCTTCGAGCTCCGGTCCGTCGACTATGCCCTGCTCGATCAGCGGCACGAACTCGGGACACGCCTGCTCGTAGACCTGAATTCCAGCGTCCAGCGACTTGACCGCCCGCGCATAGGCTCCACTTGCGACCGTCCCCTCGGTGGCGAGAACTCCGACTCTACGCCCGATAGTCTCGACCACGGCGGCCCGCGCTCCGGGTTCGATCACCCCGATTATTGGGACGTCGAATGAGCGTTGAGCGGCCTTCAAGGCGGCGGCGGTCGCGGTATTACAAGCGATGACGATGAGCTTGACATTTTGGCTTATAAGGTAGCGAACGATCTCGAAGGTGAACCATCGAACTTCAGTAAGATCCCGGACCCCGTAAGGTACTCGGGCCGTATCCCCAAAGTAGATCGTGTGCTCGAACGGCAGGCGGTCTCGAATTTCCGCCAACACCGTCAGCCCACCAACCCCCGAATCAAAAACACCTATTGGACGAGGATCGCTCACGGAGAGGGATTATACCCTTTTGCTCGGCTTCTAAATAGCACCCAAGTTCACGAAACCATTGAGTGGAGGCGGCGGGAATCGAACCCGCGTCCGCGAGTGCGCTGCCCATGAGATTCTACGAGCGTAGCTCCCGATTTAGTTTCGCCTACCGCGACGGATCAGGGCACCGACGCGAGACTAGCCCATTAAATGTCCCCTAAACGCCCCGGAGCCAGGACGATTACGGTGAGCCTACTAAATGACACCGGGAGCCGGGCCGTAGGCCGCCCGGGCCGATGAGCTACTGTTTAATTAAGCAGCTAGAGCCATATCGTTATCGGCGTGTATCTTAGGTGCCGGCGTTTTACGAGTCTCCAGCAAACT
>JBGTFQ010000178.1:0-2349 GCA_041747155.1 Rubrobacteraceae bacterium
CCAGTGGTATCTGGATCTTGTCGCGGACGAGCAAAGCGTCTTCCAAGCCCAGCCATACGAATTCTCAGCTTCCGCCTGACACAACAAGAAAAGCCATTTGCGTCGCGGTACCGGCATCTCTAGTATTGTCCTTATTGTATGAGACATACGAGAGAGGATCACTATGAAGCGCATCTGCGACTTTGATGTAAACGAGACTCTGCTGGACCTTGCGGCACTGGACCCGCACTTCGAGAAAGCATTTGGCGACGCTGCGATTCGTCCGCAGTGGTTTATGCAGATGTTGCAGTCCGCGTTCGTCGCCACCATCACCGATTCCTACGTTCCGTTCGGAGAGATTGGGGCTTCCGCCCTCAAAATGACCGCCGAACGCCAGAACGTCGAACTCTCCGACGAAGATAAACAAAGCATTCTCATGGGTATGCGCGAACTCCCTCCGCACCCGGAAGTCTCAGAGAGCCTCGACCGTCTACGCGACGCGGGGTTCCGGCTCGTCGCCCTAACCAACTCCACGCAAGAGGTAGCCGAAGCGCAACTCCAATACGCCGAACTAACAGACAAATTCGAGGAGATCTTCTCCGCCGACACCGCCAAACGCCTCAAGCCAGCCCCAGCCCCCTACCGCATGACCGCCCGAACTTTAGAAGTCCAGACGCGAGACCTGCGCCTGGTAGCGGCTCACGCCTGGGACGTGGCTGGAGCCTTGCGAGCCGGTTGCGCCGGTGCTTTCGTAGCTCGCCAGCCCTACGATTCACTCGTGGAGAGGCCGGACGTGGTGGGCGCGGACCTGGACGAAGTAGCCGACGGAATCATCGCCGCAGAGGGGTAATGGAAACAGGTGGCCGGTCGCGACGACCAGCCACCCAGCATCCTCTACGAGTAGTACTCAGGGGCTTTCTTGAACTTGGGCCACTCCTCGGGGTCGTGGCCGGTTACGAGGGTTGCGCCGTGGCCTTCTACGAGGCGGCGGACTTTGCGGGTTGAGTTGGCTACGTCGGCGGCGGAGTGTATGAGGCCGGGGAGCGCGGTCTCGTTGTAGTGATCCATCGTGTAGCAGGCGTCGGCGGTGAGCATCATCGGGCCTTCGCCTGGAAGGTCTAGAACGACGGACTGATGGCCGGGCGCGTGGCCGGGGGTGAACATAGTTTTTATTATCCCGTCACCGAAAACGTCGTAGCCATCGTCGTGTTCGCCGTCCAGGTAGATCCACTTGACATCCCGGTCGAAGTCTTTGCGGATGTAGGCCGGTTTTTGGAACCAGTCCGGCGTGAAAGCGTACTCTAGTTCCCGGCGCTGCACGATGTATTCGGCGTTCGGGAAGTGGCCGATGGCCCCGGAGTGATCCAGGTGCAAGTGCGACTGTATGACGTAGCGAATGGAGGCCGGATCCACGTCCATATTCTCCAACTGCGTAACCACGAAATCTTCTTCGCTCATGACCGGCTCGTAGGCATCCACCACAGCGTCCCAGTGACCGCGAGCGTCCTGCGCCACTTCGAGAGCGTTGCCGCCGTCGTAGAGCACGTTGCCGCGTGGATGCGTTATGAGGAAGAAGGGAACCGGGATCTCATACGGGTCCCCAAGTCCCTGGTTCATCTTGATGAACTGCACCTGAGTCTTCAGGCTCCCGCACTCCATCATGTACAGTCGAAGATCATCGGCCATAGTGTCTCCTTTCAATCGTTCTGCTTGTAAGCCTCTCAGCTCTTTTCTGCCTAGCTTCCCTTACCAGTTCTCCATCGACTCACGCAGGATGTTCGCCAGGTCTTCCTCTCCCACTTCTTTGGGCGCTCCTACGAGGAGGCGTTGCTGCTTCATCGCGCCGTCTATGAGAGCTTCGATCTCATCTTCTTCGTAGCCTAGCTCGCGCACGCCTTTTGGAGCCCCTACATCCTTCATTAGCTGGATGATGATCTCTGGCAGCGTGTTCTCGTCTGGATTCTCGATCTTCTCGCCCGTCAATAGCTCCGCGACCTCGTGGTGCCGCTCGGGCATAGCGTCGTAAGTAAACCGGAACGAGGCCGGAGCGGTCACTATGACGGACCAGCCATGCGGCACGAAAGGATGATCCGTGGGATATCCGGGAGGCTGCCATTCGTGTTTGAGTCCGGCTATGGGATAGGCGCAAGCGTGCGGAATATGAACACCCGCCGAACCGAACCCGATCCCCGCAAGCGACGCCCCGAGCATCATGGCCCCTCGCGCCTCCACATCATCACCATCCGCGACGGCCCGACGCAAAAACTTTCCACCATATTCGAGAGCCTTCGCGCTCCACATGTCCGCGATGGGATTCGATCCCTGATAAGGCGGGCGGTCATCAGGGTTGTCGATCTTCGGTCGCTCGTT
>JBGTFQ010000179.1:0-8402 GCA_041747155.1 Rubrobacteraceae bacterium
ACGACCCAAACGCGCCAGAAGAAAAGAGAACTCCCCCACCTGAAAGAGCCCCAGCCCCACGGCGAACGGCACGATATTCACGTATCCAAACGCCCGGACAACTGCCGCGAAGATAATCCCCTTGCCCACGAAGATCGTCAACACGACCGCCAGCACGACTAGAGCGGAATCGAACAAGAAGGCCGGGTCCACCAGCATCCCCACAGAGACAAAAAAGAGCATGGCGAACACGTCGCGCAGGGGCCCAATATCCGCCAGAGCCTGATGGCTGTAGTCCGACTGCGAGAGCACGATGCCCGCAACGAAAGCCCCAAAAGCGAACGAGAGCCCGAACAGGTAAGTGCCGTATCCAACACCGAGACCTGTAGCGACGACGGAGATAAGAAAAAGCTCGCGGGAGTTTAGGCGGGCGACGCGGGCCATCAGCCAGGGGAAGACCCGCGTGCCGAAGATCGCCATTCCCGCGAGGAACACAGTCGCTTGGACGGCGGCTATGCCGAGTTCCCGCAGTCCTTCGCCGATATTGCCGAGGTCTGGCAGGATTATGAGGAGCGGTACCACCGCGATGTCCTGCACCACAAGCATCCCGATAATTACGCGACTGGATAACGTGCCGAGAACTTCCTGGTCTGTGAGCGTCTTCAGAACGATGGCGGTGCTAGAGATAGAGAGCAGAGCCCCAAACCACACCGCCTCGTACCAACCGAGACCCAGGAGTTGCGCCAATCCGTAGCCGAGGCCGATGGTCAGGAGCATCTGTATTGGGGTGCCAATCAAGGCGACGCGCTTGACTGGAGCCAGGGCACTCAGTGGGAATTCGAGGCCGATGGTAAAGAGGAGGAGGGCTACCCCAATCTCCGCTAGAAGTTCGATCTCGTGGGCATCTCCTACGGTCAGGCCGCCGGTGTTGGGGCCGACAAAGACACCGGCGACGATGTAGCCCAGGATCAGGGGAAGACCGAGGCGGCGCGCGATCACACCTCCAATGAACGCCGCTACCAGTACGAGCGCAATATCTCCGGCTATACCCATACCGCTATCTTACGCCACGAAGCGCGAGACCCCTAAAATCTTTCAGGGTTGATGGTCCGGGGTCAGGTCCGCGTCCGACTCGTCCACAGCATCCGGGGATCTCATCCCCTCTCCGCGCGCGTAGGCGGCGCGGGCTATGACGTGGGCCGCGACCGGGGTTGTGAGGGCGAGGAAAAACCCGATCAGGATGCAGCGAAAGATAATCTTCGGGTCGCCCGTGACGAGCGAGGCGATGAGCAGGGAGAAGACCCCGAGAACCACAGCCTTGCTCGCAGCGTGAAGCCGGGTGTAAGTATCCGGCAGTCGGATCATGCCGTACACTCCGACAGTCATGATGAAGACCCCGAAGATCACCAGTGCGTCCGCTAGCAACGAGGTTGCGAGGTCGAAGCTCATCAGAACACCTTCCTCTCTCCGTGATACCGGGCCGCCGCCACAGTGCCGATAAACGCTAGGATCGAGAGTATCAGGGCCGCGTCAAGGTAGTGCGGCGAGAGGGTCGTATCGGAGTAGAGAACGAGCAGCGCCACGAGGATCAGGGTAAGGAGATCAAGGGCCAGAATACGACCGGCGGTGGAGCGAACCCCGATCACCGCCGCCACACTTACCGCGAGCAGACCCGTCATCCAGGCCGCCGCAAAGTAAAATACTATCTCGTGCATCTGAAACCTCCCTCTGTCTTCAAGGAAATACCCGTCTCTGGTACCGCTGATAGAACTCCTCGTGCTTGCGCCTAATCGCCTCGGGGTCTGAGGCATCTAGTACGTGCATCAGGATCTTATTTTCTTTCCGGTCCACGTCTACCAGAAATTCCCCTGGCGAGAGAGTCATAACTAGTGCCGTGGCCGCGACCCCGACTGGGCTACGCTCGCCTATTGGTATGGTGACGATACCGGGATGATGCAGCGGCCTGATGTGCAGCGTCACGAGCGCCACCTCCCACGTACCGACTGTTATGTCCCAGATCACCGCCAGGGAGAAAGGAATAAATCCAACCATCCGACTGAACAATCTACCCTCTATCCTGGTCTCTCCGCCGAAGAGATAACCACGAGTCGCAAGATACAACGCGCTAGACACAACAATCCCGAGCACGAGATCCCACGGATGAAAACTCCCCAACACCAGCCCATAAACCACCGTGAGCAAAAAGACGCTCAAGACTGCCCGAGCCATCAAATACCCCCGTTGGAGAGCAAGTCTCCCGCAGCATCCGCCAACACCAGCAACGGCTCCGGCCAAACTCCAACCGCCAGCACCACGACTCCGACTGCCAAGACCAAAACTCGTGCAGCTAGCGGACTATTCTTCTTATCCGTCTCGTCCGGTTTTAGGAAGACTCGTCCGTACAACTCGAATACGTATAAGAACGAGAGAGCCCCGCCGAGGAAGATCAGGGCGACGAGCGCGACGCTTGCGGGGAGTGAATCCACGGTGAAGCTCGCCTTGAACAGCGAGAGTTTGCCCAGGAATCCAGCTGCGGGCGGCACTCCGACCACGCTAAACGCCCCAATTGCGAAGGCCGCGCCAACCAAAGGCCCGCGAGTACCGGCGGCAAGAAAGAGCAGAGCTTTATTAAGAGAGTTCACGACCGCGTAGATAACAGCCGCGCCGTAACCGACCGTCCCGCCGATAGCGAGCGCGATGAGGATGTAGCCCGCTTGACCTATCGCCGAGTAAGCCAGCACTTCGACGGTGGCGTGCCGCGAGATCGCCTGTACCGCTCCATAGATAATGCTGGCCGTTCCGAGAACGAAGATCGGGACCACACCTAGAGCGAGTTCTTTTGGCAGTATCCCCGCCCCGAAGCGCAGCAGGCCGTAGCTTCCGATATTCGCCAACGCCCCGGAGAGAATCGCCGCGACCGGCGCGTGACTGCCCATATAGACCGCTGGGAGCCAGAAGTGGAACGGGAACAGGCCAAGCTTCAGGGAGAAAGCCACGAAGACCGCGACAGCGATGGTGATGATAGAGTTGGGAGCCACGTCTTCGATGCGCTCGGCCACTATCTGCATGTCGAGGCTACCGGTGACGTGGTAGAGCGCGGCGACGGAGATCAGGAACACCACCGACCCCAAGAGGTTGATGATCGCGAATATAAACGCCGCACGGATCTGATAATCCCGCTCCCGATAACTCGTCAACGCATAAGCAGCGGTCATGGAGATCTCGAAGAAGACGTAGAAGTTGAAGATGTCCCCCGTCAGGAACAATCCCGCTAACCCGGTCGCCAAAAACAAAACCACCGCCGGGAAAGTCCGCGACCGCACTCCCACAATAACCTCGTAAGCGAGCGAGACCAGAATAACGGCCAACGAGAGCGTAGCGAACGTCACTCCCAGAGCGTCGGCCCGCAGCGAGATCCCAACCCCCTCCGGCCAACCACCCGCGACGACCTCGACCGGCCCATTCTGAACCACACGCAAGGTCAGCGCGACGACGGACACAAACGAAACGGCGAGCACCACAACCGAGAGCCAACCTACCCAAGACTTTCGTCCATCCAGAAGCGCGAAGACCGTCGCAAGCACCCACGGAATCAGGATGGGAGCGACGAGAAGAGTTGTCATGTGAGGTCCGTTTCGCGCTTTTTTTCTTCCTCGGGTTTGTCGCGCTCCAGGGCTTCGGCTTCACGGAGTTCCATCTCGGAGATGTCTTCGAGGTCTATGGTTTTGTGGGAGTTGTAGAGACGGTAGACTAGGCTGAGAAGGAAGACTGCGACGCTAAAGCTGATGACTATGGCTGTGAGAGCCATCGCCTGAACGAGCGGGTCGCTCACTGTGGCGCCGTTGGGGATTGGTTTGATCGGGGGTACGCCGCGAGAGAGGCCCGCCGCGATAATAAACAGGTTCGCCGCGTTTGAGATCAGGACAATCCCGATCACCACTCGGAAGAGATCCCGCTGCAAAATAAGATAAGCCCCGGAACCAAACACCAGCGCGATCACGAGCGAAGTAGCGAGGATCACACCTCATCACCCCCCGGTCGGGATCCGAGCGCCGGGTCATCGGACGCTTCTTCCAAGCCGTACTCTTCCTCCTGCGAGATAGCCCGAGCCAGGATGCTCGTCGTCACCACCGAGAATCCAAAAACGAGCAAGAACACGCCCACGTCGAAGAGAACGGCGGTCAGTATTTCGAGCGTTCCGAAGATATAGACGTGGGATTCTGGCGGTGGGTAGTGCGTTAGGACGGGGTCACCGAGAAATATCGGCACGACGGCGACGGAGAGCGAGATCAGCAACCCAACAAACGCCACGACTCCGGCGGATTTGACGACGGGCAACTTCTCGGCCTCTTCGTGACCAAACGCGAGATACTGCATCAAGATCGCAAGCCCGGCTACGACTCCGGCTGAGAAACCGTCGCCAGGCTGCACATATCCCTTTACCAGCAAGGCGACGGCGGCCACCAGCGTTGGCAGCAACAGAAGCTTGGCGATGACGCGAGTCAGGATGCTTGTCATCGGAGTCGCCCCCGGTTCAGCAACGTAGCGACGGCTAATACCACGAGCGCGACCACCGTGATCTCACCCAGAGTATCCAGCCCGCGGAAGTCCGCGAGTATGGCGGTTACCGTATCTTTGGCGTGGGCTTTGGAGGTGAGCGCGAGATGCTCGTCCGCCGCGCTGTCTTGGGCGGCGGGTACTGAGAGAGCGCCCCAGACTACAGCAAACGAAAACGCTCCGGCGATAGTGGCGAAGAACACCTTGCGCCGGGGTCTCTCCGTTGGCAGCTCGGCTTGCGCCCGAAGCACTTTGTGAGGGATCAACTTCAGCGTCGCGATAAACACCATCGTGAGGATCACCTCGATCAACACCGCCACGAGCGCCACGTCCGGCGCACCGAAAAAAGCGTACACGACCGCGAGAACAAACCCCGCACTCGATAAGACCAACGCCAGCGTCACGTGACGCTTCGTGAAAGTGGTCGTCAACGCCGCAACCGCGACCGAGATGAGAGCCAACAATAGCGGCAAATCCCGTCCTTCCACGATGCCCGTTCGGTAGACATCCGTCGTTGGAGTGGCGATGAGGCCCGCCCCGACCAGTATTCCGGCGGGGACCAGAATAGCCGCGACCCGGCTACGGAGATCCCGCACCTCCGCCTGATGGATAAAGTCCGAGAGGCGGTTGAGACCGTCAATAGTCGAACCGTAGATCCGCTCCGGCCCAAACTTCTCCCCGAAACGCGAGACCGCCATAGCTACCCCCACCCAGACGCGACGCGACAAGATTATCCCCGCGCCGATCGCGAAGGTCGCGAGAGCCATCAAGTTCTCCGGTCTCGTATCGAAGTGGTACGCGGGCTTCACGGACGCCGGAGCATCGAACGAGACCGTCCCGGCGGCTATCGCGAGATCCGCGACCGGCCCCACGAAAATTCCACCAACCAATACCAATGCCCCGAGCACGACCACCGGCAACACGAGCGCAGCCGGTATAGCACCCGCCTGAGCACGAGCAGGACCGAGAAAGATGCCACCCCAGAACCGCCACGTATAAGCGAACGTCAACGCCGCCCCAAGGACCGCGAAGACAGCGAACGGTGTGCCCCTTTCGAGAGCTGCGGCGAAGAAGAGCTCGTCCTTGAAGAATCCAATAGTCAGCGGAAGCGCGGCGAGTCCGGCGGCGGCGAGTCCACTACCGGCGGCGAGCAGTGGTAGGGACCTGCCCACACCCCCGATCTTCGAGAGTTCTTTCTCGCCGGTAGCTTCGGTAACGGCTCCGGCGGTCAGGAACAACGCGCTTTTGGAGAGAGCGTGGGCTATCACGTAGAAGGCTGCGCCCGCCGCCCCGTACTTGCCGCCAAGCCCGTACATAAACACTACGTAGCCGTACTGCGAGATCGTCGAGTAGGCCAACAGTTGTTTCAAAACGTCGCGGGTTAGAGCGAGGATTCCACCGACCGCCATTGAGGACAGGCCGATGACTATAAGGGAGTTCAGTAGAAAGTCGCTCTTCTGGATCAGGGGGTAGACCCGCCCGATCAGGAGTACCCCAGCGGCGACCATCGCCGCCGAGTGCAGGTACGCGGAGACCGGCGTGGGCGCGGCCATCGCTCGGGGCAGCCAGAAATGGAGCGGAACCTGCGCGCTCTTGGCGAGGCCCGCGACGGCGATGAGACCCGCCGCGACGGTCAGCAGAGGTCCGGGCTGAGTGAGTTTCGTCAACTCGGGGACGGAGAACGTGCCGTGAGCGGCGTAGAGTATCAAAGCCCCGATCAACAAAAACACCGCTGTGATGCCGGTGACTAGCAAGGCCATCAGAGCCGACCAGCGTGAATCCTCAGTATGGCTGTCGAAGCCGATCAGATAGTAGGACGCGACAGCCGTGAGGTCCCAGAAAACAAAGATCAAGATGAGGTCCTGAGCCATCGCCAACCCGACCATCGACCCCATAAACAACAATATAAAGAAATAGAAACTCGTGCCATCCGACATCGCTCGCCCCTCATGCTCCAGATGCAGCGGCAGATACCGCGAAGAGTAGACGAGCACAGCGAACCCGATCCCGGTAGCCAGCAAAGCATACAATACAGCCAAACCATCGAGCGTGACGGTAAAACGAAGATCATAAGATGGAGCCCAGGCCAAGTCGAACGTACCGCCACCCATGCTCCAACCCCAGAGCACCGCAATGGCCGCGAGTGCCGCCAGGGCCGCACCAACCAGAGCCGCGAACCGGGGATGGAGCATTCCGGCGATCGCGGAGACGGGCGCGGACAAGAGAGCCAGCACCAGCGGCAAGACGACGATAAGCGTTGTCAGAGAGTACCCAATTTTTCGTCAAGCCCGTATCGCACGGCGACTTGTTCCGCAAACAACGTCAAGCCTCGGTCACTCCCATCCACCGGACAAGCCGCCCGGAACAAACCATCAAAGATACGTTATAGCCTACCGAATGTTCGACATCCCGCGTGCACGCTTACAAACGTAAGCTCATTCTACAGGCAAACTATCTCGGCCTCGACGAATGCGGGCGAAATCCGCAACACTGCGAAGGTAAAATCCGGCTCGCGGCGCTTGTCCGTCAGACTACCAGGATTGAGGAGCATTAGGCCATCTTCGTCCGTCTTCCAGGGAATGTGCGAGTGTCCGAAGACGACTACGCGAGCTTCCGGGAAGCGGCGCTTCATGCGGTTTTGGCGGCCCTTTTTCGAGCCAGAGTCGTGGATCATGGCTATATTCACGCCACCAAACTTGAACTCCAGCGTCTCTGGTAGTGCCGCTTCGGGTGGGTCCAAGTTTCCCCGAACGGCTCGTACCGGAGCGTAGTCGGCGAGCGTGTCGAGCAGAGCCGGGTCCATCAAATCTCCAGCGTGCAGGATGAGATCCGCCCGTTCGAGGTGCGGCGAGAGCGCGCCCGGCAACTTCTTCGCTCGGCGCGGGATGTGGGTGTCGGCGAGGACTACGGCGAGCGTGCTATCCATCCAACGGCCAGTCGGAGATCTCACGCAGTACGCCTCCGCGCTCGGCCCCGGCTACTCGCCGCGCCGCTAGTTCAGCGAAACTCTTGTCAAGCTCCGCTCCGACAAAAAAGCGGTTCAATTCCTTCGCGGCGACCGCTGTCGTTCCGGAGCCGGAGAATGGGTCGAAGACCAAATCTCCTTCCTTCGTCGAAGCTAGCAACGCCCGACGCACGAGCCGCAACGGCTTCTGGGTTGGATGGTAGCCATGCCGCTTCTCGCGTTTCGGAACCGCCGGTATGCGCCAGACCGAAGACATCTGGGTTTCTGGTTCGCGGCTGTTTATGAGGTCGTAGTTGAACGTATGCCGCGCTCCCTTACCCTTGCTGGCCCACACTAGGGTTTCGTGTGAATGGGTGAAAGACGTATGACGGGCGTTCGGTGGCGGGTCCGGTTTCTCCCAGGTCACTTGATTTATGACTTTGAAGCGCAGGCTCTGGAGCGCGAATCCGAGGCTGAAGATTATGTGGTGGGTGCCGCTCACCCAGATCGTGCCATCGGGTTTTAGGATGCGGCGAGCCTCGCGCAACCAGCGGACGTTGAAGTCGTGATCCTTCTCGAAACTTCCCAGTGACCGATCCCACGAACCCTTGTCCACCGACGAAATCCTCCCGCTCTTAACTGTGACACCACCGCCCGAAAGTCGGTAAGGTGGATCCGCGAAGATAACATCCACGCACGCATCGGGCATCAGTCGCATAAGGTCAACGCAATCCGCCCGGTAAACGGTCGCGCCCGGCTCACCGTAGTATTCAATATCTCGCAATTCCATATCACTATTTTATGGAAGATTTCTGGAATTCGTCGCATCGGCTGAAGCAGCCAGTAAATTTTCGACTTCAGACCTCATAGAAGCAGATGGACTACATCTCCAGTTTGGGAAGTTACGCGCGATCCTCCGAGC
>JBGTFQ010000180.1:0-13092 GCA_041747155.1 Rubrobacteraceae bacterium
GCACGAACGATGTTCTCAACAAAACGCAACAAGATGTGCGAGTAGGCTATACAATGGTTTCAAGGATGGTTGGAACACGTTACATTGAGGGTCAGGGACGCTACGCGCTGGCCGAAATGGTCGGGCGCGGCGGCTTCGCCACCGTCTGGCGGGCAAGGTCTTCAGGGAGTTATCTTGGTCGTGGCGGAGATGTAGCGGTCAAGATCATCCCGGTCTACAGCACCGGCGAACGCTCCCGAGCCCTGCGCGAAGGCCAGATCGCCGAGGGACTCAAACACAAGAATATCGTCCGAACCATTGAGGTTATCGCAGCAGAGACCGAGGTCTTCCTTATCACCGAGTTTGTAGCCGGTATGCCCCTGGACGATGCCGCCCGCGACTACACGCCCCGAGATATCGCCGCCGCTCTGGCTCAAGTTCTGGAAGCCTTGGTCTACGCGCACGGACAAGGCATTATCCACCGCGACATAAAACCCCAGAACGCCCTCGTGGACGAGCGCGGCAACGTAAAACTCACCGATTTCGGGGTAGCGTACCGGGCCGGTGACACGCGGCTCACTCGCGTAGGCTTCGCCGTCGGGACACCAGGATATATAGCGCCGGAGATCATGGACGGCGCAGACCCGAGCGTCCTAACAGATATCTACGCCGTCGGAGCGACCGCCCGCACCCTTCTAGCCCGCGTCCCGGAAGAACCCCCGACCCGCCTGCGGGATTTCGTGGAGCGAGCAACCTCCCCGAATCCCGCGCACCGTCCCCCGAGCGCCTGGGCCGCCCTCAAACTGCTAACCGGTCGTCGGGGTCCAACCGGCAAACCAAAAGGTCTCGCAACCCGCAAGAACACGCTCGTGGATGAGCGCGAGCCCCGAGAGAGCGTCTTCGCGGACCACGCGATGCGCCTCATAAACGGCGGCCTCGCCGCGTGGCTGGGCTTCGTGCTAGGCGACTCGCTTATCGGACAGAACAGCCCAGGAGCGTTGGGCATAGCAGCCGGTCTAGGAGTGGCAGGATATCTGCTGCCCCGAGTGGCGGCGCTGTGTCTCGTCGTGGCGTTGGCCGTGGCGTTACTAAAAAACAACGTCGGGCTCGGTTTCGCGCTGCTCACCCCGATAGTCGGGGGTATCTATGTAGCGGGGGGCGGTTACTTGAGTGGTGGCGTCGGGAAGCTTCCGCTAGGGCCGTTGCTGGCTATCCCGATGGCGGTGGTTGGCGTTGGGGCCGGTATTCCGTTGTTGTTCGGGGCGTTTATGCGGCCTTTGGGGGCCGCGTTGTCGTCGGCGATGGGGGCTGTGGCTCTTATAGGGTACGAGCTGACGCTAGGGGATGGCGTGGTGCCGTTTCTTGGGGGGCCGTTCCGGCAGTTGTCGGGGGACATAGGTATATCCGAGTTGCTGATTCGGGTGGAGCGTCTCGTCACGTTTGTGCCGGAGACGTTGTTTATGGTGGTCCTGTGGGGGGTTATGGCGGGAGTTATTTCGATTGGGGAGTGGGCGCGGCGTTGGCCGGTGGGATTAGGGGTCGCGGTTATCGGGGGAGCGTTAGGATATCTGGTGTTAGCTTCGGACACTACGGAGTCCGGGGTTGGTGGCTCCGATCTTTGGATAGAGGCCGTGCTTTCGCTGGGTATGGCGGCTATAATATATGCGGTTGTCAGGTATCTTGGTTCGCGGGCGAGAGGGTAAGTTTCTTTGGGTTTCTTGAAAGGCATCGAGAAAAGAATGGAATCGCTTGTGGAAGGAGTCTTCGGACGGGCTTTCCGGCGGCAGATCCATCCGGTCGAGATCGCCAAGGGGCTTACCAAACAGATGGATGAGGCTCGTATGGTCTCCATCTCCCGTACCTACGCGCCAAACGACTTCACCGTTCACCTCTCGGGAGAGGATATGGAATCAATTCAGGCGTATCAAGATTCTTTGAGGGACGAGTTGATCCAATACGCCTCGACTCACGCCGAAAATAAGTCCTATCACCTGATGACCCCACCGAGAATACGCTTCGAGACTGAAGACTCTTTACGCTTCGGCGAGTTCGGCGTTACAGCCAAACTTACCGGCGGACGCGGTCCCCGCGAGAAAGGGGCTCCATCCGACACTTCCGGTCAGACACGCATCTTCCGCACCGAGGAGGAGGAAGACAAAAACGGCGACGACGCTCAGGGTACGTCGGCAATCTCCGCCGAGGAAGCCGCCAAGCACAATCTCGCGGTTGAGATAGTGGAGTTGGTGGTTGGGTCCAAGAAGCACAAGCTACAGGGTCCGGGTCCGTGGAGCGTGGGACGTTCGGACGAGAATGAGATCACCATCCCGGACCCGAACATTTCTCGCAAGCACGCGCAGCTTTTAAGGTCCGAGAACGGATTCGTCGTCGAGGATCTCGGCTCGACAAATGGGACGCTACTAGATGGGGCTCCTATTGACCGCGAGCGCATAGAGAGCGGCGACGAGCTTACCTTCGGGCAGACAGGCGCCCGCTTCGTCCGGCGCTCCGACGCTCCGGAGGGTCCGCAAGGAAGGCGGTAACCCATGCTGGACCTTCAGGTTCCGCTTCTCGCGGCCAAAGCGTTGCTGCTGCTGCTGCTGTTGGCCTTTATCTACGCCGTCGTACGACGAGGAGTCGGAGATCTTCAGCAAGTCCCCGACGACAACGACAAGAAGCCAGCTCGGGCTGCGGAGCAGGATCGCCGTCCCTACGGTCGTTCCGGGAGCGCGGAGTTGCTGGTGGAAGACTCGGAGATCATCGCCCCCGAGACCCGCTTCACCGTGGAGGACGGCACGATCTCGCTAGGACGCTCGGCGACTAACGACGTGGTGCTAAAAAACGACGATTTCGTCTCCGGCAGCCACGCCCAGCTCACACGCCACGGCGGGCTGTTCTACGTGGAGGATGCCGGTTCGACGAACGGCACTTTCGTGAACGGTCGCAAGACCGTTGGAGCAACGCCGCTGCGTTCCGGGGACACGTTCAAGGTCGGGTCCACTATCTTCCGGTTCCTTGAGTAGCGCGATGCTGTACCTGGAACATTACGGAGTTACGGACGCGGGACGAGTTCGCGACAACAACGAGGACTCCCTGCTCATGGGGGACGGTCGCGACGAAACGCTGTACGTCGTCGCCGACGGGATCGGCGGCTTCGAGGCCGGGGAAGTGGCGAGCGGCATTACCATAGAGACTTTGGGAGATCTCGCACCCGGAGAATCCTTCGACGGTGCGGTGCAAGAAGCCAACCAACGAATACTCGACGCGGCTCGGGAAGACAACAACCTCTCCGGGATGGGGACGACTATCGTAGCCGTGCGCTTCGGCGGCACCCGCTCCGAGCCGGTAGCGGAGATCGCGCACGTCGGAGACTCGCGGGTCTACCTGATCCGCGACGGAGACCTAAAACCCGTAACCGAGGATCACTCTCTCGTAGCGGAATTGGTTAGAAACGGGGATCTCACCCGCGACGAAGCCCAAGACCACCCGCAACGCAACCTTATAACCCGCGCCCTCGGGGCGGAAGAACGTATCCAGGTTGACACAACCGTCCTCCCGGTGGAGGTTGGGGATCGGTTCCTACTCTGCTCCGACGGACTATCCGACATGGTCCCGGACGGGCGCATCACCACGCTCATAAAAGACGAACCGCACACTCCCAAAGAGACTGCCGAACGTCTGCTGGAAGCTGCTCTGGAAGCCGGTGGCTCGGATAACATCACCATCGTCATAGTGGACGTAAAGGAACAACCTGCGGGTGCGGAACCTACTGCGCCGGTGGAGACTGACGTATCCACGGATGCCGAGACCCAGGGGCACGAGGCAATTACACCGCCCCCGGACGTATCCAACGAGCGTGACCAGGGATCGGAGGCATCAACCCGGCGGGGAGATGGTCGGGAGGCTTCGGAGCGTCGCAAGCGGTCGGGGGGAATAGGCAAGAAAGTTGGGGCTGTAATACGTACGCTGGCCTTGATCGCGGTGGTCGTGTTGTTGCTTTCTCCGGCGTACTTCTGGGCATCGAGCCGATACTATCTGTCTTTCGACGGCGACGAAGTCGTGGCGTATAGAGGATTGCCCTACGCGCCGCTCGGCGTGGAGTTGAATGAAGAATGGAAGAGACCCGGCTTGAAGAAGGACGACGTTAAGGAGCCTTACGTGGATCGCATACAAAGCCAGCGTTTGTCCAGCAAGGATCAAGTAGACAGCTCCCTCAGAGACCTGGGCCGCGAGTAGTGACTCAACGCGCCACAACGCCGATGCTGCTGGCTCTGCTGGTAACAACTATAGGTTTCGCGACACTCATCTTCGCCCAGCAATCAAACAGTCCGCCCCTGATCTACGGCGCGTACTATGCCGGTACTCTGTTGGCTCTGTACTTTGGAGTTCGGCTAGTCTTGCCGCATTCCGATGCGTTGTTGATCCCGCTCGTCACGTTGCTCACGGGGGTTGGTCTGGTCATGATCTACCGTCTCACGTTTGATGTCGAAGGGCGAGAGAACCTCGCGACGACACAGGCACTTTGGATCCTGATCGGCTGCGGAACGATGCTTTTCTTGATCGTGTTTTTCCGCAACTATCACCGACTCTTCGACTACAAATACCTCCTAGCGCTGGGGGCGATGCTCCTGATCGCCTCGGTCATCACGCCTCTGGGATACGAGGTAAACGGCGCTCGTCTCTGGCTATCTCTGGGTCCGGTTAGCTTCCAACCCTCAGAGTTCGCCCGGATAGCCCTGATCGTGTTTTTCGCCGGATATCTGGCCGAGAAACGCGACCTTCTAGCCGCCACCAGCAGCACTTTTATGGGCATCCAGATCCCAACGGTCAAATACTTCGGGCCTGTGGCCCTGGTGTGGGGCGCGTCGTTGTTGCTGCTCGTCTTCGAGAAAGACCTCGGTAGCTCTCTGATCTTCTTCGCCGTCCCACTCTTGATGCTCTACGCCGCTACGGGACGCATTGCCTACTTGCTGATCGGCGGCGTGATGTTCGCCGCCGGTTCTTTTGTCGCATACTTACTGTTCGGACATGTCCAGGTGCGCGTCCGTACGTGGCTAAACCCGTGGGCGGACTCCAACGGCGAGGGATTTCAGATCCTTCAGAGCCTCTTCTCAATCTCCGACGGCGGCCTCACCGGCACGGGACTCGGCGCGGGATTCTCTCAGAGCATCCCCGAGGTTCACACGGACTTTATATTCAGCGCAATAGCCAGCGAGCTTGGCCTGATCGGGTCCGTAGCCATCCTGCTGGCCTTCCTGGCTTTCGTGTACCGGGGCATCAAGATATCTCTTCTCGCAAAGGACGATGCCTCTAAGCTCCTAGCTTTCGGCCTGACCTCAATGTTCGCTTTGCAAACCCTCGTGATCGTGGGCGGTGTAACCAAAGCCGTGCCGTTGACCGGCATAACGCTGCCGTTCGTCTCCTACGGCGGCTCCTCCGTAGTCGGCAACTTTATCTTAGCCGCGCTTCTCCTGGTTATATCCGAGAAAGCCGGACAAACGGAAGTCGTGGAAGAGACCGTTGGCGAGCCTTTCGGTGACCGCCTCGGGGAGCCAGCTCGGTGAATGTCCACTTGCGGCGCACGTTCTATCTCTTTGCGGCGGGTTTCGTGGCCCTCACAGGGATGCTCGCGTACTGGCAGGTCTACGCCCGGCAATCGTTGGCCGAAAACCCGGACAACTCGCTTCAGACCCAGCGCAGCATCGAAGCTCCCCGCGGCCTCATTTTAGCGGGCGACGGCGAGACGGAGCTCGCCCGGAGCGAAGCCCGCGAGACCGAGACCGGGACCGTCTACGACCGCGTCTACCCTGAAGGGGATCTCTATTCGGACGTTGTCGGGTATTGGAGCACGCGCTACGGAGCGACTGGGATCGAGATCGGGGAAAACTCCAACCTCTCTGGCAACTCCGAACCCGCCACCGTAGACGACCTCATAAATCAGCTCTCCGGCGGTCCCCAACCCGGCAACAACATCACTCTGACCCTGGACCCCGCACTCCAGCGGCTGGCTCAAGAGCAGATCGCCAGCAGCAACACAGGCCGAGGCTCCGCCGTAGCTCTCGATCCCAAAACCGGCGAGATCCTGGCAATGGCTTCTTACCCGTCTTACGACCCGAATAATATAGACGACAACTTCGACGAGCTCTCCAAAGACTCAAACAATCCTCTCCTGAACCGAGCGACGCAAGGGCTCTTCGTCCCAGGCTCCATCATAAAAGTCATAACCGCCGCCGCCGCCCTGAAAAGCGGCGTGAAGCCAACCGACAAGTTTACGGACACCGGCGAGTACGAGAGGCCCGGCTACACCGTCGTCAACTACGACGACAACATTTACGGTCGTCAGACCTTCGCACAGTCTCTCGCGCTCTCCATAAACACCATCTTCGCCCGAATAGCCATAAAGAAGATCGGCACGGACACCCTCTACAACACGGCCCAAGATTTCGGCTTTGGAGACACTTACGAGGAGTTTCCGTTGCAGGTCAGTCCCAGCGATCTTGGCGGCGGAGACCTCGGCCAAGTCGCCTTCGGCCAGGACACCGCGTCGTCCAATGTTTTCCAGATGGCTTTGGTAGCCGCCGCAGTGGGTAATAACGGCACCATGATGGAACCCCGCATAGTCAAAGAGGTGCGCTCGCCGGACGGCGTCATCCTGGACAAACCCGGACCCCGCGAACGACAGGAGGCTCTCAACCCCGAGAATGCCAGCACTCTACAGAGAATGATGGTCGGCGTGGTTGAGGACGTACACCCGGAAGCCAAGATACCGAATATAGAAGTCGCTGGAAAGACCGGGACAGCGGAAGTTCCGCCCGAGGATCCCAACTCCTGGTTTATCGCGTCGGCACCCGCAGGTGACCCGGAGATCGCGGTGGCGGTTATTATCGAGAACGGTGGAGATGGCGAGGATCAAGCACTACCTGCGGCGCGGGAGATAATGGAATCTTATCTGAAGTCTAACGGAAGCTAGGTCTATACTTAGTTCTTATGCAGCAGCATGTAGATAATCGTTACCGGATAAAACAGCCGTTGGGCTCGGGAGGCATGGCAGATGTCTTTCTGGCTCATGACGACGTGCTGGACCGCGACGTGGCCTTGAAAGTCATGAGCGGTCGGTACGCCAGCGACGACGAGTTTGTGGAGCGTTTTCGCCGGGAGGCTCAGAGCGCAGCGGCACTTTCGCATCCGAATATCGTCTCGATCTACGACCGTGGAGAATCCGAGGACGGTACTTACTACATTGCGATGGAGTATCTCCCCGGTGGTACTTTGAAGGACCGCATTATCAAGAGAGGTGCTTTACCGGCCCGGACGGCGGCGGCGGTCACGTTGCAGATAGCCGAGGCGTTACAAGCGGCGCACAATCGAGCTGTGATCCACCGCGACATAAAACCTCACAACATCCTCATAACAGACTCCGGCGACCTGAAGGTAACGGACTTTGGCATCGCACGAGCGGCATCTTCATCGACGATGACCAAGACTGGTTCGATTCTGGGTACGGCTCACTACATCTCGCCCGAGCAGGCAATGGGCGAGCATGTGGGCTTTGCGAGCGACCAGTACTCGTTGGGTGTGGTTCTTTACGAGATGCTCACCGGCGAGTTGCCCTTCGACGCGGAGTCGCCCATCGGGATCGCCATGAAGCACGTCAACGGCCATCTAGTACCCCCGGACATATTGGATCCATCCATCCCGGACGGCATCACCGCCGTGACGGTTCGGATGCTTTGCAAAGATCCGGCGGATCGCTTCTCCAGCGATGCCGAGCTTATAGAAGACCTGGAGCGAGTCTGCCAGGGCTTCGCACCCTCGGAAGCCACCACCCGGATGTTGACACATCCAGTTGCCGCCGAAGCTCCGACCATCTCTCATACCCGCGTTCCACCGCCGCCGCCACCTGCGCAGCGGAACAAGCGGCGAGGACTACTACCGCTCTTTCTGGTACTTCTGGCGCTCGCGCTGCTCGGAGCTATCGGCTTCAGCGCCTACAACCTCATCAGCAGCGAGCCTGCGGTACAGAAAACGATGGTGCCGGATCTGATCGGCGAGAACTTCGGAGAAACGCAGGATAGATACGGAGAACGATTCAACATCGTGAAAGAAGAGAACCGTGACGTCAATCGTCCCGAAGGTGAAATCCTCGACCAAGACCCTAGCAATGGACGCGTAGACGAAAATTCTAAGATATCCGTAACCGTCGCCAGCGGCGAAAACGAACTACCGGATGTGAGTGGAAATTCCCCCGAAGAAGCCCGCGCAAAACTCGAAGACGCAGGTTTCGAGGTACGGTCTCAGAATAGAGAGAGTGCGGCTGAAGAGAGCGGCAAAGTAGTTGGGCAGGACCCCAAAGGCGGCGATAACGCAGCAGCCGAACTAGGCTCCGAAGTAACTATCTTTGTTGGGACCGGACCAGCGATGGTCACGGTACCAGACTTAGTGGATCTCACCATAGCGGAGGCTGAAGACGCACTAGCCGAGAGAGACCTTGAACTCGGCAGCCAGAGCGAGCAGTTTAGCGACTCTATCGCCGAAGGCAACATTATCTCTCAGGAGCCCGGCTCCAGCTCCGAGATTGAGGAGGGCGGTACGGTTGACGTAGCCATAAGCGTCGGCCAGGAACAGTTCGAGGTGCCAAACGTGATCGGACAAGACGTAAACTCAGCTGGTGAAGAGATCAACGCCGCCGGTTTTACCTACACAACAGTGCAAGTAGAGAACACCGCCCCCGCAGGCGAAGTCCTCTCTACCGACCCAGCGGCGGGAACCCTGCAAGATTCCGGTACGGACATCTCTATCTCCTATAGCTCCGGCCCACCAGAACCACCCCCCGAACCAACACCAGAGCCCGAACCAACACCAGAGCCCGAACCGACTCCAGAGCCTGAACCGACTCCAGAGCCCGAACCGGCTCCAGAGCCCGAGCCAACGCCGGAACCCAGCGATGGTGGCAGTGGTGGCGGTGGAAACAACGGTGGTGGGGTTCCGGATGCCGGTGACATTATTGACGATGTGAACGAGAACTTGAACTAGCAGCGCGACTTTCGGGTGAACTTAGGACTTGAGGATTTCTCTACTCACGTACTCTTTTAGCTCGGAAGCATCCAACTCTTTGGAAGTTTTTACCTCTATAAAACTATGCCGTCCTATGGCGTTGTCCCGCAACCAGTCTTCCTCGGCGAGTTTGAACGCTTCCGGGTCGTAGTTAGTCTCGTAGTAGAGCAGCCGTAGTTCATCGTCCGGCGTCTGGACCACCAGAATCGGGAATTTGCCGGGGGAGTATGCTCGCAGCTTCAAGGTCGTGTCTGTCATGGGTGGAAGTCTAGCTCAATCTCGCGGGTGTTGTTGGATAGGCTCGGAAACCCTCATGATAGAATCTTTGGCACATGAAGAAGACACTTAAAATTCTTATTCGCGGAAGGAATCTCTATGACCAATTCCACATCCCAAGACGGCTCCTCAGAACCCGAAGTTTCTGGCGGGGGAGCGGAGGAACTTCTCCACCGACTACCGCCGGAGTCTCTGCCGGAGGAGCTTATACTGCATCGTTTAGGTCGGCTGGACACTAGAAAAACCCTTGCGGACCTCTGTAAAAACATACCGGGTCTCGATGAGATCCTACTTCCAAAGGGCATTCAAGCCGATGCCCTAACACGCAAGTCCGGCGCTCGGCTGGCATTATTAAAAGGAATCTCACGCCGTATCACGCAGGATCCGGCGGCCTGGGGCGCTTTCCGAACGGCTGTGGCGGACCAGATCCCCCCGGAGACCGTGGAAGCTCTTGAAGATTTTTCTCCCGATAGGGTCGAGGAACTGTCAGAAGCCCATACTACGGAAAGCCTACTTCTAGCGGCCCTGACAGGTGAGAAAGAGCCTGATGGAGACACCGTGAAGTCCCTGGTGGGTCTCTGGAAGGAACAAAACCAGCAGGCAGAGAAAAAGGCTACAGAGGACGCGCACGTCGAGGAGTTGGCGGCGCGGGTCGAGGAGTTGAAACGTGAGAACGAGCAGCTCTCCTTCACCTCTCGAACGTCGAAGGAACAGGCTGCGGCCCTCGCGGGAGAGGCGGAGGTACTCAGGCGCGAGCGCGACAAAATTCTGACAGCGGCCAGGCAGGCCGAGGAGCGTGCGACCACGGTTGTGGAGGCTCGGGTCAAGCTGGATGAGAGCATCCGAGAAGCGTCATCTCGCGGAGACAAGCTGGAGAGAGCCCTGGAGAGCGAGCGTCGAGCCTACGCCACCGCCGCCGAACGCCTGGAGGAGATGCACGACGAACTCGGTAGGGTGGCCGCCGAACGGGACCGCATAAAGACCTCGCTAGCGGATGTCCGCTTTACGGATGAAGGATTCGGGGAGTTGCTGATGCGGGCAGTGAAGAACGAAGTCACCGCTCTGCCGAGTTCCGTGGACGCAGCCGCCCGTACCTCCCGGCTGCTTGATTTCATGGGCAAAGTCCTTCAGGCTCATTCGGATCTTCGTGCGACGGCGGAACCATCTTCAGGGCTACCGTCAACGGAGCCGCCGCCAAACCCTACCTCAGCCGACCCGGAGAGGATGGCAACCGGGTCGGCTGACAGCATAACGGCGAATGGGACTGCGGAAGCCTCTCCGGTACACCCAAATCCGAGGTCACGCCCGACGCTCTCCTTCCAGGCTTTAGGGAGTTCCGGGCAGGTTGGTGGCAGTAGCCATCTGCTAGATTTCGGGCGCACGCGAGTTCTGGTGGATGCTGGGATCAAGCCCGACGGACGCGGGCCGCTTTCACCGGATTTCGCGAGTATCGAGGGTTTGGATGGAGTGGTGATCACGCACGCTCACCTCGATCATTGCGGGGCGTTACCGTTGCTTGTACGGGATCAACCGAACACCCCAATCTACTGTACCCCGCCTTCGGCCAAGTTGATCGTCGCCGCCCTGAACGACCACGCTGCGATGGGCGCGGGCCTCCCAGGTGGAGCCCCCATCCACGAAGTCAAGAAACGTCTCAAGCCTATCCCGTTCAGCCAGCCACTGGAGGTCGGCGATGCGCGGATCACACTCACCGAGAGCGGCCATATATTGGGCGCGGCGAGCGTTCTCCTGCAGTCTGGTGACGCGACGGTCTTCCATACTGGCGACATCTGCATGGAGGATCACTTCTCCATACCATCGGCCCGTCTCCCAGAGGTCAGCGACATCGACCTTCTAATCATGGAGGCCACACTCGCTGATATGAAGCCCAAGCCTTTTTCGGACTCCATAAGAACGATGGTCGAGACTATAAACGACACCACCATGAAACGCGGCGGTTCAGTTCTCATACCGACCTACGCGCTCGGGCAGGCACAGGAGATCATCCTGGGCCTCAAGCACTACGGACGCGAATATGGCCTGGACCGTGATGTGTTCATCTACGTGGACGGCTCGGTCGTGACGACTTCCGAGCGTATGTACGCCGAGCAACTCGGCTACATGAAACCGTACCTGCAACACTCGGACCCACGGGAATTATTCTTCTCCGAAAACATCCGGGCTGCCGCGAACGACGACAAGGCGCGGGAACGTATCTTGACCAACCCGTGCGCCATTATCGCGTCTCCGGTGACGATGCAGGGCGGGGCGAGTGCGTTCTATCGCAAGCGTCTCGAAGGCGATGCCCTGAACGCTGTGATCCTGCCGTCCAACGCGGCGGCTTTCTACGGTAACCACAAGGCAGCGGGCGAAGAGGCACAATGGCGAGTCGAACGGGTCAGCTTCGCGGCGCACTGCACGCAGGCGGACTTGCTCGGCATAACCGAAAAGTTAACGCCGCGTCAGATCATCCTGATTCACGGCTCCCGAAGGCGCATTAGCGACCTCGCCTTCCAACTAGCCCCAGACCATAAGATCCACACTCCCAACGTCGGAGAGACCGTCCGCACCATCCTCTAACGTGGAAACTCTCCCGGAAGTCATCCGTCTGCAAGACGCTCGAGGCCAACGCCCCGAGAACGCCGTGGGCGTCGGCACATTCTGGTACGACCCGGAAGTCTGGACACTCCCCGTCTCCCCCGCCGCCCGCGTCCTCTACGCAAGCCTCTGCTCATATCTCGGACACCATGAGATCAACCGCAAAGACCTGCGCAACACCCTGAAAGACTCATCGGACAACGAGATAGCGGCGGCCTTCGAAGAGCTGATCTCCCACAGACTATTCAAACTCAACGACAACACCACAGTCCCAGGCTACGAGATACGCTCGGTGAGATCGTTTGAGAGCGACAGCCGCTCGGAGGTTTAGGTGGGATGTCGCAACTCCGTTGGCGCGTCTTCGCCGCCAGCGTGTTGCAATAGCGTATAAGGTGCTTCAGACCAACGTAGCCCCGCGCCACCTGTTAGGGCGGCAAGGTCGACCAAACGCCCCAGTATCCGTAGACAAAATCCGTTCAGCACGTCGTCCGGGTCATCCACCTTGCCGCGAGCCTTCGCCACGAACAATCCTTTGGTCTTCCACACACCATCCCGATAGACGGCGAAAGTCTGACAGGGTTCGCCCCCGGCTTGCTCGCTCCAACCAAGTATGCGCCCGGAGTAACCGGATGGGTCGAGGCTGTAGCGGCTCAACTCTTCGTGCATGAGATCCTCATCAGTCTCGGCTGCCGCGCCACGAACGAGACCGAATGCCACCCTCGCCTGGGCTCCGGTTCTAGCCGCGACGCTCAGGGTCAGCAAGTCTCCGGTGCGAGAGGCATCCACCTCGAAGTCTGCTTGTCGCCCGAGGACGGCTGTGTACTCTAAGCCTGCGAAGAGTCGTTCGGCGTATCGGCGGGTGGTGTCTTCGGTTTCCTGGATGAGAGACATTGAGCGGTCAGCTTCTTCGCGGTAGCGGCGCAGGCGCGTCAGGGCACTCTCGTCAAAGCTCACGGATTACTAGTCCTTCGCCCAGGATCGGAGGGCCCGGTCGATCAGACCGGGGACCAACGTGTGTCCGAGGATCAAAAGTCTATCTGGGAGCGTGATGTACACGTCCCGGCTCCCCTTGTCAGCGGCCCGAACTATTTTCTCGGCGACTTTCTCGGGACCGACACCCTTGGGCCGCCAACCGCGCTTCTCGTCCTTGGTACGGCGAGAATTGTCTCTAAAGGCGGTGCGGGTGGT
>JBGTFQ010000181.1:0-13676 GCA_041747155.1 Rubrobacteraceae bacterium
AAATGCCAGTACGGATGAACGAGCTCACCCCACCAGAAGCCGATCGGCCAACCGGTCTGTTCCGAGACCGCCGGGTTCGAGGCCACGATGAGGATCTTCTTCGCCGTACCAAGGGTGTCGATTGCTTGAGCCATGTTCTCATTTCCTTTGTGATCGCTGGTTGTTGTTTTCCAGATTGAACAGCTTCTCGGTATCCTTGATCAATACATTTGAAACTGCTGTGATAATAGGACTTTACTCCAGCCAAAAACGCCGCGCACCACCCAAATGGCTAGTTTCTGGTGAAATCCCCCTTTATCCCAGTGCTCGACGTGCTTGAGTGGAGATAATACAGGTCAACAAGAATAGACAGTATCAACGTACAAGCTCTTGACTTTATCGGCGACTCATTAGGACGATAGACCAAGTTTAAGCTGGCTTCCGCCAAGTCTGGCTCCGCCTAGACGTTGCACTATTTTTGGCTAGGTCTGATGAGCGTATCTCCTGTCATCCCATCGCTGAATTGCGCTCCTTGCTACGGCCGATCCGCGACAGCGACGATCTTCATCAGCCCGAGTACGGAGTCTCACGCCGGAGTATTTCGGATAGCAGAACCCGACCTCGCGGACCAAGGACGTCCAAGAAGGTCCCTCTCCCCGCCCGCCCGCGGTCCGCATATCTATCCAGGCTTGTAACATCGACTTGTTTTCGACCCCGAAAGCGGCCCCTTCGGACTTCCCGGGCGCCCAAACATTGCATAACCATTCACCGAGAGGCATAACAATCCGGCTAGTTTCCGAGAATCAATGCTCTCGGAAGGTGGCGAGAATAGCATCGTCGATATCTCATAAAGCACTTCTGCGTTGCTTTTAACCCTCTCTCCACCCTCATATACCCATATAGGGGGGGGGTCGACAAACCCTTATGATGGGGGTACTATATATCTTGTCGAAGCAAAAAACCAGAACGGAGATCATGATGGAAACAACGGACAGAATACACAACTTGCCAGTTCCGGAGCGGTTTTTACCGCTCATGACGAGGACACTGGCAGACGCGTATGGGGACGAAGACGCTTCGGGAAACAACCAGACCGATACCCCCCAGAAGAGTCCACTAGAGGGGGGGTCAGAGGTGGAATGGACGAAAGATGAGGTAGTGCGCGCATACCGCGAGGCGACACCCGCGTTGCGAGCAGCTTTCGACTACCTCGCGGATCATCCGGAGCCCGAGATAGTCAAAACTCTTGAGCTTGCGCGCACGGTCTACCCGAACGACAATGACGTTGACGCAAGGAACAGGCTGTACGGTGTGCTTGGCGGTTTCGGGGCGAAGGCAGTGAACTGGTATGGGAAGAAGAAGTGGTTCTTCTTCGCTGACCGGGAGCGCATGGGCGATGGGTCAGCCGGACGCATGGTCTACGTTATGCCAGCCGATAAGTCTGCGTGGCTACGGGAGGCCAGTGGGCGCGAGTAGCCATCACACATCCTCTCCTATCTCTCGATAGCGAGCCCCGGCCTATGCAGCCGGGGCTCTTCGTTGCAGGTGGCTACGAGGATCGCAGAATGCTTTGAAGACTACTCACAAACCAATTCGCGCACCTGCTTTAGCAATTCTACTTCTGTTCCCGTTGACCTTTCACGGAGCAGCTCATCTTCATCCTCACCTGGGTAGAGAGCAGCCTCCAGTACCTCGGCTATCGGACTGCCAAGCCTATAGAGACGAACCATCTCGTTCTGATCATTGGGCAACTCCTCCGGGTGATGTCCAAGTCCCAGGCCACTCAAGCTCTCGCTAATGCCCCGCAGAACATGTACACCCAAACGTCCCTTTCCAGCAGCATCCCTCACGGAATACATGTAAAGCGACAACACCCCATCGTTGTCGTCAACAGCCTTGCCGATCTCCACCATATTGGAAAACTCATCTTTCAATTTCTGTCCCCCCTTTTTCTGTATCTTGTAAGTTATATTGTACACGGTTTTATATCTAAAAACAAGGCTGTTTTAAATATAATTCTACGTCTAATAAACATCCTTAAAACCAGCCTTCTTTATCTTTCTATTTTTAGAAGCAAAACTAGAGGCAATGTCTGGATTCTGCTGCGTGTAGCAGTGACCCCGTCTCAGGGCCTAGAAGAGGGTCTTAACGGCGTCACGGCGGCCAAAGGCGCACGCGGTAGAATATAAAGATAGATTCCTTCTTGTGATGCGACTTAACAAACGGACACAAACGGGCCATCTAGTGTTTGTGGAATGAAAACGGAGGTCCCCTCTGGTGCGGCCAAAAGGGCTGCGTGAAGTTGGCGGACAAAGACTCCTTGGACATCTCGCGTCTGGACGAGCTGGAGGAGCCGACCTCCCTGATTGCGCTTAGGAACACTCTCGGCGAGATGTTACCGCGGGTTGATCTGCCCGAGTTACTCCTGGAGATGCACGAGAGGAGCACGTTCGCCGACGCCTTCACCCACGTCGCCGAAGGCGGTCATCGCGTAGAGGACCTTCACGAGAGCGTTTGTGCCGTCCTCGTGGCCGAGGCATGTAACGTAGGGCTTGAGCCACTGGTCGAGCCTGGCAACCCGGCCCTTACCAAGAGCCGACTATCCTGGGTGCAACAGAACTACTTCCGCACCGACACCCTTACTGAAGCCAACGCCTGTTTAGTAGACACGCAAGCCGGCATACTCCTCACAGAGGTCTGGGGTGGCGGAGAGCTCGCTTCGGTGGATGGTCTGCGCTTCGTGGTTCCGGTGCGGACCATAAACGCAGGCCCCAATCCCAAATACTTTGGCCGTGGCCGTGGAATCACGTACCTCAACTACGTCAGCGACAAATCTACCGGCTTGCACGGCATGGTCGTCCCTGGCACCCTGCGGGACTCTCTGTTCGTACTGGACGGCCTGCTGGAGAACCGCACGAGTCTTGAGCCGGTCGAGGTGACATCTGACTCGGCTTCATATTCCGACGTGATATTCGGCATCTTCGCTCTCCTCGGTTACCAGTTCAGCCCGCGCCTGGCAGATGTCGGCGAGACCCGTTTCTGGCGCATCGAGAAAAACGCTGATTATGGGCCCTTGAACGGTATCTCCCGCAACCGGATAAAGGTAGAGTTGATCGCCGAAAACTGGGACGAGCTCCTGAGGGTGGCCGGCTCCCTCAAACTGGGTACGGTCACCGCCTCGGAGTTCGTCCGTACCCTGCAAGCCGGCTCCCGTACCTCGACCATCGCCGCCGCCATCGCAGAGTTGGGACGCATCGCCAAAAGTCTCTCACTTCTCTCGTATGTAGACGATAAAGCACACCGTAGGAGGATACTCGTCAAACTCAATCATCACGAGAAGCGCCACGAGCTCGCCCGCAAGATCTTCCAGGGCCAGCGGGGGGAAGTGAGGAAGCGTTACCGAGAAGGACAAGAGGACCAGCTCGGCGCGTTGGGATTGGTGGTCAACGCGGTCTGCCTGTTCAACAGCCTGTATCTGGACGAGTCAGTCCGACACTTGCGAGAAGAGGGCGAACAAGCGGCCGAGGAGGACCTTGCCCGGGTATCGCCGCTAGCAAGGGAGCACGTGCGGGTTCTTGGCCGCTACCACTTCACCCTGGACGAAACGGTGGCTGGAGGCGGGTTGCGCCCTTTGCGGGATCCAGGAGAAATAGACGAGCACGAGTTCCCGCTGCCCTAATCCGGACAACCTGTCCTCTAGCTCCACGGGTCAAGAACTCCAGAGATAGCGCGTTGCCGACCAAGCCCTGCTTGCATAGAATTGCTAGTGAAACTTAGCGTAAGATCCTGCGCGGTTGCTACTCGTACTCCATAACTGCCTATAGAATAGACCATCGCAGTCCGCAGGCGATGATAGTGTCTGGTCAACTCTGGTCGTCCTGTAGCTTGAGTAGCGCCGGTATCTGACGAACAGAGGGTTAAGTCCGACGCACCGCCTCGCTAATAACGACCCGAGGCGTGAGATCGGCCCCGGTCCTTCGGCGTCGCTCCCTTCCCTCACCCCTCGTCTCACCAAGTCGGTACTTAGTGTAAATCTTCTCCAACGCCTCAATCAGATCATCCCCGGATAGTTTCGCTTTGTGAATGGGGTTCAACTCACGCCTGGCAGCCATATTTGTCTCGAACTGAAACACTTCCTCCAGGCGCTCTATCCTCACTCGGCGTTCCTCAGAACCTAGCTGCCCATACAGTTTCTGGAGCTCCTTTAGCAGGTATCTCTGGGCGTTTGGCAACTCGGCCTGGCTAGATCTCTGGGCGCTGACCCTCTTCAAGTGCTCCGTGAAGCTTGCCTTCGCTGCGGCCACGGCAGCGTTGTGTCCGGCCGGCACCGGAACACCTTTCTCGGGCTTTTCACACTGAAGGGTGCTCAGGAACTGCTGGGTCGAGATCTCGCCAGCCTCCCCTGCAGCGTCCACTGCATAGAAGCGCCGGTAGTCTCCGGCCCGGCAGAAGACATAAGTACCGCTCTCCTCTTCCCCACTCCCTCGACGCCCCGACCTTAGCGAGTCCCTGCGGGCGGCCCGGATGCCATCTCGCAGGGAGGTGATCCGATCGAACTCATCCGGATCCTCCTCGCGCATCTGCCGAAACATCTCCACGGCCTCCCCAAGGTCCACCAGTTCCTCTTCTTCCGGACCTCCCTCGTCGAACAACCCGAGTACCTGCTGGTCACCGAAGAGGCCCAGGACCTGCTGACCCCCATCTTCAGCTCCGTAGATAGCGTAGAGAGCCTTCTCGTTTACCTGCTCCGATGGGTCCAGGATCTTCCCATCCTCACCTATCGTCTCCTGTATCTCCTTGATTCTCTGCTGCAACTTTTCTCTTAGCCCCAGGTTCTCCTCTATCCCGACTTCGGGCAAAAAGTTGTAGCCGTAGATCTCTTCGAAGGTAGTCCCTATGCGGTCTATACGGCCGAAGCGCTGAATAAGCCTGACCGGGTTCCAATGCAGATCATAGTTGATGATCCGGTCACAGTCCTGGAGGTTCAAACCCTCGGAGAGCACGTCGGTAGCTATGAGCGTCGAGAGCTCGGTGTCTCCCGGTCCAAATCTAAACTCGGGGTTGGAGTTGGGAGAGAAACGCCCCACGGCCCGCTCCTTGCTCTTGTCCCCGGAGAAGATCACATCTATGTCATCTCGCCGGCGGCCGTCAGTCCCCACGGGGTTGATATTCTCGTGCAGGTAGCGGGCCGTATCAGCGTACTGGGTGAAGATAAGCACCTTACCGTCCCTCACACCGGGCTTTGCCAGCTCCTCCTTCAAACGCTGCAGCTTGGCGTCCTCTTCGGGGATTATTGGCTCGACGAGCGTGAGTATCTCCTCTAAGAGCTCCATGTCATGGCGAACGTCGCCGACCAGGCTCTCCGCGTCAAAGTCCTCGACGTCATAGGTGTCAGTGTCTCCGGACGCTCCGAGGGCCTGCAGAAGCTCCCCTTCGGACTCCGCATCTCCCCCAACGTACGAGGAGTTGAGGATGCGCTTGGCTTTCTTGCCCGCCGGCAGCTTGCCGCCTTCGACGGCCACAACGAATCCCCTGTGGGCCGAGAGCAGCCTCCGGACGGTGGCCCGGAACGCCTCCACACTAGACTCGAATCGCTTGAAGAGCAGGACCCGCATCAGGCCCCGCAACGTACCACCGGCCTGTCTCAGCTCCCGGTAACGGGTCTCATCCTGCTTATCGGGGAGCACGTAGTCGCCCACACCGTACCGGGCGTAGGTGAGCTGGGCTCCATCTTCAGAAAGCCCGTTGTTGCCCCCTGCTGCGTGGCCGAGGTAGCCCCGCAGCTTGTCATAGAGGCCGTTGTAGGAGGCCTCTATGCTGTACTCGACCGTGGCGAGGCGTCTCTTCGGGAAAAACTGCTTCTCACCGTTCACGAGCACGTAGGCTTTCTTGTCTCCTCGCTGGTAGGCATCGAAGTTTGACGAGTCTAGGCGTTCTTCCGTCTCCGAATCCCGACCGTACCAGCGCAGGACGTGGTTGCGGGTGCGCCGGATCAGGACGTTGGATAGGAGATCCGGGAGTGCTCTGTCTCCCCGCTCGACCATCTTGAAGTATTCACGGAGATCCAACGGGTCAACGGGCAACGTCACGGCCCCCTGCCGCTGGAAGAGCTTTAGCTGGTTGAAGACATCCTCAGCATCCTTGTTTCGGGGAGTGGCCGTGAGCAGGCACGCTTTCCGTCCGCCCACGGATAGGAACTCGTCGAGAAGCCTATAGCGCTGGATGTCGTCGTTGCGGAAGTTGTGGCTCTCGTCTATTAGCACGAAGTCCCGGTCGCGGTACTTGGAGTCGTCAACGAGAAGATTCCGCATCCCGTCCTTATCCTCGATGAGCTGGCTCTGGGAGAGAACCCTGGCGTTCAGTTCGTAGCGCTCGTTGTACTGCTCCCACATCTCTACGAGGGACTTGGGGCAGATGATGAGAGGCCGCGCCCGCTCAGTCTGCTCGAAGTATTTCACGATTGCCGAGCCTATGTAGCTCTTCCCGAGGCCTACCACGTCGGCCACGAAAGCGCCGTGGTGCTCCTGGATGATGTTCACCGCCTGGCGAAAAGCAACCCTCTGGAAGTCTGCGAGCTTGCCGACTATCTCATCCGCCGCCAGGACATCGGTCTTCTGCTCCCCTTCGAGCCGGTCCTTGACGAGCTCGTAGAGGGCCTTCATGTAGATGTCGTATGGTAAGGGAGTAGCTGCGGCCCAGGACCTCTGCATCTCGCTCATCAGGGCCTCGTCGAAGTCCTCGGCCTCATCCCAGAGTTCCTCGAACCACTCCTTTAGCTGCGCGTGATTCTCAGACCCCGTTACCTCGACGTTTAGCTCCGTGTTGCTGCTCACGCCCGAGAGGCTGAAGTTGGAGGAGCCTACAATCGCCATGCCCGGAAGGGCTTGCACGACCTCGTTGCCGTTCGCGTTGTAGAGCTTACGGTGGTCGAAGATGTAGGCTTTGGCGTGCATCGTACCCCTGGTGTAGACGCGGACCTTTAGACGTTCCTCCTCGATTAGGCGCACGAGGAGCTTGACCAGCCTCTCACCCTCGTCGGTCTGATCCATCACCTCAAGGGCCGAGCCCACGCTATATGCGGTGGCGGTGGCCCTCTTCTTCGACTCGCGGCGGTTTATATCCTCGTCATCCTCGATGACCCGCGCGACTGTCTCCAGGCGCCTGTAGCCTTCAGCGAGCTGGTCTATGGTCTCGCGGTTGGTGGTGTTGCCAATCAGGAGGTAGATCTCCCCCACTCCCTCAAGCGCGTCAGCTACGCTTTCCAGGCCGGAGATAAAGAAATAGCCTACGGCGAAGCGGGCGGAGCCGGTGGAGTGAAGGATCTCCTGGATGCGACCCTGGAGTTTGACCTTGCGGTTGTCTATGAGGTCGCTCACCGCGGTCCCGTCGCCTTCTCGCTGTCCGCTCTTACCAGGATGTCCAAATTAACCACAGTCAGTTATTTTTTGCCCTTCGATGAGCGGCCCGAACTCGTAGATTTTCTGGACCCGGAATCTTTGGATGCCCCTCGGGCCTTAGTTGCAGGCGATTTTGGAGCGACTTGGCCTCCTGTTTTGCGCTGTTTGCCCATTTATTTCTTATTTATCTTTGGATGAGCCGCCCGAATTCCCGGTGCCGCTCGAACCACCTTGCCCCGTCGAGGGGCCAGCTTTGGGTGGTTTCGGTGCCACTCGTCCCTTTTCCACTGAGGAAGGTTTGCTCGGCCTCTGTTCTCCCTTGGGCATGTTGCCTCCTCTAGGTTACGTTCTGCATGACAAAGTATGCCAAAGATACAACACCGATAACAAAAGCGACAATGGACACGACGTTTAGCACGCTTGTAATCGTGTTCCACCCGTTGCTCTCCTGGTTTCGGGTTTCGTATAGTATATCCAGGATGTCCCTTGCCCGTCTGAAACCGTACTGGGACATAAGAAAGGAGAGGAGCACAGATAACAAGGACGAGATCAAGGCGCCCCAGGCAGAGTATAGCCACCACAAGGCGCCTGGCTTGGGCGCAATCTGGACGATGAAAGCCAGGGAGAGACCGAAAGCCCCGGCAGAAAGCGTGACCAGGGTTTTGTCAAAGCTCTGGGACGCCTCTCCTTCGGCTTCGACGAGCATCTTGCGTTCTTCGAGGTACGCTTCCCTCTCCAGACCGTCCTCCGAATCTTCTTCCGGGGAGAGTTCGCCGCTAGTTTCGAAGTCTTGGTCCTCACGGCTCATCTCTAAGCGCAGCCCTTAGGCTTCCCTGGGCCAGTAACGATTGGCCTCGCGCATTTCCTCGACGACTCGTTTGGCGCTCTCCTCGGGTGACGTGTCCGGCAAGTTAAAGGCACGATCTACCACCTCCCTGATCGGTAGCTCGCGCATGTTCTTGGGCGTAACCGTCCGAGCAGGCAGCAACTCCCAAGTCGTGGGCTGCTCACTGACGACATGGCCGTCCTCATCCTTGTACTTCGTAGGCGGAAACACCTCACCGAAGTTGCGTCCCTCCCACTCGGCCTCGGGGAAGGTTATGGAACAGCTGTAGGATGGGAACCCGCTTTCTGTTTCCTCTGGCCGGGTACCCGCGCAGCGCGCAGCCAAGGCCACCGGGGCGCCGAACACCGAGCAGTTGTACATCAGCGGGGTGCCGGCGTGGCCCACTATTACCGCTCCACCGGCGATACCGACGTGGGGCACGAAGCTGAAGAAGTCCTGCTCTCCCATACGCCGCGCCACCCGGACCGCTTCCTCAAAGGGATCCTCGGAGCCAAACTCCTTCGAGAACACGATCATCATCTCATCGCCGATGTACTTATCCACGATGCCGTTGGTGCCCTGGAGGGCCATCGCGGTCATCCACGTGAAGAACTGATTGACGAAGGCTAGTGTCTCCACTGGTCTCAGATCGAGCGTTCGTGCCGAGTAAGCAGAAATGTCCGAGAACAGGACCGTCGCTTCGATCTCCCGCCCCTTCACCGGATATGTTAGCCCTGGTCCGAACTCGACCGGAGCGTCTACCGTGTAGGCGGTAGAGATCAGAAAATCGTCAAGGGAATTGTAGCGGTCTGTTGCCGACACTAGACCTCCGTATTCTCAGGTGCGGTAAGCGTTTTTCGTGAGCCCATACTTTCGTTTTCACTTGCCTGCGGCCGAGATCTCAAGTAAGCGCCACTTCGAAAGGCTTTCCCTTGAGGGAACTGACTTTCTGTATGGAGAAACCTAGTACGTTGCCCTCTGTGTCCACTCTCTCCATTACCCGGTCGTCTTCGGTCTCGCGGAAGTAGCCTTCCTTGCGCTCGAAGGTTACTTCGAGGTAGTCGCCTTCGGGGTCGTACCAGAGCTTTACTACGTCTCGTTCCACAGGGACTCTCCTTCCTTGACCTTATCGGTCAGGTACGCGGTGATAACGAACGCATCCTCCGTCTGGACTTTGACTACCACGCATAGGAATTTATCATCGACACGGGTTTCAGAGTAGTGGCGGTAGTAGAGGTGAACCTCTTGGTCGCTGCGGGACCGCACGACGTGTTGTGGTTCGAGCAGCGTCTCTTCGATGCTCGTCTCCATGTCCGACATCTCCGGGCGCTCCAGAAGGTGCGCCCGACGTTCGTCGGTCAGACGGATCTCGGTGCCTTCGTGGTCCCGCAGCGTCTTCAAGACTCGTGCCGCCTCACAGCCCGTAAAGCGCTGCTACCCGCTCGTCTATCTCCGCCTCCCACTCTACACAGCCCACGCCCTTTGCGTCCAGGCATTTCTGCACCAGTTCGGCTATGGCTTCGCGGTCGGCGTCGGATGCGGCGGGGACGGGTATTTGCTGAACATACTGATCTTTGAAGCGGAGGTAGTTACCTCGAACTGTTGCTCCGATCTCCAAGAAAAAGCCTTCTACACTTGAAGAATTGAGTAAGCCAAGAAGGTAGGGATCACTAGAAACGGCGACAAAAGTTGTGTCTCCAACGTATGAGCCTGTTTCGTCGAGTGAGAAACGCGGTCTCTTTGCGATATCGGGGAACACAATCTTTGGCTTGTTAAAGACAGCGTGATATGCGACGTTATCTTGAATCTCATACCATTTGTAAGGACCGGGCTTGCGGCCCATTTCTTGTTGACTAGAGGTCTTCGGAGTTAGTTCTGCTTTCCACTGCGCCAAGTATTCTTCGATAGCCGGATACTTCTTTATGTTGATGCCGCGGCGGGTGAAGATGAGCCACCGGTCTTTGTAGTCTACGTTCCACTTGCGAACGTCTTTGCCGACCGCGAAAGGCTTAATGATCTCCTCGCTGTTAGGGTCTTGCGAAATCAACTCCTCCCGCTTCGCCCCGTCTATGACGAACGCCTTGTTGAAACCTGTCTTTATGCCGTAGTAGATCTGGCCTTTAACATACTCGCCGAGTGGGACGCCTGAGGCGCGCATTTTTTTCAGGCGGGCGGCGGTGGCGGCGTCGGTGAGGGACCAGTCGGAGCCGTCTATGGAATCCTCGTGCAGCGGGCTTCCTTTTGTCTGGACCAGGGCGGCCACGTCAGGATACGGAGGGTCTAGGGACTTTACCGGGGTGAGAACTGTCGGGCTACCAAGCGCGTTACGGCCCTTCTGGGCGGTGAAGATCATGGGGTACGCGGTCGCGCTCTGGAAGACGGGGAGATCACCAAAGTCTGTAATGCTTGCGACGTGTGCGGTCTCAGCAAGATGCTCGCGTAGTTTCTTGCCGTAGTTGGCCCGGAACCACTTGTTGGAGGATATAAAGGCGAGCATCCCTCCTGCTGAGAGGAGCTGAAGGGCGCGGGCGTAAAAGAACACATAGAGATCAGAGGTGCCAGTGTAGACTTCAGGGAAGACCTTTTTGAGAGTCGGCTTCAGGTGCTTTATGAGCTCTTGCCGGACATAAGGTGGATTAGCGACTATGATATCGAACCCGCTCGCATCTTCTGCGAAGACCTCGGCGAACTCTATCTGCCAGTCGAAACCGTCCGCCTCTTCATTCGGATGGACATACTCTGCGATCTCCGAGCGAAGGGCCTCGATATGCTGCCGCAGCTCTTTCTTTTCGTCCTGGTGGGATCTCAGGTATTGATCTTTCAAGTCACGGAGCTCCAAAATCTGGCCCTGCCTGAAGAAGTCGAGCTGCAGCCCGCCCGAGGGGTCAGGGCCGGTTACGCTGTCCCCCGCTTCTATCTTGAAGTCCAGGTTGGGCAGTGGCGGGGGCTTCTCCCCCTCATAGTCCACCACAAGAGAGAGCCACAGCCTGAGTCGCGCTATATTCACGGCAAACGGATCTATGTCCACCCCGTAGAGGTTGTTCTGGATGATCTCTAGCTTGCGTTGGTAAGTGGTGCGCGGGTCGATGTTGACGGTGGCGAACAGGCTCTCCCGCAGATCCAGCAGCTCCCGCATCATGCCGAGCAGGTAGGCCCCCGACCCGCACGCCGGGTCACACACTCTGACCTCTCGCAATGCCCCGAGCGACGCCTCCGGGTCGTGAAGCCCGGCCGGGTCATGCTCCTCGACAAATATCCGTACGGCTTCCTTGTCGTCTTCATCAGAAGCACCGAGCCGGTCTTCCAGGTGGCCCTTCAAGGCCTCGCGGCACATAAAGGAGACTATCTCCTTGGGGGTGTAGTAGGCACCGACCTCATGCCGGCCTGTGACGAGCTCCTCGAAGACCTTGCCAAGCATCTCGGGATCCACGGCCACCTCTATGTCGAGCGGCGTGCTCTCCGTGGTGGTGAAATTGAAGCGGGCGAAGAGATCGTTGATGATCTCATTCAGACAGTCGTCTGGAATGTCTATACTTTCATCGCGGTCGTCGGCGTCCTCCTCGAAAAGCCCACCGTTGAGGTACGGCACCACACCGATGATGGGATCTTCTCCCTCGCTGTTCTCCTGCGAGTTGAACCCCCGGAAGAATAGCGGCTTGAGTCTAGACCGGTAGAAGCCCTCCTTTTCCCCACCTGCAGCAGTGTAGGCCTCCCAGAGAGCGGGGAGGTAGTCGGTCCGACTGCGAAAGCTCATCCAGCCCTTCTTCTCTATAAATGCCACAAACATCAGGCGGTTGAAGAGGCGCTGGGCGAAGTAGCGACGTCGCTCCTCGTCCTTCAGGCCGACGATGCTCTCCTCGACGCTCTCGAAGACGCGCCGGTACTCGCGGAAGAACTCTTTGGTAACGGCCTCAACATCGAAGGCCTCGTCATGGGCCGCATGAACAGCGAGAGGCGCGAGGTTTTCGGGCTCCTGGCCGCTCTTCTCGGCCAGATCGTCCACGGAGAGAAGCGAGATCCTCTCTGTAGCAGTGCGGAACCTCTCTCCAGGACCCACAACCACGCGACGATATTGCTTGCGACCAGAGAGATGCCCAGGTGCCTGGGCTTCGGGGTCCAGCGGCGCGTTGACGAAATGCCATAGCTTGTCTTCGACGTCTGAGAAGATGTAGAGAGAGTATGGGTAGCTCTTTTTGAGGCGCTCCATGATCTTGCGCTCGGTGGTCAATGACAGCTTGCCAGGAGTATTTAGCCGGGTGTGTATGACGGTGAAGCGGCCATCTCTGGCCGTGGAGGCGATCAAGGTGGGATCGGAAGCAACCTCTTCCTCAACGCCCGCCGGAAGGTCACCAGCGGAGATCAGGCCACCCTCGTAATCGTAGCCGAGCTCCCGCTCGAGCAGCCGACGTAAAGCATGCTCCCCGTCAAGCTCTTCTAACGACTTTTGTACCTTCTTCGTATCAACGGTCATCCACTACCCTCCACCCCATCCATAGTGCATCGTCGATCTTCCCCAACCGGCCTGAAGAAGCTATGACTATCCCTCCTTCTCCGCCAGTTCATCCATAGCATCCCGCAACACGCTAACAGCGGTTCTCCCCCGCCGCTTTAGCTCCAACGTCCACAGGTAGCGCTCCTTAGCCGTCACCGTGAAGGTCATATTAACCGACTTGTCCGCCGGCACCATCTCTCCCCTACCCCCCGGCACCATCTCTACCTCACCAGTCCCGGTAATTGGATCGAATGGATCCGTGACGGATTCCTGTGCTGTGTTCACAGGTTTCTGTGATACTGTGTTTTTCTTGGTTCCGGAATCTCCGAAGGCGTCGCTAAGGGATCGTCGTCCTTTCCTCTTACCCACCTGTTACCTCCGTCCATGCTAGCTCGTACTCTTCGAGGTACGAGGGGCTGCTGCCAAAGCCGTCTTCGTATCGGGCGAGGTCGCGGATGCGCGCCTCAAGCAGCGGGAACTGCGCCAGTAGCTCCTCGGCTTCCCTGGCGAGGTTCTTTCGCCGGTCCCACCTTATAAGGAGTATGGAGGTGTCGAGCTCCCCCCTCGTCGCCTCCACGTCCAGAAGGACCTCAAGGGTTCCTCTGAGGCGGTTCACATCCACCCCGGTTGGAGCCACCGGCACCACCACCCGGTCGGCGACGGCAGCGGCCGCCCAGAGGATCTCTCGGGAGTTTGGTGGCGGGTCGATGATGACCGTGTGGCCCTCCTTCTGAAGAGCCCGCGCCTGACGGGCCAGTCCATCTTTTCTGGCCTCGAGTACCGGAAACGGCAACTCCCCCACTTCGGCCCACTCCAGAGCACTCTTCTCGTTGTCCGCGTCGAGGATGACGGGATCCAGCCCCTTCTCATGGGCCACGGCCGCGAAGTACAGCGCCGAGGTGGTCTTCCCCACCCCGCCCTTCAGATTCGCCAGAGCGACTATCAAATACCCTCCCTTGCCGGGTTCACAGTATCACAGGTT
>JBGTFQ010000182.1:0-13683 GCA_041747155.1 Rubrobacteraceae bacterium
ACGCTTGCCGGATGAGGAAACCACCGAACGAGAACTCGCCGCCATGAAACCTGACGCTCACGGCCTGACGTTTCTGCCGCTTTTGAATGGGGAGCGTGGTCCTGGATGGGCGGATCTCGCGAACGGCGTTGTTTCGGGTCTCTCCATAAACACCCGGCCTATTGACATTCTCCGGGCTGGAATGGAAGCGGTAGCAATGCGTTTCGCGCTTATCCAAGAGCAACTCGATGCCGTATTCCCGGGTAAAAAGGAGATCATAGCCAGCGGCGGCGGTCTATTGAACTCGCCGACATGGACCCAAATAATGGCCGATGCTCTCGGTCGTCCCGTCACCCTCTCCGGTGTACAAGAAGCCTCGGCTCGCGGCGCGGCGCTTCTAGCCCTCGACAAGCTCGGCACGCTGAAAATCGAAGATGCCGAAGCTCCACTCGGCAACATGATTCAGCCGGATCCAGAGTCTCACGCCGCTTATCGAACGGCCCTGGATCGGCAACGCACGCTGTACCGGAACGTGCTCGGCGAATAGAAAAGAGACGAACCGTTTATAGGTCCGTCCCTGCAAGTTGCGCTCTGCTACTCTGGTCTAGCGTTCGTTCATAGGGGTGTAGTCGACGGTACGGGGTCCGGTGTAGATCTGGCGCGGGCGGGCGATTCTTAGCTCTTCGTCCTGCATCATCTCAGTCCACTGGGCGACCCAACCGGGTGTCCGACCTATGGCGAACATTACGGTGAAGGCATCCGCCGGGATGTTCATGGCCTCATAGATCAGGCCAGAGTAGAAATCGACGTTTGGGTAGAGTTTGCGGCTGGTGAAATATTCGTCATCGAGCGCACGCTTCTCTAGCTCTATGGCGATCTGGAGTAGCGGGCTAGGTTTGCCGGTTGCCTCCAGAACTTCGTCGACGTGCTTGCGGATGATCCGGGCTCGCGGGTCGTAGTTTTTGTAGACGCGATGTCCGAAGCCCATGAGCCGCTCTTCGCCTTCCTTTACACCCTCCAGGAAGTCTGGGATGTTATCCGTCGAGCCGATACGATTGAGCATCTTGAGAACCGCGACGTTGGCTCCACCGTGCAGTGGGCCGTAGAGTCCGGCGACACCAGCGGCTACCGCCGAGTAGGGATCCACCTGAGACGAACCGACGACCCTGACGGCTGCGGCGGAGCAGTTTTGTTCGTGGTCGGCGTGGAGCATAAACAGCACGTCGAGGGCTTTTTCCAGGCGAGGATCCGGCTCGTACTTGGGCTCGGCCATCTTGAAGAGCATGGACAAAAAGTTGCCCGTATACGACAAGTCGTTGTCCGGGTAGACATACGGCAACCCAAGACTATGCCGGTATGCGAAGGCCGCGAGCGTCGGGATCTTGGCGATAAGACGCACCGCCGTAACGTGACGTTGCCACTCGTCGTCTATATCAGCAGCTTCGGGATAGAACGTCGAGAGCGCGCCGACGGAAGCCAGGAGAATTCCCATAGGGTTTGCGTCATGGCGGAAGCCATTCATAAAGTCCTTGATATTCTCGTGGACGTAGGTGTGGTGCGTGATCTCATGCTCCCACTCCGCGAGTTGGTCCTCGGTCGGCAAGGCACCGTTGTTGATCAGGTAAGCAACTTCCAGAAACGAGGAGTGCTCACAGAGCTGCTCAATGGGTATGCCACGATGCTCCAAAATACCCTTATCGCCATCTATATAAGTAACGGCGCTTCGGCAACTAGCTGTATTGGTGAAACCCGGATCGTAGGTCATCAGACCGAAATCTTCCTCGTCAGTCTTGATCTGGCGAAGATCCATCGCCCTAACCGTCCCATCCGTAACCTCAACCTCATAGGACTCGCCCGTGCGATTGTCCGTGATGGTCAAACTATCTTTGCCCTGCATAGTTTCCTTACCACCTTCCACATTCTGAGACTCGTCAGTCAAAACCTGCCCTTTCTCATACTGGACTCTACTTATTATATGTGTTTTTCATATAGATGCGTTAAGAAACACCCGCTTGTATATCATGCTATCGGACTTCCCGGTAATTCGCTTGATGTCGAATCGGTTGGAGAACATTGGGTGGTCAGGAAGGAGACCACCCGGTAAATAGTGGGGACCCGGGGATGCAGGAATGGGAAGGATGGGTAATGTGGGTCCCTATACGCAATTATCGGACGGAGATACAGAAACCTTTAGTGGCTCGTCCGTAGGTTTGTTGTCAGGTTCGGTTTGGTGATGTTGTGGAGTGGTTTGTGCGGCTGCTTTGGGGTTTAATGAGTGTAGTTGTCGGCAAGCTTTCGCAGGATGGATCTTATGAGTGATGGGTTTGGCTATGGTGCTCGTGACGGGCTCGAAGATCCTCCAGTGACAGCAGTCGCTTCGCGGAAGGTAAAACCCGGATGCGAGAAGGAGTTCGAGGATTGGGTCTCGGGTGTGGCGATCGAGGCCGAGAGTTTCGACGGTTACCTCGGGTCCAACGTCTTCCGGCCAACAACGGACGAGGAAGACGAATACACGATCGTTTTTAAGTTCGATCACGCCAGCAACCTGGAACGGTGGCAATCTTCGGAGGTCCGGCGTTCCTGGAATGAACGAGCGCGCCATTTGATCCTGGAGGAGCCAAAGGTGCGGGTTCTGACCGGCCTGGAAGCCTGGTTTACACTCCCATCAAAGGAAGGTGCTCTGCCCCCACCTCGTTACAAGATGGCCGTCATCACGTGGCTGGCAGTCTTTCCGTTAGCGACCGCCGTTTTCATGATACTTCAGCCTCTACTGGGTGGAGCACCCTCGATCTTGCGAACTCTGTGCCTCTCGATCATCATGGTCCTGGCAATGACCTACGTAGTAATGCCGCGCATGACCCGACTATTCTCTTCCTGGCTCTACCCGAAGGAGTAAGACTGACGGTCCTCTACTGAATTCGCGAGCTCGTTACTTGCTGTAAATATCTCAATGCGTCCGCCACCGGGATCACATCTCCATACTTTGCATCTATGTCGTAGAGGTTCGCCTCGTGGGCATCGGGGTTGCGGTCTCCCACGGCCTCCCGTGGCACGACCGGACGAAAACCGTACTGCACGGCATCGACCGCGGTGGCCCGCACACAGCCGCTCGTGGATGCGCCAGTGATTATTAGTGTATCCACCCCGGCGGCGGTCAACGCGCTGCTCATGCCAGTCCCGAAGAAACCGGAGGCAAAGAGCTTATTGAAAACGGGTTCGGTCTCTCGTGGCGCGAGGCGTGGGTCTATTTCGGTCCACCGACTACCGGCTTCCAGGGTTAGGAGAGCGGGAACTTTTTCAAGGAACGCAGCCGCCGTTAGTTTGTCCGATTCGCGGAAAGCTATGGTGGTAAAGACTATCGGGATCTCCGTTTTGCGGGCGGCTTCGAGAAGGTTCTGGATGTGTGAGATCTGGGCTTCGAGATCGTAGGCCAGTGGGCTTTCTGGATCGGTAAACCCTAGCGTCATGTCTATGACGGCGAGCGCGGGGCGGCGACCGAAGCCACCCCGCTCACCGAATCCACTTATATGGGCCAACTACTAGCCAGTGCCGTTCTGACGCTCGCCCAAAGCACCCGAGAGCCACTCGTTGAACTCACGGCGGGTGGTGGCGATGGCTGCGCGCTGGTCTTCGAGCGAGGGTAGCTCGCCGTGATCAAACTGTTTCATTTCACCCCGGCTCTCGCCTAGCTCGGCTCGCTTAGATTCCGTCGCTCCGGTATCTATCGCGCCGTCGTCACCGATAACCACGCCGTAGTCTGCTTCTGCGGAGTCGGAGCCTATTAGCTTCCAGCGCACGTCTTTGGCGACGGCTTCCGGATCGCGGGCGAGCGGGTCGCCTACTCCACCGGCACCGGCGGTCTCGAAGAAGAGGCGATCTCCCTCGTAGACGGGGACGCCGCTGACTTTTGACGGCATCTCGATTGTTTCGCCATTGGACCGAACCAGGGTCTTCTTGGATGGTGAGCCCGGTTTGCCACCGGCGACCCCGTAGGGGAACGTGGCGGCACGGTCATCTTGGTAGGTGATGCTACCGTCGGCCAGGAATTTGTAGACTTTCTTTATGCCGCAGCCGCCGCGGTTCTCGCCCGCGCCGCAGGTATCCGGTCGGACGGAGTATTCCTCCACGATCATGGGGTAGTACGTCTCCATGTACTCTGCCGGAACCGCCATGAACTCCGGCCACCAGGAATGACCGTCCAGGCCGTCCTTGCCAGGGATAGCGGGTATGCCACCGTACAGGATCTCCATGGTCTGGAATGGTTCTCCGGTCTTCTTCACGCCGGAGTAGACGAAGTTCGGGCTCGTGCCGTACGAGCCCGAGACGTTGAAGCCGATTGCTTTAGCATAGACCGCGCCGAGCACGTCGAAGAGCCGGGCCATAACGACGAGCCGGTTGCTGAGAGGAGCCGGTTCCTTCGGGCGCAGGACGGAGCCTTCGGGGATGCTGACTTTTATGATGTCCGCGTAGCCGTCGTTGAAGAGGATCGTTGGGTCGACGGCGGAGATCAGGAAGACCCCCGCAAACATCTGGAACATCTCTTTGTTGAGCAGAAAGTTGACGGGGCCGGGGACTTGATCGTCGGTCCCCTCCCAATCCAAATGCAGGGAGTCGCCTTCGCGCCACATCGCTAACTTGAGCTTGATGGGACCATTGCCGAGGCCGTCGTCGTCGGTGTAGTCCTCGAACTCGAAGCGCTGGCCTTCGGGGATTAACTGCTGGATCAGGCCAATAATGCTCGTGCGCGTTCGGTCGAGGAGCGCGTCGCACGCTTCGAGGTACGTGTCTTTGCCAAAGCGGTCGCAGATATCTTTTACCCGCTGGGCTCCGGTGGAAGTTCCGGCGGAGATCGCCATGATATCGGCCCGTGTCTCCCGCGGAGTACGAGAGTTGTGACAGAAGAAGCGCAGCACTTCCTCGTTCAGCTTGCCCGCGTCGTAGAGCTTGACCGGCGGCATCCGCACGCCTTCCTCGAAGATGGAGCGGGCATCTATCGGGATGGAACCGGCGGTCGAGCCGCCGACGTCCATGAGGTTTCCCCACTGCAAGGCGTACCCGATGTGTTCGTCGGAGTGGAAAATCGGACGAATTAAAAGGATGTCCGGCAGATGGCTCGTGGAGCCCTCCATCGTGTACGGATCGTTCAAGGCTATTACATCGCCGTCTTTTAGCTCCTCGACTTTATACGGAGAGTTGTCCAGAACGGTATCGACGGGGCTGCCGAACTGGCCCACGATCATCCGTCCTTTTTTGTCCGCGATCATTGGGAACTCGTCGGCCTGCTCGCGGATAATTGGGCTGACGGCGGTCGTCACGAGCACCCGGTCCATCTCATCTCGGATGTTTTTGAGGGCGCTCTCGATGATGTCCAGGGTTACGTGGTCTATGTCGTGGTCGCGGACAAAATCCGGCTTGGTCTGTGTCTCGGTCATGCTCTACGCCTCCTCTATCCTGATGTTCCCGAATCGGTCCACTGTTCCAGCATAACCCGGCTCCAGCACCATCGTCGTATCGTCCTGAGCCACGATGGCGGGACCGTAGATCACATTTCCAGGCCGCAACGCTCCGCGCTTGTAGATCGGGGATTCTAGCCACTCACCGCCGAAGAAGACCTGCTCCTTCCGCAACTCCGCCGCCGATGCGTCCTCTCCCGCGCCGTTCTCGCTCTCCGTGAGCGTCACACCCTTGATGGTGCCACGCCCGATGACGCGGATCGTGGCTATCTCCAGCGGCGAATCCGGCAGCTCGAAATTGTAGCGTTGGCTGTGGGCTTCCTCGAATTGGTCTCGGAGGAAGGTGCTGTCCTCGCCGGAGATGTCATCCAACTCGAAGCGGCACGGGATCTGGATATTCTGCAAGTAGTACCGGCAATCCGCGTAGAGATCGAAGCGTCGCTTATCCTCATCTACTCCTTCTCCATCCAGCCACTCGCTCGCCTGATCCACGAGCGACTCGACGCGGGATTTGAGTTCCGTGGCCGGTGTCTCCTCAGCGATCTTGAGGTACGTCTCCGGGAACTCGTTCTGGATATCCGACGAGAGGAAGCCGAACGCGCTCATAACGCCCGGCGTCGGCGGGATGATGACGGAGCGGGAGCGGATCAAGCGTCCAAGAGCATTCGCGTGCATCGGCCCCGCGCCCCCGAACCCAACCAACCCAAACTCGCGTGGATCATGCCCGCGCTCCACGCTCACGACGCGCAACGCAGCGTGCATGTTCTCGTTCACGATCTCCACGATAGCCTCCGCCGCCTCCTCGACGCTCATCCCGAGCGGTTCAGCGACCGTCTGCACAGCTTTTCTCGCGGCGTCCTCATCCAGTTCCATCGTTCCCCCGAGAGCGACGCCCGGCGGAATGCGGTGCAGTACGACATCCGCGTCAGTCACGGTCGGAGCTTCGCCGCCGTTGCCGTAGGAGGCGGGACCGGGGTCCGCGCCCGCACTCGCCGGGCCGACCTGCAACGCGCCGCTCGCGGAGAGAAACGCGATGGAGCCGCCACCCGCCCCGACGCTGTGAACATCCACCGAAGCCGCCTTGAACCGAAAGTATCCGAGGGACATCTCACGCCGGATCAAGGTTTCTCCACCCAAACAGAGAGACACATCCGTAGACGTGCCGCCCATGTCGAAAGTCAGGATGTCGGGGACTTCGATCTCCCGCGCCAGATACGCCGAGCCCGTAACGCCGCCCGACGGCCCGGAGAGCGCGATCTGAATAGGCCGCTCCGAGACCGCCTCTGTGCTCATCGCCCCGCCATCCGAGCGCACGATGGAGAGCGACCCCCCGAACTGCTTCTCCCCAATAGACGACTCAAAGTTCCTCATGTACGTCATAGTTCGCGGCTGAACGGCGGTATTCACGACCGTTGTCAGGGTGCGTTCATATTCCCCGTACTCCTGACCGATATCCGAGGAGATGGAGACCGAGAGATCCGGGTACAGTTCGCGGGCGATGTCCCGGACGCGGCGTTCGTGGTCTGGGTTGACGTAGGAGTTGATGAAACCTATCGCCAGAGCTTCGATGCCGCGCTCGACCAGACTTTCGACAGCTTGACGCACCTGGTTCTCGTCGAGATCCGTGAGCACCGCTCCATCCGCCCCGATGCGCTCGCTTATTCCTACGGTATCGGTTGGATCGGCGGGCGGATCTGGTTTCTGGAGAGCCATCCAGCCGTAGAGCGGGCCGGGCGTCCAGGCGCGGGCGAGGTAGAGAATTTGCTCGTGGCCCTTCGTGGTTAGCAGGCCGACGCGCGAACCTGTATTCGTCAGGATCATGTTAGTTACGACGGTCGTTCCGTGGAAAAGTAGGTTGAGGTCGGTAAAGCCGATCCCGACCTTCTCACACACACTCTCAATCCCCGTAACCACACCCTTCGACGGGTCTTCAGGCGTCGAGAGTACTTTCCCTTCTGTCAGTTCGCCGGTCTCCTCGTTAAAGACCAGCACATCCGTGAAAGTCCCTCCTACGTCGACTGCTACGTTGTACGCCATCTCGATCCTCTCATTAGCGGGCTTCGGCTATCGGGTGCGTGGTTTCGGGCTTAGGTCTTCGTATGCTCGTGATGAGTACCTTCATCATCCTGCCACCGCCTCGAAAACACCAGCCTTATAGACTTGTCCTGGCAACTCTTTGCCGAGTTGATCCGAGAGCCAGGAGGCCACTTCGATGAGCTTCGAGAGGTCTATGCCGGTCTCGTGGCCCATGCCGTGCAGGGTGTATACGAGGTCTTCGGTGGAGATATTGCCGGTGGCGCGAGGCGCGAATGGACAGCCGCCGGTCCCGCCGACTGAGGCATCCAAGACCGTCGCGCCGCTCTCGATGGCGGCCACGGCGTTGGCTATGCCGGTGTTGCGGGTGTCATGGAAATGGCAGCCGGTTGTTGAGCCGTGCTTGGCGACTCCTTCTACCAGCTCGCGGACTTGGGTGGGTACACCGACGCCGATGGTGTCGGCCAGGATGATCTCATCAGGCTGGGATTCGGCGACTTGGGCGGCGATCTTCAAGACGTGATCCGGCGCAACCCGCCCCTCGAACGGACAACCAAACGCGGCGCTCAACGTAATAGAGACCCGAACGCCATCCAATCGCGACCGCTCAACAAGTCGTCCCGCCAAACCCGTAGCGTCTTCTACAGTCGTATTCTGGTTTTTGGACGCGAAGGTTTCGGTGACTGGGAATGCATAACGCACCTCATCAACGCCAGCTTCGATAGCTCGCTCATAGCCGCGTTCGTTCAGGATGAGCCCAGCATAGATCGTGTCCGGGTTGCGCCGAATGCTAGTCATAACCTCTTCGGCCCCGGCCATCTGCGGTACGCGCTTTGGGTTGACGAAACTGGCAGCTTCGATCCTCCGCAATCCTGCTTCCGCGAGCCGGTTGCAGAGTTCGGCACGGGTCTTGGAGGTCAGAGTCTTGTCCTCGTTCTGGAGGCCGTCACGGGGACCAACGTCTACTATCTCGACGTGCATTAGATCGTCCCTCGCTCGTGTAGCTCGGCCAGTTCTTCCGCGTCCAGTCCTAGAACGTCTCCGTAGATTTCCTCGTTGTGTTGCCCGAGAGTTGGACCGGTCCAGCGCACTTCTCCAGGCGTATCCGACAAGCGCGGGACGACGTTCTGCATCGGGAAAGCCCCGATCTCCGGGTCTTCGACCGTGACGACGTTTTCGCGGGCGGCGTAGTGCTCATCTTCGACCATATCCTTCGCTGTGAAGACCTTCCCGCTTGGAACACCGGCCTCGGCCATCGCGTCTAGAACTTCCTCGACGCTACGTTCGCGAGTCCAGGCGGATATTTTGTCGTCTAGCTCCTGCATATTCTCGCCGCGGGCGTGATGGGTTGCGTAGCGGTCTTCCTCGGCCCACTCTGGATGGCCGACAGCCTTTGCGAGTCGGGTGAAGACGGTATCTGCATTACCGGCGATCAGGACGTAGTCATCGTCCTTCGTTGGGTAGATATTGGAGGGCGCCACGAACGGCAGCACGGTGCCGGTGCGGCCCCGGACGTTGTCCGCCAAAACGTACTCGGGGATGGTACTCTCCATCATCGCGAGCACCGCCTCGTAGATGCCGACATCCACGACCTGGCCCTCACCGCCGTGCGCCTCCCGATGGTAAAGAGCGGTCAACGCCCCCAACGCCCCGAAAGTCGCGGCGAGTGAGTCGCCTAACGAGACACCGGTACGGGGTGGTGCTTGATCCTCGAACCCAGTGACGTGCCGGATGCCCCCCATCGCCTCGCCTATCGACCCGAAACCCGCACGCCCACTGTACGGCCCCGTCTGCCCGTAACCCGAGACCCGCACCATGACCAATCCAGGATTGATACTCTTCAGCTTCTCGTAGCCCAGCCCCCACTTCTCCAAAGTTCCGGGGCGGAAGTTCTCGACGAGGACATCTGCTTCGGAGATAAGCTTGCGGGCAAGTTCCTGGCCTTCTTGTTCGCGTAAGTTCAGCGTCACGGACTTCTTGTTGCGGGCGATGATCGGCCACCATAGAGTGCGGCCCTCTTTCTGGTGACGGCCCCAAACGCGCATTGGGTCACCCTTGCCCGGCGGTTCTATCTTTATGACTTCCGCCCCGAAGTCCGCGAGGAGTTGGCCGCAGAATGGTCCGGCGAGCAGACTTCCCATCTCCACGACGCGCACGCCTTCCAGGGGGCGAGCGCTGTCTTTAGGTTCGGTCAAATCTTGACTCCTTTTTGGTCGGTCTCTAGAGCTTGGATCACGAAGTCCCGTCCCTCGTAGACGTGCTCGCGCATGATGATCTCCGCCCGCTCGCCATCCCCGGCTTCTAGCGCACCGAGTATTTGACGGTGATAGTGGTTCGAGACCATTCGTTCCTGCTCCCCGTACCAGAAAAACGCCTTGAACATCAGCGGTATCTCAATGGTGCGTCCGACGAGCCTCTGCAACCGACGGTTTCGGCTCGCGTCGATAATTGTTCCGTGAAACTCCTGGTTCAGAGCGACGAGAGCCCGGATCTCTTCTTCGTGGACCGTGTACCGTCCGGACAACCCCTCCATCTCGTCAACACTTCCTCGCAACCGGACAAGATCCTGCGCTACTATGCGCTCCGCCGCCCGCCGCGCCGCATGTCCCTCCAAAACGGCCCGCATATCGTAGATGTCCCACACATCCTCTATGGAGAACGAACAGACCGCAGCCCCCTTGTTTGGTGCGATCTCCACCAGCCCCTCGGCTTCGAGCGTCGTCAGCGCCTGGCGTATAGGCGTCCGACTCACACCCAGTCGATCCGCCAATTGCTCCTCGACCAACCGCTCCTCCGGACTATACTCACCCGTCAGGATCAAAGCCCGCAACCGATTCACTACCCCCGGTCGCTTCCCTTCCTCACTCAACACGGCGACCATCTAAGCCCTCCGCTCTGTAAAAACGTACCCCTACATTAGTTGTATACAATCTTAATGAGATCGCCAGCTTGTGTCAAGAGTTATTTTTATCGGCATCTATCTCCACCAGCAGAGTGCCGCCTGCAACCTTCGCACCCTCCTCAAATGGCAGGGAGCGTACAGTTCCCGCGTGTGGAGACTGTACGGCTTGTTCCATCTTCATGGCTTCGAGTACCAAGAGCGTCTGGCCTTCGTGTACCTCGTCACCCTCGGCGACCAATACCTTGACGACGGTACCGGGCATCGGAGCGGTCAGGTTGGATTCCGCGTTTGCTCCTGGTCCAGCATCTTCGATAGCGGGCGGTGGCGGGACCAATAGCTCGAATTCTTCGTCGGAGAACTTCACTCGTACGTCGGGTGGATTCAGTGAGATCACCGCCTCGATCAGTTCACCATCAAGTAGCGCCCGTATGCGTTCCTCGTCGCAGTGGACGACTTCGAGGATGCGACCTTCGCCGTTGGTCGAGATCTCGAATCGACCATCCCCGATACGCGCAACGTCAACCCGAGGCTCGTCGCCAGCGTAGAGATAGCGATGAGTCGTCAGGCCCAGCATTCGCCATGGACCACGGTCGAAAGGGTCAGTTGCGGATGAGGTACTGCATCGCTGATGAGCTGCGGCCAGCAGCGGTACTTCGCTCGGAAGTGGCGGTGGCGGAGGTGTTTCGGTGATTCGGTAGCGTTCCAGAAAATCTGTGGTGGTGTCGCCGGACTCGAATGCGGGGTGATCTACGATGCGTTTCAACAGTGGGATGTTGGTCGGGGCACCGGCTACTTTGTAGTCTGCCAGGGCTTGGCTGAGGCGAGTTATAGCTTCGAGGCGGTTTGGAGCCCGGACGATGAGTTTGGCGAGCATGGAATCGTAGTCGATTGGCACTTCATCTCCGGTCTCGAAACCGATGTCGTTACGAATTTCGGTACCTTGAGGCGGCTCGAAGGTTCGGAGTTTGCCTCTGTTGGGCATTCCAGTTTCGTCTTCGGCGTAGAGTCTGGTTTCGATAGCGTGGCCACTGGTTTCGATGTCGTTTTGGGAGATTTGGAGTGGGTTTCCGGCGGCTATAGCGAGTTGAAGGTGGACGAGATCCAAGCCCGTCACCAACTCTGTTACGGGATGCTCGACCTGCAATCGGGCGTTCATCTCCAAGAAGTAGAACCCATCACCCGTGAGCAAGAATTCCACCGTCCCGGCATTGTAGTAGCCTGACTCTTGGGCCAGGCGCACGGCGGAAGCGCAGATCCTCTCGCGCAGATCGTTCGTTAGTGCTGAGGCTGGAGCTTCCTCCACCACTTTCTGATGTCGGCGTTGGATGGAGCATTCGCGTTCGTAGAGGTGGACGACGTTGCCGTGTTTGTCGCCCATGATCTGGACCTCGATGTGCCGCGCTCCCTCGACGAGCTTCTCCAGAAATACCGTCGAATCCCCGAACGCCGCCTCAGCCTCACGCCGGGCGCTCCGCACCGACTCCATGAAATCTACTTCCTGGCGCACGACCCGCATACCACGTCCGCCACCACCGGCACTCGCCTTCACCAGCATTGGAAAGCCAATGTGTCCGGCCTCTTCGATCAGGCGTTCCGCTGATTGATCCTCGCCGTCGTAACCCGGCACTGTAGGGACTTCGGCCCGGCGAGCCAACGACTTCGCCCGCACCTTGTCCCCTACGGCATCCATCGCTTCCGGAGAAGGCCCGATCCAAACCGCACCCACCCCCTCGACCGCCCGGGCGAACGCCGCACTTTCCGACAAAAAACCATACCCAGGGTGTACGGCTTCCGCGCCGGTCGCCTCAATAGCCTCCACAATACGCTCCGTATTCAGGTAGCTCTCCGAAGCTAGAGCTGGGCCAATAAGATATGACTCGTCGGCGGCACGTCGGTGCATCGCGGTGGTGTCGGCTTCAGAGTAAACGGCGATGCTGTGTAGGCCGAGTTCCCGACAGGCGCGAGAAATACGGACGGATATTTCGGCCCGGTTCGCTATTAGGACACTCTCGAAGGTCATTCGAACTTCCTCCATGAGGGTTCGCGTTTTTCGAGGAACGCGGCGAGTCCTTCCTGGCCTTCATCACCTGTACGGAGGCTGGAGATCACACCGGACATCAGGGCGGTGGCATCCAGAGGCTCGACGGTCTCTATCTCCCGCAACAGCATTTTTACTGCCGCCTGAGCCTCTGGCCCGCCCCGCAACAGCCTCTTCACTGCCTTATCAACCGCCGCGTCGAGTCCATCTGATGTCGCTACTTCGTGGATCAAACCTATGTCTCGTGCTTTCGTCGCATCGAAGCGTTCGCCAGAGAGAAACAACGCGCGGGCTTGCGAGTACCCGATCTTTCGCACCACGAACGGAGCTATCGTCGCGGGAGCTATTCCGAGCAGTACCTCCGAGAAAGCGAACTTCGCTCCCTCATCCGCGACCACCACATCCGCCGCCGCCACGAGCCCCGCACCTCCACCAATAGCCGCACCGCGCACAACGGCCACGACCGGCTTCATACACTCATCCACCGCCCGGAACATCGCCGCCAGCCTCCGAGCGTCCTCCAAATTCTCATCGTAAGAAAAATTCGCCGCGTCGCGCATGTACCCGACATCCGCTCCCGCGCAGAAGATGCTTCCTTCGCCCATTAGGACAACCACCCGCACATTTTCGTTGTCCGAAAGCTCCTCGAAGCATTTGGTTAGATCCTGGGTCAGATCGGCATTCAGCGCGTTGCGGACTTCGGTGCGATTCAGAGCCACGGTCGAAACGCCTCCGTCATCCTTTCGATTTAGGTGTTTGTACTCGGTCATTGCCTGTCCTTCCTTTACACGTCCACTATCAAGGTATCGTATGCAAACTCGATGTTGCGTCCGTCGCCGCGCAGACGCTCGCCCAGAGTTTGAAGATCATCATGGGTAAGGCCATCTATCTCCTCGACGTGCGTCAGGATGGTGCGCTTCGCTCCGAGTTTTTCGACAATCTTCAGGGTCTCGTCGAAGGTGGCTTCTACTTTTAGTACAGGATGATGTCTCGGGATGCGTCTCTCACCCGTGAACGGATTGAACTCGGCTAATCCCTGTGGGAGAACTGCGACATCCAGGCCACCCAGATAGTCCGGTGGCTCCCAGCCGTTGAGTTCGTCCGGGGCTATCAGCAGTCGTTTTTCGGCAGTCTCGAACAGGAAAGCGTAGACGTAGTCCACCGCGACCCGGAACGGAGTTATGCGAGTGCCGTTCAGGGTGAAAGTTTCGCCGTCGGTGAGTTCTTTTATGCGGACCGCACCGTGGTCTTCGAGGAACTTCAGGTGATCCCAGGAG
>JBGTFQ010000183.1:0-6127 GCA_041747155.1 Rubrobacteraceae bacterium
ATGCTTTCGACGACCTTCTCGCCCCATTCGGTCTGTATGTCCGCGACCACGACATTGGCGCCATTCTCCGCGCACAGTTCGGCGGTAGTGGCTCCGATGCCTCGTCCGCCACCGGTAATGATCAGGGTTTTGCCTTCAAGATCCATGTTCGTATCCTTTCTCAAGCACTCTTTCTTTGACGATAAGTGTTAAGTGTGACGGCGAGGATGATGATCGCACCGGTCACGGCCTGTTGCCAGAAAGTGGACACTCCGAGCAGCACGAGACCGTTGGTCACGAGACCCAGAAGGGTAGCACCGAGGATGGTACCGAGGATGGTACCCACGCCGCCCATCAGGCTAGCGCCGCCGATAATTACAGCTCCGATGGCGATCAACTCGTACCCTGTGCCGGCGGCCGGTTGCGCCGTCGCCAAGCGGGAAGTCTCTATTACAGCAGAGAGGGCCGCGAGCGCGGACGCGATGGTAAAGACGAGCAGTTTGATTCTTCCGACCCTGATACCGGAGAGCGTCGCGGCTTCCTCGTTGCTGCCCACGAAGTAGACGTGCCGTCCTATCGTGGTGCGACTTAGGACTATGTGGGCACCAATCGCTACGACTGCGGCGATAATGACCGGTATAGGGATGCCAAGAAAGGCTCCCTGGCCCAGCACGAGGAAGCCCGAGTCGAAGCCGCTTGTCGTGCTTCCGCCGGTTGTACCGAGCGCGACTCCCCGAGCGATCCCCAACATGCCAAGCGTAATGACGAACGAATGCACGCCCGTCTTTACCACCAGGACACCATTGACCAGCCCCACGAGAGCACCCGCCCCCAGAGCGAGTGGAATGCCTACAAAGACGGGCAGTCCCAGAGTAACCAGCGTATAGCCTGTGGCGACCGAAACCAACGCTACGACCGAGCCCACTGAGAGATCGATACCGGCTGTGAGGATAACGAAGGTCATACCAACGGCGATAATCGCGACGAAGCTGATCTGGCGCGAGAGCACGAAAAGGTTGCTTCCGGTCAGAAAGTTCGCGGAGAACAGATGCAGGGCCAGTGAGATAAAGAGTATGGCTACTATCAGGCCGAGTTCCCTGGCGCCGAGCAAGCGTCCTATCTGGCTTTTGATGCCTCCGAGCACGCCCCCGCTTGTGGAGTGCTCCGTAGACGAGGCTTCTTTATTGCTTGTCATCTAGTTACCTCTCGCCGTACCAGTCGCAAGGGCCATCACCTTCTCTTCGTTCGCATCGGAGCCCGAAAGTTCGCCGACCAGCAAGCCCTGGCGCATGACAAGGACTCGGTCGCTTATCCCTAGCACCTCCGGGAGTTCGGAGGAGATCACGATCAAGGCCATCCCCTGCCGGGCCATCTGTCGTATGAGTGTGTAGATCTCGGCTTTCCCACCGACATCGACGCCGCGGGTGGGCTCGTCCAGGATGAGAATCTTCGGTCCCACGGCCATCCATTTAGCCAGAACGACTTTCTGCTGGTTGCCACCGCTCAGATCCCGGACGCTCTGCTCCACCGACGCCGTGCGGATGTTGAGTTGCTCACGGGCTTCCTCGGCGAGCCGCCGGTCGTCCCGGAACCGGATAAAACCGCCCCGACCAACATGTTGCGAGCTTGCCGCCGTGACGTTCTCGCGGACGGACATGCCCAGGAAGAGCCCCTGCAGTTTGCGATCCTCGGGGACGTACCCGATCCCGGCTTTTATGGACTTTTCAGGGGATCCGGAAGCCACGGGCTCGCCTTCCGCCAGTACCGTTCCTCCATCTACCGGGTCGGCCCCGAAGATGGCTCGGGCTAGCTCCGTACGTCCAGCGCCCATCAACCCGGCAAGCCCTACTATCTCACCAGCGCGTACTTGGAGGCTCATACCTTGCGACGCGCCGGGGAGCGTGAGATCCCGCACCTCCAGGCCGGTTTCGGAGGTCTGGGTTTCCTCAGCTTCTCCGTACAGATCTTCGAGTTCTCTACCGACCATCATCTTGACGATCTCGTCCGGGGTAGTCTCTTCGGTGTTTTTAACATCAACGAGTTGTCCATCTCTCAACACCGTAACCCGGTCGCCGACTTCGAAAACTTCTTCGAGGCGGTGAGAGACGTAGATGACTGCTAGACCGTTGTCACGCAGTCGGCATACAAGCTCAAGCAGCACTCGAACTTCGCTCTCGGAGAGCGACGAAGTGGGTTCGTCCATGACGATGACATCGGCTTCGAGCGAGAGAGCACGCGCTATCTCAACGAGTTGCTTTTTAGCGATGCTGAGTCGGCGGACTTCGGTTTGAGGGTCTATGTCCGTGGTGTGAAGCGACTCTTCGAAGACTTTGCGAGTCTCCCGGTTCATCGTGCGAAAATCTATGAGTCCGAACCTCGTGCGAGGCTCGCGGCCCACGAACACGTTCTCCGCGACGCTCAAATGTTCCGCCAGGTTGAGTTCCTGGTGGATCATGGCGATATTGAGCCCCTGGGAGTCCTGGGGACTGGAGATCTCCACGGTCTCACCGGCGACGGAGATCTCACCTTCGTCCTGCCTGTGTACTCCGGCTAGTATCTTCAGCAGCGTGGACTTTCCGGCGCCGTTCTCGCCCACCAACGCCATTACTTCACCAGCCCGCAACTCGAAGTCCACGCCATCGAGCGCTTTCACGCCGGGAAATGTCTTCCCGATGCCACGCATCCGCAAAGCCAGCGATTCTTGTGCGACCTCCTGCATCTAGACCTCCTTTATTCCTCGGTCGCTGAAGTCAGCAGGGGCCGTCGAATGGCGGCCCCTGCTGACGGTAAGGTTAGTGAGGCGCATCCTTGAGGAACTTATCCAGGCTATCTTCGGTCACCGTGATCACGCCGGTGTCCACAGACTCTTGCTTGACTTCTTCGCCTTTGTTGAGCGAGTGGAGCATTTCGAGAGCCTGACGGGTCATCCCGTACGGTTTCTGGGAGATAAGAGCCTGGATGCAACCTTCTTTCATAAGCTCCTGGCCCTGAGGCACGACATCGAAGCCTGCTACCTGTATGTCTCCACACTTTCCGGCCTGTTTGACCGCGAGAGCCGCGCCCGGCGCGTCCGCTCCAGTGACGCCGAACAGAGCGTCGATATCCGACTGGGCCTGGAGAAGGTTCTCCGCTTTAGAAGTGGCTCCCGAGACAGACTCGCCAGTGGTCTCGGTAGTCGCTATCTCTATGTCCGGGTACTGCTTTAAACCTTTCTTGAGGCCGTCGAGGCGCTGGCGAGCATTGAGGGCCGTCACGCTACCGGCGAGTATGCCTACCTTACCCTTCTCGTTCATGGTCTTCGCCAGTGCCTCCGCCGCCTGCTCTCCGGCGGCCACGTTGTCCGTACCGACGTAGGCTAGAACTTCACTGTCCGGTACCTCGGAGTCCCAGGCGATAACGGGAATATCCTTCTCCTTAGCCTGAGCTATGGTCGCTTTCACGGTCTCCGGATCGTTGGCCGAGAGTGCTATACCAGCCGGATTACGGTTGAGGGCATTCTCGAAGATCTCGACCTGCTTGCCTGCGTCGGCCTGTTGCGGACCAAGGAACTCGGCTTTGACACCCAGCTTTTTGGCCTCGGCTTTCATCCCCTTTCGAGCATCGACCCAGTACGGGTTGTCCAGGGACTTCGGCAGGAATACGTAGAGTTCCTCGTCTTCGCCGCCTCCGGACGATAGAGCACCGCCACCGCAGCCCGCAGCTACGAACACCCCCATTACCACGATGAGCGCACCTAATTTCTTCATCTGTCCTCCTTTCCAACCACCCAACATTCCCCAATATCCAGGCGGCATTTGCATTGATTTGTTGCCAACTTCGGGCTATTCGGGTTCGTTAGGTCATATAACCTCCAGAACGCTGGATGCTGGATCTCAAGTCGAGACCGCTTCCGGTTGGGCTTGCAGCACCTGCTTGACGTACTCGACTCCCAACCGGGGGCTGCTGAGTACTTCCAGGGAGGTTTCCTCCTTGAGCCTCGGCGCGAGCCGCGTCATCGAAGCCTGGGCTAGCACGAGGATTTCGACTGAGGGGGCGAGTTTTTTGGCGCTCTCGACCACCATTTCGTCATGGCGTTCTTTATCCCCGTTCATGAGTATCTCGAACGCGCCCTCGCTGAGTTCTCGCTGGACTGTGATCTCCTTGCCTATGTCGACGGCTTTTTGTTCGATCAGGTCCACGGTCGGTCCGAGGGTGGTTGGGACAGTCGCGAGCACCCCGATGCGCGAGGCGATCTCCACGGCCTTGCGAGCCATGCCGTCGTCGATCCTGACTAGGGGAGTCTCGACTTTCTGACGAGCGACCTCCATCGCAGGTCCGAGAGAGGAACATGCAGAGAAGATCACGTCGGCTCCCGCTTCCTCAGCGGCCTGTGCGAGATGCACCATACGAGAGGTGCTGCGAGTGCTGATCTCCTGTTCCCGCATCACGGTGGCGAGCACGTCGCTATCCACGAAATGCATGACCTCGGTCTCTGGTAGGACTTCGTCCAAAAGATCGGTGACCGAAGACTCCACATTCAGAAAAACGAAGCTTGTATGCAGTACCGCCACTTTCTGTTTCATGCTCGGCCCCTTTGATTGGGTTTACTCATTCGTCGTCATCCTCCACGAAGAGGTTATCGAGGTCTTCCTCGGTCTGTACTAGGTGATCGTTCATGGCCCAACGCGCGGCTTCCGGGTCCTTATCGCGTATGGTCTTGAGGATTCGGGTGTGCGCGGCGATGGCTCGCGCCCTGATCTGAGGGTATCCTTTGGTCTGACGCCGGGCGGCCCACACGAGTTGCCTTATGGGATCGAACAAAGCTGCGATGAACGCATTGCCCGCAGCGGCCAGAATTATCTTATGGAACTCTATGTCCGCTTCGGCGATAGCATCCACGTCATCCCCGGCCTTCTTCATCCGCTCCAGAGCTTCGGCCAGCGCTTCGAGATCCTTCGCAGACCTACGAGCCGCCGCAAGTTCTACAACCCCAACCTCCACAAGCCGACGAGCTTCTATGAGTTTCTTCGGCAGTGCCCCCGCCCCCACCGTGTCCCCCGAACGAGCCGCTAGAAGTGTGGGATCAAAGGGCGACCAATGGGAGATAGGATTTACAAACGTGCCGCGCCCGTGCTTCACCTCCAACACCCGCTTTGTACGAAGCACCGTTATAGCCTCCCTAACAGTCAAGCGACTTACCTCAGCTCGTTCCGCCAACTCAGCCTCAGCCGGCAACACCGACCCCGGCGGGAAAACCCCACTCACTATGTCCTCGACCAGATCCCCTACAAGCTGGTCCACCAATCCCGTCCGTACCAAGCGTTTCCCCACTCGTCGTAAACATTCATCAGATGAAATCATCTGATGTCTTATGAGAACAAATATAGCTATATTTTGCGGTTGTGTCAAGAGCCTCGATCTTGGCTCGTACAGTTAAGCCGAGAAGTATAAGCTGGCGAAGCGAAATCCGGAGGGCGTCAATCTAGGCTGGGTTTGGGGTAGCTCCGTGGGTCTGCGGCGTATTTGGTGGGGGACTTTTTGTAGCCATGCCCAGCATCGGGTCGGAGGAGCGGATCTTTAAAGGGGCTCTGTTCCTTCGTTGAGGATTTCGAGATAGCGGGTGTAGGCGAACACCCGCTCACGTTTGCGGCCGGTGATCTCACGCACGATGCCGAGGTTCTCTAGCGCCTCCACCGCACGGGCGACGGTTGGGTAGCTGGCCCCGGTGCTTTGGGTTAGGGCGTTCAGGTTGGCTAGGAGCCGGTCGCGAAGAGCGTCGAAGACCCGCAGGGCGTTAGCGGCGGAGCGACCGAGCGACTGTACGCGGGCGGGGTCGTCGTGAAAGAGGGCGAGCAGCCGGTGGGCGGTGTCTACGGCGGACCCGGCGGTGCTTTCTACGCCTTCGAGGAAGAAGTCGAGCCAGGCTTCCCAGTCGCCCTCAAGCTCGCGAGCGCGCCTGGCCTCCGGCGGAGTCGCCTCCCGTATCCGCCAGTGTCGGAAGGTCGCCCAAGCCTCGGTCCGGCTCTTCGGCCGAGCTTCTTTCCATCTGTCCCATTAGCGGATTCCAACCCGTGTATACGAGCACAACGAGCGCGAGCCCAGCGACTATGGTCAACAGTCCGGGAATTCTGAAGATGGACTTTAGCACTCTGTACCAGCCTCCCTGGCA
>JBGTFQ010000184.1:0-25848 GCA_041747155.1 Rubrobacteraceae bacterium
GCCCAGTACGATACGCCAGAGAAGATTCTCGCCGAGCCAAATTCGGAATTCGTGCAGTCGTTCGTTGGCGGAGATCGGGTACTCAAGCGTCTCTCGCTCACGTTGGTTGGAGACATGCCGCTCGAACCGGCCAACGGCGGCAGCAACGATCTGCCGCGCATCGAGTCTGGGTGGGATCTCAAAGACGCGCTCTCGGAGATCATTGGCGCGGGGACGGATCGCGGTTTGGTGATTGATGGTGCCGACGGCAATGGAGGCACGCAAGGCACGATCACGCTGCAGTCGATAATGAAGGTGTCCCACGGCTCTGATTCCTCCGAGTCGGAGGTCTCGCGTGGATAGTGCGGACGACCCTCCGACCGCTACCTTAGCCTTACTACAAGAACTCTTCGAACCAGAAGACAAGGGCTTAGTAGACTGGGGATGGCTGGCGGACAACTTTGTCGAAGACGTAATACCAGCATTCTTCGAGCATCTGTATCTTTGCGTTGTCTCGCTGGCAATCGCGTTAGTGATCTCGGTGCCGGTGGGTATCCTGTGCGCTCGTTACCGAAAGCTGTATACACCGGTGACGCTTTTGACGGGCTTCTTCTATACGATCCCAAGCTTCGCGATGTTTACGCTCTTGATCTTTGTCGTCGGTCTCAGCGTAGGCAAGACACCGGCGATCATCGCGCTGGTGCTGTACTCACTACTCGTTATGATCCGCAACGTGGTCACGGGGCTTGATTCCGTACCGCCGGAGACCAAAGACGCGGCACGGGGCATGGGGCTCACGGATCGCCAGATACTTTGGCGTGTCGAGTTGCCGTTGGCACTGCCGGTGATCGTGGCCGGCATGAGGATCGCGATGGTAACGGTCATTGGTATTGCGGTTATCGGAGCTTACATTGGTGGGGGAGGTCTTGGAGATTTGATCTTCGACGGCATCGATAGGGATTTTCCGACCTTATACCTTACCGGAGCCGTAATGACTACGTTGTTGGCTATCGGGGCCGACCTGATATTCGTGAGGGTCGAACGAATTCTAAGCCCGTGGTCCCGACGTTCGAGGGGGGCGACGTAGAATGCAAGAATTTTTGCAAGTATTTCAGCGAGCTGACTTTATCCGCAATGTCATCGTCCACATCGAGCTATCGGCTCTTGCGGTCTTGTTGGGAGTGCTGATCGCTATCCCAGTAGCCATTGCCGTAAATCGCTCAGACACAGCCTCCACCATAGCGATCAATATCGGCAACCTTGGTCGAGCTATACCCTCGCTAGCGCTTCTGGTTATTATGTTGCCGTTTCTCGGTCTTGGCTTCGACAATGCGCTCGTTGCGGTCACGCTTCTTGCGATACCGCCCATACTCATCAACGGCGTTGTCGGGCTGCGGCAAGTCAACGCGCAGACTCTGGATGCCGCCAAAGGCATGGGACTTTCCGGTCGCCAGATACTGGCAGGCGTGCAAGTTCCTATAGCCGCTCCGATCATCTTCGCCGGTATACGGACAGCAGCGGTACAGGTGGTAGCGAGCGTGACTTTGGGTACTTTCATCGGTGCTGGCGGACTCGGCGACTATATCGTCGAAGGATTCCAGCGCAATAGCACCGCGATCGCACTAGCCGGTGCCCTTTCAGTGGCGGTTCTAGCGATCATTACTGAGGTACTATTTGCTGGTCTCGAAAGAGGCTTCACCCCAAAGGGGCTGCGAATCGCCGCAAAACGTGGCAAGTAAACTAATGAAAAAGGAGAGAACATTGCTGAACGGGAATAAGTGGATAAGGGCGGTAACGCTGATGATGGTTGCGTCGCTGGTGTCGGTGGCGGCGGCCTGTGGCGGCGGCAGCGGTGGTGGTGGAGATAGCGGCGGCAGCGGCGGCAGCGTCTCTGTCGGCTCGAAGAAGTTTACCGAGCAGGTCCTCCTCGGTGAGATGTACGCTCAGGCGTTCGAGGCGGCTGACTACGACGTGGAGCGCAACCTGAACCTCGGTTCCGAGCAGGTCATGGACAAATCGCTACAGGATGGCACCATAGACGTGTACCCGGAGTACACTGGCACGGCGTACGTCGCCATTTTGAAGAAGCCGGCAGACTCGTATCCAAAGACCGCCGACGAAACCTACAAGCAGGTCGCGAAGTTCTACGAGAACCGTGAAGACACGCCAATGCAGATGCTGGAACCCGCGCCGTTCGAAAACAACTACGGTATCGCGATGCGTAAGAGCAAGGCCGAAGAGTTGGGCATAAAGACCCTGGCGGACCTTGCCGAGAAGTCGGATCAGCTCGTGTTCTCTTCATACTCCGAATTCCAGAACCGCTCGGACGGCTACCCGAACATGCAAGAGAGCTATCCGAAACTCGACTTCAAGGACATCAAGATCGTCAACAGCCTCGGTATTCGCTACAAGGCGTTGTCTCAAGGCGATGCGGATGTCGCTATCGGGTTCACCACCGACGGACAGCTCGCCTCCGACGAACTCATAGTGCTCGAAGATCCTAAAGACATCTGGCCCAAGTACTATCCGGCGCCGGTCGTCACCCAGAAATTCCTGGACAATAACGACGACGCGAAGAAGATCCTCAACGAAGTCTCCGCCAGCCTCGATGCCGACAAGATGCGCGAGCTAAACGGTAAGGTGGACCTCGAACAGGAAGACCCGGAGGATGTGGCTCAGGAGCATCTGGAGAGTGCAGGTATTCTCTAGTATCTCTTAGCTGCAAAGCTACATAGCTCTACGAGACCGTCGCGGTAACATATCGCGACGGTCTCTTGTTTGGACGGTTAGAGGGAAGTCGAGGAAGTACGTTGCTTCGAGGAGCTAACGATTATCGCGTCGAGCGCTGGTACGCGGGTGGGGTTCCGCTGATTTCGGTGCGGCTTGCTGATGTAGCGGGGCCGCTACCGGCGGTGGTGATCCAGCACCGCTTCTCTGGAAAGAAAACGGATGATCTACTTCATTTGGCCCTGCCCCTAGCTGACTCGGGCTGTATAGCCGTCCTGCCGGACGCGGCCATGCACGGCGACCGCGCCCCCAAAGATTTCGACCTGCGCATGGAGAACAACCGCGACAGCCTCTTTCAGGAAGTCCTGGAAGGTACGATCCAGGAATCCAGCGAGGTCTTGGCCTGGATGGCGGAGCGCGAGGAGATCGACACTACACGCATTGGGATGGTCGGGACGTCGATGGGCGGCGCGGTCGCTCTAGCCGTCGCGTGCGGGGAGAGGGACCCCGCGCCAAAAGTCGCCGTCGCCCTGATGCCGACCGCACCGGGACCGGGGAGCTCGATCCGCCAAGAGGCAGCCTACGCCCCTGAAGCTGCGCAAAGCTTCCCCACGGCGGTCATGATCGTCCACGGCACGGAAGACCAAGTCACACCCTATCCAAACGCCCGAAGCTTCTACGACACGCTAGTCCCTCACTACTCAGCCGCCCCCGAACGCCTACGCTTCGTGGATATGCCCGGCGAAGACCACCGAGTCGGAGCGTACTGGATCGAAGAGACACTCTCATGGCTAGCAAGGTTTTTGTAGAGCTAGTCCGCTGGTCCTACGGCATCGCCGGGGGTCGAGACTGGTTCTAGGGGTCCGATCTCGGCGGCTACGCGAGCTATTAGGCGTCCGTCGGCTATGGCTTCTGTTAAGCCGTCCACGTCTGGCCATTGTTCTTCGGGGTCCGTTGCGCCGAATCGGCTTACGAGATCCTGGACGACGCTCGTTCCGGTGCCGAGCCTCGGGCGACCACGCAGTTCCAGGGCGCGAGTGGAAACCGTAAGCTCCAGAGCGGCCATGCGGCGAGCTACTTCGACCAGCTCTTCGGTCTTGCGGACTCCGAGGGGAGCCATGCTGGCGTGATCCTCTACCCCCTCGGCGATCTGCCCCCGATAGTCGAGCGAGACGGGGTTTGCGAGCACGCGAGCTTCTGCGGCGAGGGAGGCGGAAGTGTAACCCAGGGGTCGGAGTCCTTCGTCGCCGTCGCGGGCAGCTAATCCCGTAGGGAGACCGCTGAATTGAGACCAGAGATGCTTCTGGATTCGCTCGTTAGCTAGGTGGACTACTTGAGCGACGGCGACGCGCAAGAGATCGAAGGCAACGGCGAGAGCTACCACGTCAAAGTTGCCGACGGAGATGATGCTTTGGTCTTCGATCAGGACCAGAGGGTTGTCGCTGGCGGAGTTGATCTCGACTTCCATCGTCCCTCTGGAATACGCATGTGCGTCGTAGCAAGCTCCGTGTGTCTGGGGAATGCACCGAAACGAGAGCGGGTCTTGCAGACTACGCGCCGCCCCCGGACGGAGCAGATAACTACCGTCGAGCAACTCCCGCAGCCGATCCGCCGCCCGCGCCTGACCGGGATGGGGCCGCAACCGAGCAGCCTCCGGGTGAATCGTCGAGAGGTTCGCGCCGAAAGCCTCCATAGAGAGCGCAGCGGATATGTCGAAGACATCGAGGAGATCGGCGACGTCGGCTAGCACGAGAGACCCCTGCCCCATCGTGATGCCGTTGGCGCTGATGAGCGCAAGTCCTTCTTTGGCTTTGAGTCCGAGTGGCTCCAATCCCGCCGCCCGTAGCGCGTCGGCGCCGTTCATGCGCTGACCACCGTATTCCGCTTCGCCACGACCTATCAGGACCTGCCCGATCTCGGCCATCTCTGCGAGATCCGCCTGTCCCACACTCCCTCCGAGTCTTACTATGGGATGAACCCCGGCGTTTAATGCATCGACGAACGCTTGGACAAGCTCTGTCCGCACGCCAACACCGCCCTTCGCCATGCCGTTGATGCGCGTTACCATCATCGCCCGCACGACGCTGGCTGCAACCTCCGCCCCCTGGTGGGTGGTATGACGGCTGACGAGCTTCGCGGAGAAATGATCCAGGCTCTCAAAGGGGATCTGATACCGGGCCAAAGAACCCACGCCAGTATTCATACCGTAGACGAGGTCTCCACGCTCCAGCACCTGCTCAACCACCGCCCGAGCCTGCCGAACCCGATCCAGGGCCGCCCCGGAAACCTCCACCCGAGCCCCGAGCCGAGCAACACTGACGACCTCCTCGATGTAGAGATCATCCCCGGTCAACATCACCGTCCCACTACCCAACGAAACCGGGTCCACCGAGATCACCTCCCCCATAAACCAAATTCCCACGTGAATTTTTTAATTCACAATGTGCGGCTCTTGTGGATGTTGTGTATAATTTCATTCATTGTAGTGTAACAAGTAAGAGGAGCGACGGATAGGGTGAGTTCGCCGTTTGGATAGTGTGGCGCGGGATATCGAGTTTGAGCGGTTGCCAGGGCTTTTTGATCGGCGTCGGCTTTCGCCCACGCAGCGGCGGGTGGCGCGGTTTGTGGCGGATCATCCGCGGGAGGCTCCGTTTCTTACGAGTGTGGAGTTGGCCGCACGGGTTGGTGTTAGTCAGCCGACGGTGACGCGACTCGCGGTCGCGCTCGGGTACGCCGGATACGGGGAGTTTCAACGGGATCTCCGCCGGATGGCTCTGGGTGTTGTTGAAGATGGCCAGCGGAACAAGTTCCAGGCTTCGGTGGATGATGAGATCTCGAACCTGCGGGCTTTGCGGGAATCACTCGGGGATGAGAATGGGATAGGAGACCTCGGTAGAGAATTAGCCGCTTCCGATCCGCTTGTGGTGCTCGGATTGAGAGCCAGCGCCCCTCTCGCCCAATACTTTGGCTACTTCGCCGAACGAATCCACCCGGACGTTCGCCTCGTTACCGCCGGCGGCAGCACCGGCACGGACGAACTCGTACACGCGCAACGTTCCGGCGCAACGTGGGCTCTGTGTTTCGTGATGCCGCGTTATCCCAGAGAGACCCTGGAAATGATGCGCTACGCCCGTGAGCTAGGGATGCGAATAGCCACTGTGACCGACCGGGACTCCGAGACCCTCGCGACTTTGAGCGACCGGGTGCTACCGGCGGGGGTTGGATCACGGCTCGTGTTCGATTCGCAGACGGCGGCGATGGCGCTCTCCACGGCATTGCTCGAAGCACTCTCGGATGCGGCTCCGGAGCGGGCGCAGACAAGTCTCGAAGACTTCGAACATCGGGCGGCGAGGCTGGGATGGTTTGAGGCGTGATCTCGATAACAAGAAGAGTCCAGGACCGTATCGAAGAACTTTTCACCCTAGCACCAAGCCCAAATGGCGGCGCAAAAGGCGGCGCAAACCGCCCCGCGTTCTCACAAAAAGAAGCGAAAGCCACACTGCTAGTAGCCCAATGGGCCTGCGAAGCCGGTCTCGAACCCGCCATCGACCCATTCGGCAACCTGTGGTGTCTGCCACCCGGCGACGGACCATTCGTGACCAGCGGCTCGCACGTCGATACCGTCCCCGACGGCGGACGACTCGACGGCCCGCTCGGTACCATCCTGGCGGTCGAAGCGGTGGAGAGCATAGGGGGACAATGCGGTCTTCTGATATGCGCCGCCGAAGAAGCCGCCCGGTTCGGGGCCGGCACCATCGGGTCGCGCTGCATGACCGGAAAACTCTCGGAGGGCGACCTCGCCAAGATGCGCGATGCCAACGGTAAGGACGCCCTCTCCGCCCGAGACGAATATCTACGGGCTTTGGGTGGACTTCCGCGCCTGGAGCGGTCGCCTCTAGATCGCGTATTGGCGCACGTCGAGATCCACATAGAACAACGCGCAGATCTCCAGCGCGACGGCTACTCTATCGGTATAGCTACCACCATTGCAGGTCCAGTTCGACACCGCTTCCACTTCACCGGAGAGGTAGCCCATGCCGGAGAGACACCCGCCACGGAACGCCACGACGCACTCTGCGCCGCCGCCGAGACTACGTTGCTCGCGGAGCGTCTCTGCAACGATTACGCACCTCACACTACCGCAACCGTCGGCACCTTGAGAGTAGCGCCAAATGCCCTGACCAGCATCCCCGGAGTAACGGAACTAGGTGTGGATATACGAAGCACACAGACCGGAGAGGCAAAGAATCTCCTCGAAGAACTACTCGACGGAGCCCGCGATGCGTCGGAATCGCGGGGTGTGACTTTCTCTGAGAGCTCCCTGTCCGCCTCCGAACCGACACCGATGGATGCTGAGATGGTGCAAGCAGTAGAGGCCGCGTGCGAGGAGACTGGAGCGAACTACCGACGGGTCGTGAGCTTCGCTGGACACGACGCGCAGCACGTAGCGGCGGCGGTTCCGGCGGCGTTGCTCTTCGTGGCTTCGGAGAACGGCGTAAGCCACGCGCCCGACGAAGCGGCGGATTGGAGAGACGTCGAAGCGGCGCTCGCCGTCCTGACCACGTTAATGCGAGATTTGCAATCGACGAGGAGGCAGTAATGACGGAAACCCAGAAAGCCCCGACTATCCAAGCGCCGCGCGGCACGGAGCTAACCTGCAAAGGCTGGCATCAGGAGGCCGCCCTGCGGATGCTGATGAACAACCTCGACCCCGAAGTCGCCGAGCGCCCCGAAGACCTCGTTGTCTACGGTGGCACTGGCAAGGCCGCCCGAAGTTGGGAGAGCTTCTGGGCGATAGTTAGCACGCTGCAAAACCTTGAAAACGACGAGACCTTGCTCGTGCAGTCCGGCAAGCCCGTGGCTGTCTTCAAGACGCATCCGATGTCGCCCCGGGTCCTGATCGCGAACTCCCTGCTCGTCCCCGAGTGGGCGGATTGGGCGACGTTCCGGGGATTGGAGAAGGCCGGGCTCACGATGTACGGCCAAATGACGGCGGGATCTTGGATCTACATAGGAACCCAGGGAATCCTTCAGGGGACTTTCGAGACCTTCGCCGCTGTCGCCGAACAGCGTTTCGACGGCACCCTGAAAGGCCGCGTCTGCCTAACCGCCGGTCTTGGCGGCATGGGCGGAGCGCAGCCACTCGCCATCACCATGAACAGCGGCGTAGCCTTGTGCGTCGAGATCGACGAAAAGCGCATCGACCGCCGCATCGAGCACCGCTACCTCGACGAACGCATCGACGACCTTGACGATGCCATAGCCCGCGCCGAGGAAGCCAAGAAGGCTGGCGAAGCAGTGTCAATCGGAATCCTCGGGAATGCGGCGGAGATCTTCCCGGCCCTGCTCGAACGTGGCTACGTCCCGGACGTGGTCACCGACCAGACCTCCGCTCACGACCCGCTCGTCGGCTACGTGCCGACTGGCTACGATCTCGACGACGCCTCCGAATTGCGCGAGTCGGCCCCGGAAGTCTACATAAACGAGTCTCGCGCTTCGATGGCCCGGCATTGTGAGGCGACGGTCGGGTTCATGGATCGGGGCGCGGAGGTCTTCGACTACGGCAACTCTCTGCGCGGCGAGGCGAAGCTCGGCGGCTTCGAGAGGGCTTACTCGTATCCGGGGTTCGTCCCGGCGTACATCCGACCGCTTTTCTGCGAGGGTAAGGGGCCGTTCCGGTGGGCCGCGCTTTCAGGAGATCCGGCGGACATCGCCGCCACCGACGATGCGATGTTGGAGCTATTCCCCGAAGATGAACGGCTCTCGCGGTGGATCTCGGAGGCCCGTGAGAAGGTCCACTTCCAGGGCTTGCCTGCTCGTATCTGCTGGCTCGGGGCCGGGGAGCGGTACAAGGCCGGGCTGCGGTTCAACGAACTGGTGGCGGACGGCACCATCTCCGCGCCGATAATTATCGGGCGGGATCACCTCGACACCGGTAGCGTCGCCTCCCCCAACCGCGAGACCGAGTCCATGAAAGATGGCTCGGACGCCATCGCCGACTGGCCCATCCTAAACGCCCTGCTCGCCACCGCCGGAGGAGCGAGCTGGGTCGCAGTCCACCACGGCGGCGGCGTGGGGATCGGACGCTCCATCCACGCCGGAGCGCAAGTCCTCGCCGACGGAACCGAAGAAGGCGCGGCCCGCCTCGAACGAGTCCTGACCAATGATCCCGGTATAGGAGTCGTTCGGCACGCCGACGCGGGCTACGAGTCCGCCAGGGCCGCCGCCAAACGTCTCGGCATCAAAATGCCGATGCTCGACGCTTGAGACGAACTCTACTCCCCGATCTCATCCTGGATGCCCACGGCGCACAGGCCGGAGTCGGCATAACTATCGAAGATGGCTGCATTGTGGGGATCGGACCAAGCGAAGACGGCGAACGGCTGCCGGGCCGGGCATTCTGTCTCGGCTTCGTAAACGATCACAGCCACGCTTTCCAGCGCGGGCTGCGCGGCACCGTGGAACGTATCGACCCCTCGCACCCGCACGACGACTTCTGGACGTGGCGCGAGAAGATGTACGAGCTGGCAGGTGATCTCACCCCCGAGTCCATGCGACTCACAAGTGAACGCTGCTTCGGGGAGATGCTCTCTGCAGGTTACACCAGCGTCACCGAATTTCACTACGTTCACCACCAGGCCGACGGAACCCCCTACGAAAACCCGAACGCTCTAGCGAAAGCCGTAGCGGAAGCAGCCGAGGCTGTGGGAATCCGACTTTTGCTGCTCCCCACAGCTTACAACCGTGGTGGTCATCTGCGCTTCGTAGACTCGGAGCTACCGGAATTCCTCGAAAGGGTTGACGCTCTACGAGGTTGGGCGTCGGAGCGTCCGATGGTCGAAGTCGGGGTGGCGGCGCACAGCGTGCGGGCAGTGCCTCGTGTGTGGCTCGAAGGTTTGCGTGCTTACGCGAATACCGAGGGTCTAAAGCTCCACATACACGCGGATGAACAACCGCGAGAGATCGAGGAGTGCAAGCGTGAGCACGGGCTGCGTCCGGTAGAGTTGTTGGCGGAGTGCGGATTTCTAGGGCCGCAGACCACCATCGTGCATGCCACGCACGCGAATGAGCGGGAGTTGGATCTCCTCTCCGAGCGAGGCTCATCGGTATGCGCGTGCCCCACCACAGAGGGGAACCTGGGTGATGGTTTCTTACCAGCCAAAGGCATCCTGAATCGCGACATCCCGCTAACCATCGGCTCCGATTCGCACGTCCGGGTGGACCCGTTGGAAGAACTGCGTGAGATTGAGACGAATGCGCGCAGGCTCTCCGATCGTCGCAACGTCCTCATCTCCGGCGATGACGTCTCCCCCACGCCGTATCTGCTGCGAACGGGCTGGGGCGTGGAAGGAATGAAGTCCGGAGATCCAGCGGACTTCATCGAGTTGGACCTGACACACCCGAGCCTCGTGGATGTGCAGCCTTCGGCGTTGCCTTCGGCTCTAGTGTTCGGCGCTAGCAGTGCGGTCGTGGCGGGGACGTGGGTCGGCGGGCGTCGCGTTTACAGAGAAGACCGTGGCTGATGTAACGCTCCTGGTCCACGACCTCCAGGCCGCCGTTACGCCGCCCGGAAACGGGCCACTAAGAGGCCAAGCCCTGGGAAACCTAACGATACACTCCCCCGCATCCATCGCGATCTCCGGCGACCGCATCGTCGCTATTGGTCCTCCAAAAGAAGTGCTAGAAGGGATCCCGACCGGCGTGCAATACGAGAGCCTCGACGGGCGCGGCAAAGTCGCGCTGCCGGGGCTCATAGATTGTCACGCGCACCCGGCCTTTCTCGGGCACCGAGCGGCGGAATTCGAGCTGCGGGCGAGCGGAGCAGCCTACGAGGAGATCCAGGCCGCAGGCGGTGGCATTCGCTCCACAGTCGCCGCAACCCGAGCCGGAACCGAATCCGACCTCTCTGCGGCCATCGAAAAGCATCTCGGCTGGATGCTCGACCATGGCACCACGACCGCCGAGGCGAAATCCGGCTACGGCCTTGACCTCAAAACCGAACTGAAATCTCTTCGCGCTATCCACGCTGCCGCCCAGACGAGCCCCATCGACGTACACTCAACGTTTCTCGGGGCGCATACCGTGCCACCGGAATACGACGATGCAGCGGCGTATGTAGAGTTCGTGATCCGGGAAGTCTTACCGCAGGCCGCGCCTCTCGTACAAGCCGGGGATGTCTTCCTGGAACGCGGATCTTTCGAGACGCCGGAGGCCCGACGATATCTCGAAGCGTGTAGCAAGTACGGACTCGCGTTGCGGCTACACGCGGATCAATTCTCCGAGCGCGGCGCGATCCCACTGGCTATAGAGCTCGCCGCCCGCAGCGTGGACCATCTCGAAAACACCGGCGACGCCGGAGCCCGGATGCTCGCTAGGAGCAACGTGGCGGCAGTCCTCCTTCCGGCCTGCGCCCTATTCCTGGACCTGCCTCTTCCTCCCGCCCGCTTGCTCGCCGACGAAGGCGCTATCGTCGCGCTGGCGACCGACTTCAACCCTGGAAGCTCCTTCTGCGAATCCCTGCCACTGGTCATGAATCTGGCCTGTACGCGCCTCAAGCTCTCCCCTGCCGAAGCGCTCACGGCCTGCACCGCCAACGCCGCTCACGTACTCGGCTTGAACGACGTTAGCAGGCTCGCACCCGACTACAAGGCCGACGTGCTCGTGCTCGACGCGCCGGATTGGCGGTATCTCGCTTATCATCTTGGAGGCAACAGATTCGCCGCAAAAGTAAAGTCCGGGCGAATCCTCGTGTAGTGGAAGCATCCTGCTAAACTGACTTTATGACCACGACAGTACGCATAAGACCTGAGTTGATCACCGCCCACCGGCTCCGCATCGAGATGTTCGGCCTCGACGACGAAGATATCGAGAACACCATCCGCATGAAAGGCTGGGCCTGGGTCCTCGCCCGCAATGGCTGGGCCTACGCCGGAGAGCCGGATTTCATCTACCGCCAGATCCGGGAGGTAGTCATCGCCATGCCAGGCATAATCTTCGACGAAGCCGGTATCGAGGAATCTATCCAAACCGTACTCGACAAAGCCCGCTCTGACGAGGAACGCGAAGAAGGCCGAGACCTGCTGCGGCGAGCCTTCGAGAAGACAGATCAACCCGCAGGCATCGAAATTCTAGACAAAGCGTAGAGTTAGTCAGCGCGTCAGCAGTTCAGGTTTCGATAGTCGGTTGGTAAGCGTCCCAGAAAGTTTGCAGGATCTCCGGTTGGCTCACACGTGGCCTTCAACACGAAGCCCAATTTGCTCTTGCGCATGATCCCGGATAACAACTATACTTACTCTGCTTGTTTGTTTCATTGCTAAACTTGGTGCACTGAATTCACGGTGTCTAGGTTAGTGTCAGGGAGAGGTGTCCATAAGCTTTTCGGTTGACTATCAGGGGACAAGAAACGGTGCATAATGATCGACATCGTAGCCGGGCTATCGGAGAGGCGGAGAATGACATACCGGCAGGAGTTCCAGGTGATCTATTTCCGGCACCCGAACGATCTGCATGGCCCGTGGTGAAACCAAGCTCGTTTGTGTCCTTACTGGCGGCTGCACTCCTGGCAACAATGATGACCGTAACGGTCACCGTTACGCCCGCCCTGGCGCAGACATCGGGGAACGCACCGGACTACGTACTGAAAGAAGAAGGGACCGTCATCATCGACGGTGACGGCGCCACCGACTGCACCTCGTTCGCCTTCTTCCTCGAGCAAGGGACCTTCGAGTCGGGAAACATCTCCCCCGGTGCCCAGCGCGTGCTGGAGCAATGCGAAGAGGCCGGTTTCTTAAACTCTGAAGGTGTCTCGGCGGTCGACGGAGAGAGCGAAACATTGCCCGAAACCGGCGGTTCTGGCCTTACGCTAACGCTGGCCGCCGCAGTGCTGGCGAGCGGACTCCTCGCACGTAAGGCTGCCTGGTAGGTCACCAGCAGGGCTCGCCTCCGACAACTCTGAATTTTTGTCTCTGCACGGGCCAACGGGGCTTCGCAGAGCTTCTGCTCTCAACTTCTACGAACTTTGGGATAACCTAACCGGTGCTACGTTCGAACGCCTCCACCGCCGCAGCTTGTGCGGCTGTCTCGACTGAGCCGGGTCTCTGCTCGCGTATCCGACGGATTGCCTCTCCCGCACCGAGTCCATGACTACACACCAGGTAGCACGCTAGTAGCGTTCCGGTACGGCCCAGCCCTCCGCCGCAGTGGACCGCTACAGGTTCTCCAACCGCACGAGACTCCAGGATGGCTGCTACTCCAGCCTCAAGTTGCTCCTGCGTAGGCGCGGTAAAATCCCCCACCGGCAGATGGACTTCTCTCAAGCCGTTTCGGGCGAGTCGATGCGGGTCTTGGGGCTTCTCGTGCAGATTGACGAGAACCCGAACGCCCTGGCGTGCGAGATCCGCGAGCGCCCGCTCCGAGCGTGGATAGGCGCAGCCCAAAACTCCCTCGGACACTCAGATTCCACGGTCAGTCAAGCAAAGTACCATCCGCATGACTGCCCAGGTCCGGGGCAATCGCCGACGAAGAACATCACCGACCACTAAAAGCCTCAACGGACCAAGTACGGCAGGTACTTTTAAAAAGTTTCAAGGGACTCGACTTGGGTCACGAGGGCGGTCGGCACGGGGTCGAAGAGTACCTCGACCTGAAAAGCGTCATACTCGGCGGCGTGTAACTTCTACAGAAACGGCAGCCTGTCGTAGAAGACGAAGTTCTCGTAGTCCGGGTAGAACTTGCTCGTGCTGACGGGACTGCGGGAGAAGCTGGCAAGAGGTTGTTGGCCTGCGGAGCCTTTGCCGGGTTCTTGCAGTGTGATCTCGACGGAGTCCTCGTCGAATTCGATGATGTTGTACGAGGGCGGCATGACTCCTCGGATTCTCATGGTGGATACGGTGCCGGAATGCACGATCCTCACGCCGGAGATGCTCCAGACGTAGGGCACGTGCCGGTGGCCGGAGAGGACCATATCCACCTTTAGCTCGCGAAGGATCGCCATTACGTCGCCCGCGTCGCGCAGGTTGTTCACGTCGCGGCCCGTACCGGGAACGGCGAGAATGTGGTGGTGGATCATGAGTATCCTCGGCCCCTGATCCCAGCCCCGGAACTCCGAATCCAACCATCCGTAATGCTCGCGCCCAACCTCGCCTTCATCGAGGTCCGGCTTTGTGGAGTCCAGCGAGACGACCTTTGCCACACCTTCCGGGACCGAGATCTCGACCGACCGCTCCCGGATGCCGAAGAACTCCTCGAAGTGCCGATAGCCGACGTTCTTGGCGTCGTGGTTGCCCATCGAATATACGACGTTCTCGCATTCCAGACGGTCAAGGTAGCCTTTCGCCTCCTCGAACTCCCAGGGGTAGCCCTCCATCGTAAGGTCGCCGACCACGGCGACGAGATCCGGGGCGATGGCGTTCGTCTCTTGGATTGTTGCCTCTAAGAGATCCGGACGAAACAACCCCGAACCAACATGCACATCGGACATCTGTACGATCTTCACCGGCTTACCTCCGTCTAGATCTCGACCAACTCCCACTATACACGCCGAAAGCCAATACGCGAACACACCGTCCGAATGGAGGTCACGGCCCTATGAAACTCCCGGCGCTAGTTTCAGGTCGCCTCTTCTAGCGATTGCCGGGCTCTCTCCAACTGAGCATTCACCGAATCCGGCGAAGTCGAACCGGCGGACTTCTTGTTCGAGACACTGCCCGCAGGCGTTAGGAGCTCCTGCGGCAGATCCGCCAGCACCGGATGCGCAGCCTTCAACTCCTCGCGTGGAATATCTTCCAAGCTTATGTCGAGTTCCTCGCAGCGCCGGACCAACCGACCTACGGCGTGATGCGCGTCCCGAAACGCCACTCCCTGCCCGGCGAGGAAGTCCGCGAGCTCGGTGGCTAGCGCGAACCCACCAGCGCCGCCGAGCATCCGGTCGCCGTCAAAGGTGGCGGTGCGGAACATCTCCGGGAGTACAGCTAGCATTGGCAGGACGGCATCGATCGCGTCGAAGAGTGGTTCTTTATCTTCCTGGAGATCTTTGGAGTAGCCTAACGGTAAGCCTTTGAGAGTAATGAGGAGTGAGTTGAGATTCCCGATCAAACGCCCCGCCTTGCCGCGCATCAACTCATAGGCGTCCGGGTTCTTTTTTTGCGGCATGATGGATGAGCCGCTGGAGTACGCATCGTCCAGCTCCGCGTACCCGAACTCGGCACTCGTCCACAACACCCACTCCTCCCCGAGCCGCGAAAGATGAACCCCGAGCATGGCACAGGCATATAGGAGATCCAGAGCGAAGTCCCGATCCGAAACCGCGTCTAACGAGTTCTCAAACTTCCTCATACCGAGCTTCTCCGACGTAATCTCCGTATCAATCGGATGCGGCGTGCCCCCAAGAGCTGCTGCCCCTAGAGGCGAAACGTTCGCGGCATCCCGAGCAGCTTTCAGACGAACAACATCTCGACGAAACGCCTCGAAGTGGGCCAGAAGGTGATGTGCCAACAGTATCGGCTGCGCCCGTTGGAGGTGCGTGTATCCCGGCAGAACGAGGCTCTGATTCTCCTCGGCCACATCCAGGAGAGACCGCATGACCTCCAAGAGAGCAGCGCGTATCTCGGTGGCCGCGTCGCGAGCGAAGAGATGAAGATCCAGAGAGACTTGATCGTTGCGGCTCCGCCCCGTATGCAGCTTGCGTGCGACATCTCCCACCAGCTCCCGCAACCGTCGCTCGACCGCTGTATGAACGTCCTCATCGGCCAACGTCCAAGAAAACTCTCCAGCCTTGACTTCGGCGAGCACTGCTTCCAGACCTCGCATAAGATCCCGAGATTCTTTCTCAGAGATGATGCCTACTTCACCCAGCATCTCCGCATGAGCGATAGATCCCTGGATATCGTAGGGTGCGAGCCGGATATCGAAGGGGATGGAAGCGTTCAGGCGCTCGAATGCCTCAGCGGGCGAAGAACCGAACCTGCCACTCCACAGAGGGTTATTTTCGTTGTCGCTCATAGTCGTGCAGTTTAGCGAAAAACCAGTTCGCCACCCTATCGGAAGGCACACACTCCATATAAACTCTGCTCAAGCCTCAGGAGGTAGCATGAAATACTACATCGGATGGGACGTAGGAGCTTGGCATTGCACCAAAAGCTCCAAGAGTTGCGACGCTCTTTGCGTGCTGGTAGACGAGGGAAACAAACCTAAGTTCACAGGAACTGTGTGGCGCGACAACCTCAAATCGAGTCTAAATGGATATAGAGACAAAGAGCTAGTTATCAACGTGCTGAGTCGCTGCGGTGTGGGGGCGCATGAAGATTTTGAGGCGGTAATCGCTATAGATGCGCCTCTTGGATGGCCGACTGCAATGGTAGATCTTGCTACTGATGGACACATAGCCTCGATGGGCGAATTCCGCCATAATCCCTACCTCTTCCGCGAAACAGAGCGCTTCCTTTCTAAGCACGGCTTTAGACCTCTGTCGGCAGTACAAGACCGGATAGGCAGTCAGTCAACCAAAGGCATTCACTTTCTACGAGCCGTGGGCTCCCGTGTGAAGGATGTTGGTGTTTGGAAAGCCGATCACGACGAAACAGACCTAACCATCATAGAAACCTACCCGGCACCCTGCAAAAGCAGCGACAAGTTTCAAGCACTCTTTAGATCGATAGATGAGAGTCACGAGTTTCGCGAACAGTTGGATGGTAGAGGAGGGGCATTTCGTGACGATGTCCGGGATGCCCTCCGTTGCGCTATTATCGCATGGCTATACTCTGAGAAACTGCAATCTCTTAAGGAACCGGGTTCAGGCATAGTCCCCGAAGAAGGATGGATCTGGGTTCCCAAAGACGCATTTTCTAGGGTTTCCAAATAGCGGTACGGCATGCACTACAAAATTATGCTCACGCTTGTCTGACTCCGCGCCGTCGTTAGCTAAGCGATCTCCGTCGCCTGCAAGTCCTTGGCGGAGTCGTTCTTTAGGAGGTCCCTCTGATACTGGCGAACTGCAGCTTTCAGGGTGGAGAGACCGAGGGTTGCGTTGCGGGTGCGGCTTCCAATTACTTCGCGGCCAATGTGCTCTACGAGATCCTCGTACTCGAAGGCTAGTACGTCGTTCTGGGCGAGATCCTCCGCCTGAACGCGCTCGATGGCGATTGACGCGGCGCCCATGCTTATGGTGTCGCCTTGCCCGGTCCACGCGAGTTCGACGATACGCCCGTCTTCGCCGCCTTTTAAATAGATGGTTACGGAGCCGCCACATTCAGGGCTGCCGCCGGGCATAATCACGTCCGGACCGTCAAGAATCCCCTGGTGGCGGGGATTCTTGACGTGGTCCACTAGTCGTTCTATTCGCTGTTTGCGGTCCAATTCGGCTCTTTACCGCTCTATAGGAGCACGAACGAGGTTGCCCCACTCGGTCCACGAACCATCGTAGTTGCGGACGTTCTCGTAACCGAGCAGGTACTTGAGGACGAACCACGTGTGGCTGGAACGCTCCCCGATACGGCAGTACGCTACGACTTCGTCGCCCTCGGTAAGGCCAGCTTCGCCCTCGTAGATCCCGCGCAGATCGTCGGCGGTTTTGAAGGTACCATCCTCCTGAACGGCCCGCGCCCAAGGCACATTCGCCGCCGTCGGGATGTGTCCGCCGCGCATCGCGCCCTCCTGCGGGTAGTCCGGCATGTGGAGCAACTCACCCGAGTACTCGCCAGGACTCCGCACGTCCACGAGCTTGCCGCTGGCCTCCAGATGGTCCTCGACATCTTCCCGGAAGGCTCGTATACCAGAGTCGTCTCGTGTCGGAACCGGATAATCGACGCTCGGCAACGAAGGAACTTCCTGCGTCATCTCGCGGCCCTCAGCCTCCCACTTGATGCGCCCGCCGTCCATAACGCGCACGTTGTCGTGGCCGAAGAGTTGGAAGACCCACAGCGCGTAGGTCGCCCACCAGTTGTTCTTATCACCGTAGAAAACGACCGTAGTGTCTGGCGTAATGCCCTTCTCGCCCATAAGACTCGCGAATTTCTCCGGGTCCAAGTAGTCGCGCATCAGAGGATCGTTCAGGTCTTCGACCCAGTCTATCTTGACGGAGTTAGGGATATGCCCGATCTCGTAGAGCAGCACGTCCTCGTCGCTCTCCACGATGCGTATATCCTCGTCGTTCAGGTGCTCAGCGATCCAATCCGTTGTTACCAACGCCTCTGGATGCGCGTAGCCCTTCTGCTGTATCTCCTGCTCCACCGCGAACCTCCTCTAGTCTCTGCAAGTTCAAATCTTTGACGGAGCGTATTCTAACGTATTTCCGACAAATTTCGTCGGGTTTCAAAACGATGAGGTTACGTGGTGGGATTCGCATGTGGGCGGTCGCTCTGTTAATGTCACGGCTCTAGAATAAGTGGAGAGGATTCGCGACGCGCGTTACGATACTAACTGTAGGTTCGCGGGGTGACGTAGAGCCATGCGTGGCGTTGGGTCTAGGTCTCAAGGATGCAGGCTGCGACGTTAAGATTGCCTCACACGAGACCTTTAGGGGTCTGATCGAGGGCCGGGGCTTTACTTTCGCGCCTCTGTCGGTGGATCCCCGAGCCGTGGTTGAGGAGCTCGCTCGCTCGGATGGTTCGGCGACCGGTATCATGCGTGGCTTCCGTCGCGCTGTCGAACCCGCGCTCTACAAGGCGGCTGAGGAATCAGCGGAAGCAGCGAGTGACGCGGACGCGTTGCTGATCTCATCCGCCGCGTTCCTCGGATACGACGTGGCCGACGCGAAAGGTCTGCCTGCCACCGGTCTCGGACTCGCGCCTCTTATAGGACCAACAAAGCACTTCCCAAACGCGCTGATGCCAGCGGGAATAGGGTTTGAGGGAGGTAGTCTCAGAGCTCTCGGCACCCTCTACAACCAGATGACGCATCTGGCCGCCGGTCAACTTCTGTGGCAGCCCTTCAGAAAGACCATCAATCGTATTCGGGCGGAGATCTTCGCTTTGCCGCCACATCCAACGCTCGGTCCGCTCTTCGACCCAGAAGCCGACGAAAGACTGCAACTCTACGGCTGGAGCACCACGTTGCTCCCCGAACCGCCAGATTGGAGCGACAAACGCAGAGTCTGTGGTTACTGGTTCCTCAATAGAGAAGAGAGTTGGAAACCTTCGGAAGAGTTGGCGGAATTCGTCGAAAGCGGGCCTACCCCGGTCTGCATGGGATTCGGAAGCTCTTACATAGAGGACGCTCCCCGTGTCGTTGATGCATTCGCCAAAACGCTCTCCGGTATGGGCCAGCGAGGAATTTTGCTCGGCGGTTGGAGCAATCTCAGGGGAGCGAAACCACACCCTAATATCCTGGAGATCGAAGAAGCTCCCTACGACTGGCTGCTGCCCAGAACCCGAGGCTTCGTGCATCATGGCAGCACCGGTGCCACTCATGCCGCGCTCCGGGCGGGCATCCCAAGCGTCACGGTCCCTTCTTTCGGAGACCAACTTTTGTGGGGACACTTACTATCAAGATTCGGCGTGGCTCCGGCACCAATACAACGCCGCAAGCTCTCGGCCGAACACCTGTCTAGGGCCATCAGCAGGATCATCATAGATCCCCAGATGAGCGCGAACGCCAAAACGCTAGGAGACAAGCTCTCGCAAGAAGATGGAGTTTCGCAGGCCGTGAAGCTCATACTGAGACACCTTCAACAGTAAAATGCCTCGTCTCGCCACTCAAGACAGACAATAGCGGAGAAAACTCCGCCGAGGGTGTAATATCTGGAATTGCTTACCCTAAGTCGTTAGGAGCAGCATGAGCTACGACGTTCTAATACAAAAATCCATCTCTGGGCGACTCGCCATGCTAGAAGCCCAAGAACTAGCGGCGTTCGCCTACGCGAACCCGGAACCGGCGATGCAGGCCGCCGCCGACCTGAGAGACCAACATTTTGGACCTCGCATTACGTACTCGCGCAAAGTCTTTATCCCGCTGACGAAACTCTGCCGCGACAACTGCGGTTACTGCACTTTCGCCCATGGACCACGGCCCGGCGAGAAAGCGTACCTCACACCCGACGAGGTGCTTGAGATAGCGCAGGCGGGCGCCGAAGCCGGTTGCAAGGAAGCTCTGTTCACGCTCGGAGACAAGCCTGAGAAACGCTACCCGGAAGCGCGGCGAGAGTTGGCGGAGCTAGGTTTCGCTACTACCATCGAGTATCTTGTCCATTGTTGTCGGCTGGTCCTGGAAGAGACGGGACTCTTGCCGCACGCCAACCCTGGCGTTCTCTCCGAAGAAGAGGTACGGTCGTTAAGAGCCGTGTCGGTGTCGCAGGGGATCATGCTGGAGCAAGCCTCCGACCGTCTGCTAGGCCCGAATATGGCTCACTGGGCTTCGCCGGACAAAGTTCCGGCCCGCCGGCTTCGCACGTTGGACGCTGCGGGGAATCTCTCAGTTCCATTCACGACGGGAATACTCATCGGGATTGGCGAAACTATCGACGAGCGAGTCGAGACTATCCTCGCTATCCGGGAGCAACACGAGCGCCACGGACACATCCAGGAGTGCATCGTGCAGAACTTCCGGGCAAAGCCCGATACGCTCATGGCACGCTCGCCCGAGCCGCCCGAGGATGAGATGCTCGCGACTATCGCGCTGGCTAGGCTGTTGCTACCAGTCTCCATGACCGTGCAAGCTCCACCGAATTTGGCGGACGTTGGGAACAATGGGTCTCCCCCTTACGCAAGGTACATTGACGCCGGGATCGACGACTGGGGCGGAGTATCCCCCGTTACCCCGGATCACGTAAACCCCGAACGCCCCTGGCCGCACCTCGAAGAACTACGAAACGCGACAGCCTCGAAAGGCTACCTACTGGTAGAACGCCTCGCCCTGCACCCGGAATACGCCAAAGACGTAAAGACCTGGGTCGTCGAGCCGCTGCGCTCGAAGGTTCTGGCCGCCCAAGACGCCGCTGGTCTGGCGCGGATATCGGACTGGGCTCCGGGGACGACAATGGATGTTCCGCGGACGGAAGTCGAGGAGATCCGGGGGCAACGTCCCTCGAAGATGCGACCGGAGTTCATAAAGACACTCGCGGTAGCCGGAGAGCGCGACCTGACCGAGCGAGAGATAGAGTTGCTCTTCACGGCACGCGGCACGGAACTCTCAGAGCTATGCCGGGTAGCTGACGAACTTCGCCAGGAAGTAAACGGCGACGAAGTAAGCTACGTCATCAACCGGAACATCAACTACACCAACCTCTGCTACTTCCGATGCCGATTCTGCGCCTTCAGCAAGGGACCGAAATCCCTCAACCTACGAGGCGACCCGTACCTGCTCGACACCACAGAAGTAGCCCGGCGGGCACGGGAAGCGTGGGAGAAAGGCGCGACCGAAGTTTGCATGGTCGGCGGCATTCACGGCTCCTTCACGGGCCAGAACTACATAGATTATCTGCGAGCGGTAAAAGAAGAAGTCCCAGAGATGCACGTTCACGCCTTCACGCCGTTAGAAGTTTGGCAAGGGGCTCACACGCTGGGAATGTCGGTGGATAAGTTCCTGGTCGAGCTAAAAGAAGCCGGGCTCGGGACGTTGCCGGGGACAGCGGCTGAGGTGTTGGACGATGACATCAGACGGATCATCTGCCCCGACAAGATCAACACGGCCCAATGGTCCGAAGTGATGCGCAAAGCTCACGCTATTGGCCTCGCATCCACAACAACGATAATGTTCGGCCACGTCGACGGTCCCATAAACTGGGCGCGGCACCTCATGGTCCTGCGCGACATACAGGCCGACACAGGAGGCTTCACCGAGTTCGTGCCGCTGCCGTTCGTCCACATGGGCGCACCGCTATTTCTGCAGGGTCTGAGTCGTCGGGGTCCGACCTTCGCCGAAACGGTCAAGATGCACGCCGTCGGGCGACTAGCGTTGCATGGCTACATAGACAACGTGCAAGTTTCGTGGGTCAAACTCGGCGAAGAGGGAGCTAAGTTGTGCTTGCAGGCCGGGTGCAACGACCTCGGTGGGACTTTGATGAACGAAAGTATCTCTAGGGCTGCAGGTGCGGATCACGGCCAGGAGATGCTCCCCGAAGACCTCGAACGCATCATCCTCGACATAGACCGCACCCCGCGCCGCCGCAACACGCTCTACGGTACACCGGAGCGAGCTTACTCTCAGTCTCGGTAGACCACCAGCTCTTCGAGTGGACGACGCTCGCGGCGTTTCGGTGGGTCACCCTCCGCGTAGCCGAGCGTCAATAGCGCGTGCGGGACGAGCTTTGGGTCTAGATCCAACGCCCGGACCACTTCCCTCGGACTAAAGAGCGGGGCGCACATCCAGCCCGCGTCCAAGCCAAGTTCGTAAGCGGCGAGCAAGGCGTTTTGGGCTGCGGCTCCGAGGCTCTGCACCGCCATCGTAGTTTCGTTGGACTGACGATCTGGATCGGGGTATTCGTCCAGGTCTTCGAGGTACAGGCACAGCAACACGAGCACCGGCGCGTCGAGCAGTCGCCGTCGGGAGCCTTCGAGACGCTTCTCGACTATTTCGGGGCTCTGGCCGTCCATCTGGAGGTTCGAGCGCCACTCCTCTCCCATTGCGTCCGACAGGCGGGTTTTGGTCTCTTCTCGTCGGATCACGGCAAAGCGCCAGGGTTGGCGACCGTGGAGTGATGGAGCCCATCGGGCGGCTTCCAGAACCCGATCCACTTGTTCTTGGGAAACATCTTTGTCTAGGTAACGTCGAACCGAACGTCGCCCTCGGACCGCATCCAGCACGTCGTGGCTCGCATCCTGTGCGTCGAGCGTGCCCCAGGAAGTCGTTTTCTCGGCCTGGATCGCAATGATCGGGTTCTCTTCTATCTTCATCTGCTCGTACTGATGGTACTTGCCCCGTAAAAGCCGGATGGCAACGGTGTGCTCGGGGGTCTCCGGTTGGAGTAGTGATGCCTGTCCGCGCACCATGACGAACGCGAGCAGACGCCAATCTTCCGTGTAGTGGTCGGCGATCAAGGACACTTCCGGGTTTTCGAGGATGTTGCGGACGCGCTTGAGACTAGTAGGTACCACATCCTTTGGCTTCTCATCCAGGGCGATGTAGATGACGCTCGGTTTGTAAGCGAAACAGACCGGGATGGCGTGCGGTTTTCCTTGGGCGTCGGCGGTCGCTAGCCGAGCTACGCGCTGACGGACTAGGAATGCGGTCTGGTCCGGGGTCAGGACGGTTGGCTCGGTGTTCATCGAGGTGGGTTAGCGACCGAAGGGCAGCGGGTTGAAGCTGGTGTCGCGGTCGTAGACATCCACGCCTTCGGCCCGCTTGAGATAGTTTACGACGAGGTAGGTTAGCGGGGTGGCGAGGGTTTCGTAGGCGGATTTCAGGATCCACTGGGTCAATATGATCGGGATAATGGCTCCGGTCGGTATGGTGAAGGCGAAAGCTAAAGTAACGAAGACTATTGAGTCGAGTCCTTGTCCTACTATGGTCGAGGAGATGGTACGGAGCCACAGAAAGCGGCCTTCGGTGGCGACCTTCATCTTGGCTAGTACGATGGAGTTGGCAAACGAGCCTATGAGGTAGGCACAGAACGAGGCGAACAGAAGTCGTGGGGCGTAGCCGAGGATGGTTTCGTAGGCGGCTTGGCCTTCCCAAAAGCCGGCTGCGGGAAGTATGCTGCCCAGGGAGATCGCGGCGACGGCCAAGAGGTTGCAGAGGAAGGCCAGCCAGATCACACGCCGCGCCTTCCGGTAGCCGTAGACTTCGGTGAGCACGTCGCCGAAGATGTAGCTGATCGGGAATATAAGCGTACCCGCGTCGAGCACGAGACTCCCTACTCCGATGAGCTTCACCGCCATGATGTTGGCGGTTATTAGACACGTCACGAAGACCGCCGCGACGGTCAGAAAGCGGTGCGAGTAGCGCTCTTCGCTCATGACAGCAACAACCTTAGACCGACGAAGACGAGCATACAAGCTAGTATAGTCTTGAGGGGCTTGCCGGGGATCCAGGGTGCCACCCGACTCCCGATGAGCACGCCGGGAACACTACCGAGCAGCAGACTTCCCGCCAGCCCAAAATCCACGTTTCCTTGGGTCATGTGCGCTATTCCAACAACTAGCGAGAGAACGGTCGCATGGGCGATGTCCGTCCCGACTATGACTGCGGGGGCTATGGGGTAGAGCAACAGTAGGATCACGGCCATCACGCTGCCGGAGCCGATGGACGTGAGCCCGACGAGATATCCCCCGAACGCGCCAAAGACTATCGTGTAGGCTCGACGCTTCGTGCTCATGCGGGTCTTGCCGTCCCAGACACCGGGTTTCGGGGTGTCGCTCGGACGTCGCTGCGGCATGAAGTATTCGCGGTAGATCAGGGACGCCCCCACTAGCACGAGCGTGCAGGCTATTATGGTGATCATGGTAGCCTTTAATGTCTCCGGGTCGAAGACGTTCTCCATCCATTCGAGTGTCGCTACCCCGAGCAAACCCGCCGGAATACTGCCGATACCTAGAAATACCGCGACTTCGAGGTTAACGGACCTCTGACGGTAGTGTTGCACCGATCCGGTCAGTTTGGTGACGGTCGCGTAGACCATGTCCGTGCCGACGGCGGTGGCGGGCGGAATGCCCATTACCGTCACCAAGAACGGCGTCATAAGAGAGCCGCCCCCCACTCCCGTCAGGCCCACTAGAAAACCGACCAGCAGGCCAAACAGGACAGGGGTTAGGTCGAGCATTAGACGCGGTCGTAGTTCCTGGCGGGCCGCAGATAGCCAAGCTCTTCGAGGTGGTCCACGACGCGACGGGCGCTATCCGCGGGCTCCTCCTCGTTGGTCTTTATGTGAAGCTCCGGGGAGACCGGCGCCTCGTAGGGATCTGAGACACCCGTGAACTGCGGTATCTCACCCGAGAAAGCCTTCGCGTACAAGCCCTTCACGTCGCGCTCGGCGCACACGTCCAGGGGCGCGTCGACGAAGACCTCCAGGAAGTTCTCTCCGACGTTGCGCCGGACTTGGTCCCGAACCTCCTTGAACGGCGAGATGGCCGAGACGATCACACCCACCCCGTTACGAGTTAGTAGATCCGCGACAAAACCGATCCGCAAAACGTTGGTGTCCCGATCCTCGCGAGAGAATCCAAGACCTTTGCTCAAGTTGGTCCGCACGATGTCGCCGTCGAGCACTTCTATGTTGCCGTGCCGCTCGCGAAGGTCGCGCTCGACGATCTCCGCGATGGTCGTCTTGCCCGCGCCTGAAAGCCCAGTGAACCACAGCGTGAATCCGGTACCGTAATTGTTCTCCATATCTATCCTCCTCTTGGTTCTGTGTTAGCCCGCGTAATTGCGCGGTTGCTTGATCGTTTTCTCTTCGTCGGTAAGGCCGTTTATAAGAACTTCGACGACCTCGGGCCGCGAGAACTCCGGCGGCGGATACTCACCGTTGCCGAGCATCTCCCGCACCTTCGTGCCGGACAGGAATACGTGGTTCTCCTTGTCGTGCGGGCAAGTTTTGGTCGTACCCATACCCTCGCACGCCTTGCAGAAAAACGAATGCTCGAACATGAGAGGTGTGATCTCAAGCTCTTCAGCCGTGAACTCGTCGAAGATGTGCTGAGCATCGTAAGTCCCATAGTAACTACCGACACCCGCGTGATCCCGCCCAACTATAAAGTGCGTGCAACCATAGTTCTTGCGGCACAAGGCGTGGAAGATTGCCTCCCGAGGCCCGGCATAGCGCATAGCCGCCGGGAAAACGGCGAGTACCGTCCGGTTCTTGGGATAATAGTTATCCAGAATGGTCTCGTAGGACTTCATCCGTACCGCAGCCGAAATGTCATCGGACTTGGTCTCTCCCACCAAAGGATTGAGCAGCAATCCGTCAACGGTCTCCAACGCACTCTTCTGGATATATTCGTGCGCCCGATGCACGGGGTTGCGAGTCTGGAAACCAACCACGCGCTTCCAACCCTTCTCCGCAAAGACCGCCCGAAGCTCCGCTGGCTCGTAGTAATAGCCGGGGAACGGACGCGGGTTTGGCTGATCTTCGAGCAGCGTAACCTCGCCGCCGATGAGCATATCGCCCTGGTTGTAGACGAACGCGACGCCGGGATGCTCGCTGTCCGTGGTGCGATACACCTGACTGGCCTCGTGCTCTTTATCGTAGGCGTAGATATCTTCGACGGTCATCGTGGC
>JBGTFQ010000185.1:0-10749 GCA_041747155.1 Rubrobacteraceae bacterium
AGCGGCCCTGGCTCAGGGGATCTACGGCGCGGCGTTGTTGCGATGGCCGGACCGGGCGTTGCTGATGCTTGGGCTTGCGGGCAACCTCGGGATCATCGCTTTATATATCGTGACGCGCACGGTGGGGGTTCCGTTCTTCGGTCCTCACGCCGGAGAGATCGAGGTGGTAGGAGCCGTAGATCTGGCAGCGACGGTCGCGGAGACGGCGCTCGTCGTCACGCTGTCGGCTTTGTTGTGGATCGGGCGACTCTCCGAGACTCCGGCGCTGGCGCGGGAGACCGGGTTGGCGGGTATGGCCGAGTCGAGGAAGGGTCTCTCGCGGCGGGACTTCTTGCGGGCGGCTGGGGCAGCTAGCGCTGTGGGTGTCTCCGGCGGTGTGCTCGGGGCTCAAATGAACCGGGCGGTCGGACAGGAGGGCGGCCACGGCAGCGCGGAGGGTGGACACGGTGGCGGCGCGGCCGGCGGACACGGTGGAAACGGTACGGTTGGGGACGTGGACCTCTCGCGCTTCGACCCGACAGAGTTCTTGAGAGACTTCGACTACGGGGAGACGCGCCAGGAGGGCGGCAGGACCGTGAGGGAGTGGGAGATCACGGCGGAGGACGTCGAGATCGAAGTCGCGCCGGGTGTCGTGTACCCGGCGTGGTCCTACAACGGGCAGGTGCCGGGACCGACATTGCGGGCTACCGAGGGGGATCGGCTGAGGGTCGTGTTCAGGAACGAAGGTTCGCATCCACACTCGATCCACTTCCACGGCTTCCATCCGGCGGGCATGGATGGGGTATTCGAGCAGGTCGGGCCTGGGCAGGAGTTCGTCTACGAATTCGACGCCGAACCGATCGGACTGCACCTCTATCACTGCCACACTATGCCCCTCAAAAAGCACATCGAGAAGGGACTTTACGGTACGTTCATCATCGATCCCAAGGAGGGCCGCCCCGGGGCCGATGAGATGGTGATGGTCATGAACGGCTTCGACACCAACTTCGACGGCGCGAACGAGGTCTATGCCGTCAACACGGTCGCCTTTCACCATCAGCGCCACCCGGTAAAGATAAAGAAGGGGCAACTGGTGAGAGTCTACGTGGTGAACCTCCTGGAGTTCGACCTCATAAACAGCTTCCACATACACGCCAACTTCTTCGACTACTATCCGACGGGCACGAAGCTGGAGCCTTCCGAATTTACTGACACCAAGATGTTCGCCCAGGGAGAGCGCGGGATCATGGAGTTCAAATACGACTTTCCGGGCCGATTCATGTTCCACGCCCACGTCAGCGAGTTCGCCGAGCTCGGCTGGATGGGCCTCTTCGAGGTGGAGGAGTAGATGATGGGAAAAGCGAATGAAGGACGCGGAGCGGGCTGGGTCTTGCTGGGATTGCTGCCGCTCCTGGGACTGGGAGTGCTGCTGGCCCTCGTGGTGCTAAACGGCGCGGGGATAGAGCGCGACGACGTGCCGCCCGTGGAGGATCTGAGCGTCCAGCGGGTCGCGTTGCCGACGCCCAACGAGATAGTGGTGCGCGTCACCAACGGCGGCCCGGACCCGGTCACGATAAAGCAGGTCACGGTCAACGAAGCTCTATGGGACTTCGAGATGGAGCCGGTCCCGACTATACCCAGCCTGGGTTCGGCGCAGGTAAAGATCCCCTACACCTGGGTCGAGGGCGAGGCTTATGGGATAGGCATGATCTCCAACGCCGGCACCACTTTCGAGGCGGAGGTGCCGCTGGCGGTCCTGACGCCGGGCTTCTCGGTGGATACTTTCTGGCGTTACGCGCTTATCGGCTTCTACGTCGGGGTGGTACCTGTGTCGCTGGGGCTACTGTGGTATCCGTTCCTGAGACGCCTCGGCGCTGCGGGCCTAAACTTCGTGCTGGCGCTCACCGTGGGGCTGCTGGTCTTCCTGGCGCTCGATACGCTGCTGGACGCGGTCGAGATCGCCGGTGGTCTTCCCGGTGTGTTCTCCGGCGTGCCGCTGGTTCTACTCGTGGCCTTACTGACGCTTCTCGGTCTTCTCTCGACCGAACGCCTCTTCCGGCGGGGCCGCGAGGAGGCGAGCCGACTCTCGACTTCTTACCGCATAGCCTCGGGGATCGGACTGCACAATCTGGGGGAGGGACTCGCCATAGGGGCGGCTTTCGCCCTGGGCGAGGTGGCTCTGGGAGTGTTCCTGGTCATCGGGTTCACCCTGCACAATATCACCGAGGGGGTCGGCATCGCGGCCCCGATACTGGGCGAGAAAAGGCCGCGCCTCTCTCACTTCGCGGCGCTCGCCCTGATCGGCGGGGGACCGGCCATCCTCGGGACTTGGATCGCCGGTTTCGCCTACTCGCCGCTCCTGTCGGCGGTCTTCCTGGCCGTCGGAGCCGGGGCGATCCTGCAGGTCATCTACGAGGTAGGGCGTATGCTCCTGAAGGATTCCTCCCGGACGAAGCAGCCGGCACTCTCCGCACCGAACCTCGGGGGATTCACGGCGGGCGTAGCTGTCATGTACGCGACGGCACTACTCGTCAGCGTCTAGAACAGAGTGTTCGGAGAGCGACTGTAACTTTAGCCGCTCTCCGGCGTGCATGTTGCAAGCCCATCGAATCCACCAGAGATACTTTTAGGTCTGGTACACTTCATGATTAGCCCATGTTAATAATGTTCGATGATATCGACAAAGAGGTTTACGCGAAGATATGTTCTGGGGGGTTTTCTTGAGTAGCATTAGTTTCGAGTTTATTGTTAGTTTGCGTCTGAAGCGCGGTGGTAGGCGGTGATCCAGTATTTCGCAGAGTTGCCGCCGGTGGTTCAGGCGTTCCTGGCGTGTTTGTTTACTTGGGGGATGACGGCGGCTGGAGCGGCGCTGGTGTTTGGGACTAAGAAGGTCAATCGGAAGTTATTGGATTCCATGCTCGGTTTCGCTGGGGGAGTCATGATCGCCGCTAGCTTCTGGTCGCTGCTCGCGCCCGCGATAGAACTCTCTGAGGGGGGAAACCTGCCCTCATGGGTTCCGCCGGTGATCGGCTTTATGGCCGGAGGAATATTCCTGCGGCTCCTAGATCGTGTGTTGCCACACTTGCATCCTGGCATGAAAATCTCCGAGGCCGAAGGCGTGCCGACGAGCTGGCGCCGCAGTGTGCTGCTCGTCTCGGCTATAACGTTGCACAATATTCCGGAGGGGCTGGCCGTTGGTGTAGCTTTCGGGGCGGTAGGTCTCAGCGCCTCTGGCGATATGCCGGGAGCGACTCTCGGCGCGGCTATCGCGCTCGCCATCGGGATCGGATTGCAGAACTTCCCCGAAGGCACAGCCGTTGCGATGCCTCTCCGGCGTGAGGGGATGTCTCGTGGAAGGAGCTTTTTCTATGGTCAGATCTCCGGTGTCGTCGAGCCGATAGCGGCGGTCATTGGGGCGGCGGCGGTACTCTTCGCGCAGCCCATCTTGCCCTACGCGCTCGCCTTCGCGGCGGGAGCCATGATCTTCGTGGTAGCCGAAGAACTTATCCCGGAAGCCAAACGCGGCAGCCCGGACATTGCCGCTATGTCCCTGATGGTCGGATTCGCCGTGATGATGACCCTGGATGTCGCGCTCGGCTAGAGGCTTCAAAATTCCACACAGCGTATACTGCCGCAGTGGGGAGAGTTCGACATATAGCCGGTAGCTGATGGCCCGGCGTTCCAGCGGCCTCGCCGTTTGGTCGTGGGCACTCTACGATTTCTCCAACACGATCTTCTCCATAAGCATCCTGAGCTTCTTCTTCCCCGTGTGGCTGGCTGAGGAGCTTGGCGCGGGGGCGGATGTCTTTAACTACGCGACAGCTGCGGGGGCGTTGCTCGTAGTGTTGACCGCGCCTTTCCTGGGGGCGGTGGCGGACCTGCGGCAACGGCGGAAACCGTACCTCATAGTGCTGACGCTCGTGGCGGTCGGGCTGACCTTTGGGCTGGAGTGGATCGGGACAGCGACGGTCGCGGTGACGGTGTTTATAGCGGCAAATTACGCTTATCAGTCGGCGTTGTTGTTCTATAACGCGCTGTTGCCGGGCGTTTCGGTGGGGCGGGGCGCGGGACGGGTGAGTGGCTATGGTGTTGGCGTGGGGTACATCGGGACGATTCTGGCTCTTTTGGTCCTGACTTTCTTTGTGACCGATGGCGCGACGGTGCGGGAGTGGCTCGGGCCGCTTGGTGGCTGGTTGCAGGGTGGGGAAGAGCGGAATGCAAATGCTTTTTTGCCGACGGCGGTACTCTATTTGATCTTCAGTTTGCCGTTGTTTTTGTTTGTGCCGGATGTCGCGGTGCGGGAGCCGCGTCCCGTGAGTTTTAGGATTGCTTACCGGGACGTTTTCGAGACTCTAAAGAACCTTCGGCGGTATTCGGGGGTCGGGACGTTTATTCTGGCCACGGCTTTGTATACGGACGCGGCTAATACGGCGGTCGCCAACATGGCGTTGTACGGACGTGCGGTCTTTGATATGGATGGTACTCAAATCCGGAATTTGCTGCTCTTCTCGACGGTCTTCGCGGCTGTGGGATCTTTCGTTTTCGGGTTGGCGAGTGATCGGGTGGGGCCGAAACGGACTCTGGTCGTGGTGCTGATTCTGTGGGTGGTCTCTATCTTGGTCGCCGCTCTAGCCGTGGCTCCGTGGATGTTGCTGGTGGCGGGGCCGCTGGTCGGGATCGCTCTGGGCGCCACATGGACGGTCAGCCGCGTCATGCTCGTAGCACTCTCGCCACCGGATAAACTCGGTGAGTTCTTCGGACTGTACACTATCTCGCAGAAGCTTTCGGCGGTGCTTGGTCCGGTGGTTATAGCAGTATTGTTGGGGCTGTTCGAGGGGTTTGGGATCGGGATCTCCTACAGGATCTCGATAGGTTCGCTGATCGTTATTACGCTCCTCGGACTGTTCTTCCTGTTGCGCGTGCCGGACGTTCGGCCCGACAGCACCGTCGAAGAATTCGCGTCGGAGGATGAGGCACTTGATTCATCGCCTTCGCCGGAGGAAGATACGAAGCTGTGAAGGAGGTGAAGACATGAGCGAGGTGAATGCTGGCGGTGTGATCGCGCTTAGAGGACAGGTCGTGACGGACTACGAAGTCTGGCCTGAAGGCGTGGTCTTGTTCGAGGGCGGGACCATCAGGGATATTGGCCCCGATGCCTCATTGTTGGCGGGTGCTGACCGAGTGATCGAATATCCCGACTCGCTCATAGTCCCCGGTCTCGTGGATCTTCAGGTGAACGGTGGATTCGGGATCGACGTGTCTACCGAACCGGAACGTCTCCCCGAATTATCCCAAGCCCTGCTCGCGAACGGCGTGACATCGTTTTTGCCGACCGTGATCTCCGCCCCCGAATCCCTCTACGATAATGCTCTCCCTAAAATTGCAACCGCCGCCAAGAGCCAAACTACCGGCGCGAATATCCTGGGTGTCCATCTCGAAGGTCCGTTCTTGAATCCCGCAAAGAACGGTGCTCACGATGTCGAGCATATCCTGCCGCCAAACTCTGAGTTGCTCCGTCGACTGCTGGATCTCGCGCCCGTCCGAATGCTCACGTTGGCGACGGAGTTGGAAGGTGCCGCGGAACTCGTTGGAATAGCCCGCGAGCGGAATGTAGTGGTCTCCGCCGGTCACTCGAACGCGACCTTCGAGCAGGCTTACCCGGCGCTAGATGCCGGTGTCGCGAGTCTTACGCATCTCTTCAACGCCATGAGCGGCTTGCACCATCGCGAACCCGGTCTGCCAGGAGCGGCCTTCGCCCACCCCAACGTCGTATGCGGGCTGATCGCGGACGGTTTACACGTGCATCCCGAGACGATAAACCTCGCTTTCAGGATGTTGGGGCCGGATCGGGTCCATCTAGTCACCGACTCTACCGCTGGTTCGGGCATGAAACGCGGCAATTTCTTTCTGGCAAATCGCCAAATACACGTCGACGCTGGAGTGACCCGCCTCGAAGATGGAGCCATAGCCGGAAGCGTCGTGGCGATGTCCGAAGCCCTTCAGAACATCCTAGCCTTCACCGGATGTACCATCCCGGAGGCCGTCCGCATGTCCTCGACCACCCCGGCCCGACTGATCGGCGAAGGTCGCCGCAAAGGTCGCCTCGTCGCCGGATACGATGCCGATATAATCGTCTTGGCCCCGAACCTCTACACGAAAGCCGTTTGGCGCGGGGGAGAGCTAGCCTACACTCGCTAGACGGGGACCGACCCGCCGCATGCTAAGATTCCTGTATGACAGATACGCAAAACACACCGGATAAAGTAGAGTTGACCGACGCGGAGTGGAAGGCGGCCCTTACCCCCGAACAGTACCGTGTCACTCGCGGGAAGGGTACGGAGCGACCGTTCACCGGCGAGTACGATGGCCACAAAGAGGCCGGACTGTACCGCTGCGTGGGGTGCGGAACTCCGTTATATTCATCCGAGGCCAAGTTTGACTCTGGCACAGGATGGCCGAGCTTCTGGGCTCCGGTGAACGAGCGGAACATCGAGACCGAGGTCGATGGTTTCTTGTTTATGCGCCGTACCGAGGTTCATTGTGCCGCTTGTGGGGCGCACGGCGGCCACGTCTTCGATGATGGACCCGCCCCGACGGGACTGCGCTACTGCATCAACTCCGCCTCTTTGCGCTTCGAGCCTGCGGAGGGATAAGCACGAGGGATAGAGCCTCGCGGCATAATTGCGGGCGTTTCGAGCGGGACGTTGTATATTAGTGCCTCGATGTTAAAGACGTTTTACACAACTGTCCGGGGCTTGTTGAGCGGTAAGGCTTGGGTCTACGTGCTCGCCCTTCTGGTGCCGCTTACGATCTACAATCTCGCGCTCAAAGCGTCGAGCGTCGCGATCAAGGACGAGACAAACGGGTTTCTGTCCGGCTTGAACCTCATGCGCTCGGATTTCCTTTTCTCCTTCGGGTACGTGGTCTTCTGGATCGGGGTCTTCGCCATCGTCCGTTCCGGGTTAGCTCGCGCTATAGTAGTCGTCCTGTTTCATGCTGTATCGTTGCTGGTCGTGCTCATTACGACCGTGGCGTATCAGTACTTCGAGGGTACGGGTTCGACACTGGACTACAGCGTTATCGTCTTCTATCTCTCGACACTCGGCGAAGTAAAGGACATTATTGCCAGCGAAGCCTCGTTCCTGGTGTGGGCGGCTCTGACCGCCGCTGTTCTGTACGTGCTTTTCGGGCCGTGGGTGATCACTCGATTTGTCCGGCGAAGCCCGGTCTCCAGAGAATCGGAGGGGGACTACCGGGTGGAGGCTGTCGGTCTGTGCGTCTTGGCTGCGGGACTCGGAGCTTTGGCGTTCATTCCGGCGGTCTCGGATGCGAACCAGTCTTTTTCGCGCAGCCCGTTCGTCAACGTGGTAGCGACCGGAGTCTCAGCACCCGGCGCCGACGAGTTGACCGTCGAAGAAGTGAGTGCGCGAGCAGCGACCTCACTGTCGGATGTCAAGCTCGCTCGAACCTCCGACACAGAGCGTCGCAACGTGGTGTTCATCCACCTCGAAAGCGTCGGCGCCCGCTCGATCACACCTTACAATCCCGACTTGCCGACGACGCCTTTCCTGGACAAATTGGCGGATGAGAGCCTGCTCGTCGACCGGGCGTACACGACTATCCCGCACACCTCCAAAGCCATCACCTCGCTCAACTGTGGCATCTACCCGCACCCGGAGACGGATATCTACGAGTCCGAGCCAGACGGTGTGCCGGTCAGATGCTTGCCGGAGCTTCTGGGAGAGAAAGGCTACGAATCCGTAGTGTTTCAGTCGGCGATCGGGAAGTTCGAGGATCGCCCGCAACTTGTAGAAAACTTCGGCTACGACAAATTTATCGGGCTCGAAGATTTGGACACGAAAGGTTTCGAGAAGGCCGGGTATCTAGGATACGAGGACGATATTCTGCTGAAGCCGAGTCGAAAGTGGTTGGAAGACACTGGCAAGAAGCCGTTTGTGGCTAGTTACATTGGGATCACCCCGCACCATGAGTACCTCGCGCCCAAACGGTATGGTCGTGAGCCGTTGGCGGACGAAGACGTGATGAACCGGTATCTGAATGCTGTCCGCTACGACGATTTCTGGGTTAAAAACCTGATCCAGCAGTACAAAGACCTCGGTATTTACGAGAATACGATCTTCGTGATCTACGGCGACCACGGTGAGGCGTTCGGTGAACATGGAGTGAAGGGCCACGACGGTGTCCCCTACGAAGAAGGTCTCCGCGTGCCACTTATCATCCACGATCCCTCGCGATGGTCCGAGGGCAAGGTAATACCCCCCGAAACCCCCGCGAATCATATGGACGTCCCACCGACGATCCTGGATCTCCTCGGCTACGAGACCCGGAATGGTGGATACCCTGGCGCTTCGCTGCTGGACATGCCCGAAGATCGCACGCTCTACTTCGGCTGCCGCCCGGACCTGCTCTGCCTGGCGAGCATCACCGGCTACGAGAAGTTTATCTACCATTTCGGCAAACGCCCCGACGAACTCTACGACCTATCCGAAGATCCCCTAGAGAAAAACAACCTTGCCCCAGATCTCCCAGTCGAGGAACTCGAAAAACGCCGCGACGACATGCTGCGGTGGCGCTCCGAGTCCATCGCCACCTTCGACAAAACCACCAAAGACCCCGAGTAGCCAACGCCCAATGTAGTTTCTAACCCGCTGTGGGCGGGGATACGCCCCTATGCTTTCGCATAAGGAACGACAGCGAATCCAAAGGATACAAAGCATGGCTACGACGCAGATCCACGAGGCCCGGATACAACATCTCAACGAGAAAGATGCCCAGGAAGGCGACTACGTTCTTTACTGGATGCAGTCATCGCAGAGATCCGAGCACAATCACGCGCTCGAATACGCTGTTCAGCGGGCTAACGAAAGGGACCAGCGTTTGCTCGTGGTCTTCGGCTTGACCGACGATTACCCGGAGGCGAACCGCCGCCACTACGCTTTCATGCTCGAAGGTCTGCGAGACGCACAAGAGGCTCTGAGAGATCGAGGTATAAAGATGGTCGTCCGCAAAGGCTCACCCGAGGCCGTCGCGCTGGAAGCCGGAGAGAACGCTTCGATTATCGTCACCGACCGGGGCTACATGCGACCTCAGCGCGAATGGCGCGAAACTGTTGCGGAGAAAGCCGCCTGCCGGGTAACGCAGGTCGAGTCGGATGTAGTCGTGCCGGTCGAGTTGGCATCCGGTAAGCGAGAGCACGCCGCGAGGACTTTGCGGCCCAAGATCAACGAGTACCTCGAAGAATTTCTCGTTGATCTGAAGACGACCAAGATAGAGCACGAGTCGCTCGGCATGAAAGCTGAGGGCTTGGACCTTTCGAACATTGAGAAGGTTTTGGACGATCTGAGTCTCGATAACAGCGTGGGCGCGTTGAGCCATCTGTACCGGGGCGGTACTCGTGAGGCCAAAAAAATGTTCCGGCGGTTTCTCAAAGATAGTTTCGATTCCTACGACAGCAACCGCAACCAACCCCAGACCGACGACGTATCGCACATGAGCAAATACCTACACTTCGGGCAGATATCCCCGATCTGGCTGGCCCTCGAAGCGAAGGAGTCCGAAGCGGGATCGGAGAATATCGACTCGTTTATCGAGGAACTAATAGTACGCCGTGAACTCACCATCAACTTCGTCCACTTCACCCCGGACTACGACTCTTATTCGAACCTCCCGGACTGGGCCAAAAAGACTCTCGCAGAGCACAAGGATGATGAGCGCGAGTATACCTACACGCGCAAACAGCTAGAAGCCGCCGAGACGCACGACCCGTACTGGAACGCCGCAATGAAGGAAATGCTGCACACCGGGTATATGCACAACTACATGCGAATGTACTGGGGAAAGAAGATCCTGGAATGGTCCAACACCCCCGAATACGCTTACGAGACCACGTTGTATCTAAACAACAAATACTTTCTGGATGGCCGCGACCCGAACTCCTACGCGAATGTAGCATGGGTTTTCGGACAGCACGACCGCGGCTGGACAGAGCGTGGAGTGTATGGAAAAGTCCGCTACATGTCCGCCGGAGGACTGGAACGCAAATCCAAGCCCAAAGAGTACGTCGAGAAAGTAGATCGGCGGGTCGAAAACTCTGGCTAGATAGCGACCGCTAACTCGTCGGTTCGATGCCCGTTGCTCCCGTGACTTCTCTCCAGGCATCGAAGCCGTGTTGGAAGGCTACGATACCGGCCTCGGGCAAAGCGAGTTCGAGGGCTTCGAGGATCTCACCCTCCGTAGCTCCGGCAGTGAGAGCGGCCCGGATGTGGCTCTTTATATGTTCCTTGTCCGAGCGCATTACGGTCAGGCTGAGGACGAAGAGTAGCTCTTTGGTCTTTCGGTCCAGAAACCGTTCCTTGAGGTAGACGGCTTCTATCAGGCCGTTGAACGCCTTTAGCGCGTCGAAGTCCTGTTCGGCGAGAACCTTGTGGTAGTCCAGGACGTATCCTCGCTTCTCGACCAAATCGTCCAAGTATTCCTGTCGTTGGTCTCGTTCGTTCATGCCGGACTCCTTTATTAGTCGCTAGGGTTAAAAGGATAGACTTTTTGCGGTCGGTCGTGATTCTTTGTGTGTAAGTGAATTCCGGGGCGGCGGGGTGCGAGCTTTGTTAGACTCCGGGTGTCGAAAGGCGCGGTCGCGTCGGCATGAACCTTCGTGCGCCGACGGCTCGTAAAGAGCCGGGAATTAAGGGTGAAAGGGACTGCATGGACATTGCGGAACGTAAGACGACGTTGGAGCCGTTCGGGCTTAAT
>JBGTFQ010000186.1:0-2852 GCA_041747155.1 Rubrobacteraceae bacterium
ACGCCGCGACCGTGGCTGGCGCACTCGCGTACTTCGGACGCGCTGGAGAGTTGGCTGCTGAGAACTCCGATGGTCCCGGCACCTTCGAACCGCGCTTTCTGGATGCTCTGGCCGCGCTGGCCGACGAGCCGGAGATGCTCGGAGGTCACCTCAAGATAAAGGAGGAGGACGTTGGATAATCCCGCTCGCGGTCGGAGCCGCATTACGACTCGCAATCTGATTCTCGCCGCACTCTTCGCGGGGATGGGGGTATTGCTGTCGTCGTTTGCCGTGCCGGTTGGTGGGGCGCGGGTCTTCCCATTTCAGCACGCTATAAACGTCATTGCCGGCGTACTAATCGGGCCGTGGTGGGCGGCTGGTTCGGCGCTTGTTACGGCCACTTTGCGGGTCTCTCTGGGTACGGGGAGTTTGTTCGCGTTTCCGGGGAGTCCTTTCGGGGCGATAGCCGTGGGGCTTGCGTATCGGTTCTTGCGTCGAGACGAAGCCGCGTTCTTCGAGCCGGTTGGTACGGTCTTGATCGGGGCGACCCTCGGCGCGTTGCTCATCTCGCCGTTTCTTGGTGAATCCGGCGGGGGACTTATCGCCCTCATGATCGCCTTCGCGCTCTCCAGCATTCCTGGTGCGATCCTCGGCTACCTCGCACTCAAAGCACTCCGAAAGACCGGAGCCGTGGACTGAACCCGGATAGAGTCTGTTTGTATGCGCTTTACTGGACGATGATAGACAAAAGCCTTATCGTCTCCGTATGACGACGTTGCTGAAACCACCGGAGATTCTAAGCACTGCGGACCATCGTCCGTACCCGCTACCAAATGGTCCGTGGGCGATCAGCATGAGCTGGCACGACCTGTTGTTCATGCACTGGCCCGTCCCGGTCGAAGCTCTGCGTCCTCACGTGCCCTCAGATCTGACGATAGATACATTCGATGGGACCGCTTGGCTAGCGGTCGTGCCGTTTCGGATGAGCGGTGTCCGACCGCACTTCCTGCCCGCCGTGCCGTCCCTCTCGAATTTCCCGGAGCTGAACTTGCGAACTTACGTGACGCACAACGGAAAGCCCGGCATCTGGTTCTTCTCGCTCGACGCGCATAACAAGTTGGCTGTGCGTCTCGCCCGTGCTACCTTTGATCTCCCATACTTCGACGCCGACATGGAGTTCGAGAAACAGAACGATTCAATCCACTACAAAAGCTTCCGCACGCATCGAGGCGCGTCTCCCAACGACTACGAAGCCCGGTACAGAGCAATAAGCGAACCCGAGGAGCACGCACCGGACAGCATCGAAAACTTCCTGACCGAACGGTACTGCCTCTACTCCGCCAACAAGAGTGGACGACTGAGGCGCGGAGACATACACCATCATATGTGGCCGTTGCAGAGTGCGGAGATCGAAGTCCGAACGCTTCGGATGACAACGCAGATCGGGCTGGAACTCCCCGACACCGAGCCGCTGCTACACTACTCCCGCCGTCTGGATGTACTAGCCTGGCCGCCGAGAAAGGTGGATGGTTGACTTCCAAAACGAACTTGAGAGACACGCGCCTCCTATTGGTGACTGATCCGCGACCGGATCTCATCGAGCGCGTGATCGCCGGATTGCGCGGTGGTGTCGACATCGTGCAACTCCGCGACAAGCACTCCTCCCGACAAGACCTGCTGCCGATCGCCGAAGAACTTCGTGAAGCGTGCGAACGGGCTGGCGCATGGTTCACTGTCAACGACGATATAGAGCTGGCTCGGCTTTCGGGCGCGGTTGGAATTCATCTCGGCGAAAACGACGCTGGAACCCCGGAAGCTCGTTCTACACTCGGCCCAGGCGTGATTGTTGGACGTTCCGCCGGGAGTCTGGAGACGGCTCTGGATGTCGTGCGGGATGGGGCGGATTATGTCGGGATCGGGGCGGTCTACGCGACCCCGACAAAGCCCGAGGGACAAGTTGCGGGGTTGGATCTTGTGCGCTCCGTCGCCCGCGAAAGTCTCTCCGTGCCGTGGTTCGCTATCGGTGGTGTGACGCTTGAGACCGCAGGCGAAGTCGCTGACGCTGGGGCTCACGGTTTTGCGGTGGTGCGGGCTGTTCTGGACGCGGACGACCCGGAGGCTGTCGCCCGCGAGTTGCGTGACCTGTTACCGCAGTAGATGGAGGGCATGGCATGAAAGCGGATCTCGTCTCCGGCATCTTGCCTGTCCGATCCGACGGTCGTATGCTGGTTCTCCAACGCACCACTGGAACCTGGGAGCCACCCGCCGGACGACTCCAACCCGGTGAGAGCTTCGAAGCGGGAGCCGTCCGCGAGTTGTACGAGGAGACCGGAATGCTCGTGGCCCCTCAGAAGATACTGGCGACCTGGGTTGGTGAGCGGCCCAGTGGTGGCGTGTTAGCCGCTGTCACCTACGTCGGACGGACGAGTAGGGGAGAAGTTCGGCTTTCGGGCGAACACCTAGACTATCGGTGGGTGACGCTCGAAGAATGGTTGGATCTCCCAAGCTGGTGGAGCCGCGACAATATTTTGCGTGTCGCGCCCGAGCTACGTCTGTTGCCGGACGAGACAGAACCCGCACCCGAGCAACCTTTTGAGCGTCCCGACGGGGGACCTGTTGCCGCGATCCTGGGCGCTGGGGTCGTGATCGTGGACTACGACTGGAACGAGCCGCGAGCCCTCTTGATGCGTCGCCTCAAACCACCACTCGGCCTGTGGGAGAACCCCGGAGGAACCGTCGAACCCGGCGAAGATTTCGTGCAGTGCGCGAGTCGCGAACTCTTGGAGGAGACTAGCCTAAAAGCTGAGATACAAACCGCCTGGTGGACCCGCGTGGAGCCCTGGAAAGCTCCCGACGACCGCGAGCTCTACGCT
>JBGTFQ010000187.1:0-3734 GCA_041747155.1 Rubrobacteraceae bacterium
ATGAAGTTATCTGGCGAGGAAGCTGCGGACGGGCTTCTCGAAGAACTGAAGGGTGCGGGGCATCCGGTCGTGGAGATAGAGTTGGACGATGTCTACGACCTCGGAGGCGAGATGCTGCGCTGGGAAGTCGCCACCGCAATCGCCGGTTGGCGGCTAGGCATCAACCCGTTCGACCAACCAAACGTCGAGTCCGCTAAGATTCAGGCCCGAAACATGGTCGAAGAATACGCCGAAAAGGGCGAACTTCCACAGCCCGAAGCAACCGTCGAGGAAGACGGCCTTACAGTCTACTCATCACAGAGCGCGAGTAGCGTCGAAGAAGCGATAGAGAGTTTTCTGTCGCAAGCCGAGTCCGGCGACTACGTGTCTTTACAGGCATATCTGCCGCCATCAGACGCCACGACGGAGACTCTGCAGGAGATGCGGGTGCGATTGCTCAAAAAGCTCGGGGTCGCCACAACTTCGGGTTACGGGCCGCGTTTCTTGCACTCAACGGGACAGTTGCACAAAGGTGATGGTGGGAACGGTTTGTTTGTGCAGTTCACAGCGGACAACGAGCAGGATGCGGACATCCCTGACGAGGCGGGAGCGTCAGAGTCCGGCATGAGTTTCGGAGTATTGGAGGAAGCCCAGGCGTTGGGGGACCGGCAAGCGTTGTTGGATGTGGACCGGCGAGTTATTCGGATTCACCTCGGCTCGGATGTAAGCGGTGGATTGAAGCGCGTCTCGGAGCTTTTTGGGTGACGCGAAACTATTGACAAAAGCCCGATGGAAGCCGGGCGGACGATAAGCTAGGCGATAGCCGCAATCCTTTTGGGAAAGGGAGGAAAGCAATGGCTGATGGACAGTATCTGATGGGCATAGACTTCGGGACCGGAGGCGCCAGGGTGGGCATCTTCGACCGAGAGGGAACCCCGGTGGTCTTCAACGCCACTGAGTGGGAGACCAAATATCCTCGTTCCGGGTGGGCCGAGCAAGACCCGGACGAGTGGTGGACGTGTCTGGTGCAGGCGGTGAAGGGCGCGATGGAAGAGAGCGGAACCGCCCCCGAGGATATCGCTGGAATATCCGTGGATGCTACCGCCAGCACGGTTCTAGCTATAGACGACAACGACCAGCACATGCGACCGGCGATCCTGTGGATGGATGTGCGCGCTTCGGATCAAGCCTCCCGAATAGCTTCCACCGGAGACGCCGCCCTTAAATACAACGGCTACGGCGAGGTCTCCGCCGAGTGGGGTCTGCCCAAAGTAATGTGGATGAAGGAAAAAGAGGCCGAGACCTACAACAACGCTAAACACATCTGCGATTGCGCGGACTGGATGATAAATCGCCTGACCGGCGAGTGGAAAAGCTCCATCAACGTAGCCAGCGCGAAGTACTACTACGACCGCGACACTGGCGGCTACCCAGAAAGCCTCTACGAAGCCGTTGGCATAGCGGATGTTCTCGACAAATATCCGCAGGACATCCTAGACCTCGGTGCGGTCGTCGGTGGCCTGACGAAAGGTGCCGCCGACGAGCTTGGCCTGAAGGCCGATACTCCAGTCGCTCAGGGAGCTATCGACGCTTATGCGGGAGCGCTCGGGCTTGGGGTCGTTGAGCCGGGTACGATGGCGCTTATCACCGGTTCGTCGCACGTCATGATCGGGCAGTCCGCCGAGCCGATCCACGGCGCGGGCTTCTGGGGTGCGTACACGGACGCCATGATCCCCGGCCAGTACACCGTCGAGGCAGGCCAAGCTTCCACCGGCTCGATAGTCGCGTGGTTCAAAAACCAGTTCGCCGCCGACGCCGTGGCCGAGGCAAAAAAGCGTGGCGTAGATCCCTACGAAATCCTGACCGAGATGGCCGAGAAGGTGCCGATAGGCTCCGATGGTCTCGTCGCACTGGACTACTTCCAGGGGAACCGGTCACCGCACACGGACCCACTGGTGCGCGGTATGTTCTGGGGGCTCTCACTCGGTCATGGACCGGGACATCTTTTCCGGGCGATTATCGAGGGCATTTGTTTTGGTACGGAGAGTATCTTCCAGAGTATGCGCGGCCACGACTTCGAGCCTCGGCTCAACGTAGTCTCCGGCGGTCCCGCCAAGAGCAACCTCTGGATGCAGATGCACGCCGACGTTTCCAACCTTCCGATAGCCTTCACGAAGGTCAGCGAAGGTCCGGTGCTCGGAGCCGCCATGCTCGCCGCCGTGGGTGCTGAAATCTACCCGGACATCCAGACAGCGGCCCAGAACATGGTCCACACCGAGAGTACTCTGGAGCCAAACCCGGACGCTCACGAAGAGTACAAGTTCTACATGGACCGTTACGTCGAGACCTACGACCAGATGAAAGACTCTATGCACAAGATGTCTCGTCACGAAGCCGAGAGCGAGAAATCGTCGGCGTAGAGAATTACACGACCGGAGGCTCGGTGTCCCAAGCGGACTCGAAAGGAGAACGATGACCAAAGTAAGTATCTTGGGTTCCGGGGTGATGGCGACGGCGATGACGTGGCCTTTGACCGACAACGGCCACGAAGTCCGGTTAGTGGGGACGCACTTGGACCGTGAGATCATCTCAAGCATCCAGGAGACGGGAGTTCATCCGAACTTGGATCTGAAAATCCCTGAAGGCGTTTGCGCCTACCAACTGGAGGACGCCGAAGAAGCGTTCGAGGGAGCGGAGATCGCCATGAGCGGCGTCAACTCGTTCGGAGTCCACTGGGCGGGTGAACAGTTCGCTTCGCTCCTCAAACCTGGCATGATGGTCCTCGCCGTCACAAAAGGTATGGAGTCCGAAGATGACGGCAACCTCAAGATACTGCCCGAAATTCTCGCTTCGGAAGTTTCGGATGAGTTGCGGAGCCAGGTTTCGTGGTCGGCCATAGTCGGCCCGGCAATAGCGGGTGAGGTGGCCGTGCGTCACGATACCTGCGTCGTCTTTACGAGCGAGAACGAGGAGGTTCTACCGAAGCTCGCCGAGACTTTCCGAACAGACTACTATCACGTATGGACCAGCACGGATTTTGTCGGGTGCGAGGTGTGTGCGGCTGTAAAGAACTGCTACGCTTTTGGTGGCGGATTCATGGACGGCATCTTGGACAAGGAGGGGAAGACCGACGCGAAGTACCGCCGGTACAACTATGGCGCGGCTCTCTTCGGGCAGGCGACGCGGGAGATCGCGGAGTGGATGCGGCTCTTGGGAGGAGAGGCGGAGACATCGCTCGGATTGCCGGGTGTGGGGGATATGTTTGTGACGACGATGGGTGGTCGCAATGTGAAGGCTGGACGTTTCGCTGGGTCCGGTGTGCCGTTCTCGGAAGTCGAGAACGAGCGGATGAAAGGCATAACTCTAGAGGGTGTCGCGGCGATTCGGGTTATCGGTGGGGCGTTGCCCAAGCTTACCGAGCGGGGTGTGATAGCCGAGGAGGACTTTCCGCTAATGCGGCATTTGCATGCTGTCGTCGCTCACGATGAGCCGGTCGATATGCCGTGGGAGAAATTCTTTGGAGGCGAGCCTGTAGGGGCGCGTTGAGGTTTGCAGTATTAGATGTCGCGATGGCGCAACCGGAAAAAGGGTAACAATGTAGGTAGTTGTATGCGCTCTACGGTATTGTAGAGATGAAGGGCTAGAGGAAGGGCGAAATATGGATCGGGAGAATGTTCTGAAGAGCGTTGGAGGTCAGGCGTTCGACGTTATCGTGATCGGAGCCGGAATCAACGGAGCGGGGATCGCTCGCGATG
>JBGTFQ010000188.1:0-65436 GCA_041747155.1 Rubrobacteraceae bacterium
GGATGGTGGATCGCTGCTCGGCGAATCAAAGGAAGTTCGCGGCTTCTGGATGGCCGAGGCAGTGTGGGTTACGCACGCTGCGGGCGCGGGGCGCATGATCTCCGAGTGGATGACCGACGGCGTGCCGAGCATCGATCCGAGCGGCCTGGACGTTCACCGCTTCGACAAGCACCAGAAGAGCCCGGCCTACGTGCTGGCGCGTAGCTCGCAGTCCTTCCAGGAGGTCTACGACATCATCCATCCCTTGCAGCCGATGGACGAGCCCCGACCGCTCCGCACCAGCCCGTTCTACACGCGGCAGCGAGAGCTCGGAGCTTACTTTCTTGAGGCATCGGGATGGGAGCGTCCGCAGTGGTACGCGGACAACGAGTCGTTGCTTGCCGAGTTCGACGTTGCGGAGCGCGACGAGTGGTCCGGTCGTTACTGGTCCCCCATAGTCGGGGCCGAACACCTGGCGACCCGGGAGCGTGGTGCGATCTTCGACATGGCCTCGCTAACCAAAGCGACCGCGACCGGACCGGGGGCGTTGGAACTGCTTCAGCGTCTAACCACCAACCAACTCGATAAGCCAATCGGCAGCGTCACCTACACGCTCATGCTCGACGAGAAGGCTGGCGTAAGGAGCGACATAACCGTCGCACGGCTGGGGGAGGAGCGTTTCCAGCTCGGCCTCAACGGTCCACGGGATATCGAGTGGATGGAACGTCATCTGCCGCAGGATGGGTCTGTGAGGATTGAAGACATAAGCGGCCATACTTGCTGCGTGGGCGTCTGGGGTCCATCGGCCAGGGAGCTCGTGCAGTCCTTGAGCCTCGACGACTTGTCCAACGACGCCTTCGGTTTCTTCAAGGCGAGAGAGATCTGCGTCGGAGAGGTGCCAGTCTTGGCCTTGCGTGTCTCCTACGTCGGGGAGCTTGGATGGGAACTGTACGCCCCGGCGGACATGGGTATGAGGCTCTGGGATCTCCTCCGGGAAGCCGGGAAAAAGTTCGGTGTCATCGCTGGTGGTCGTGGGGCTTTCAGCGGGCTTCGACTTGAGAAAGGCTATCGACTGTGGGGCGCGGACATGACTACCGAGCATGATCCCTATGAAGCCGGTTTGGGCTTCGCCGTGAAGCTCGACAAGGGCGATTTTGTCGGCAAGGAGGCGTTGCTGAAGCGCAAGGAGGAAGGTCCGCGGCGCAAGCTATCGTGCTTGGTCCTAGAAGATTCCTCCGCTGTTGTTATGGGGAGCGAGCCCGTGTATGCGGACGGTCGGGCGGTGGGCTACGTCACCAGCGCGGGGTACGGGTACGCCATAAGTAAGAGTATTGCTTACGCCTGGTTGCCGCCGGAAGTCTCGCAGGAAGGCCGGGAGGTCGAGGTTGCTTACTTTGGTGAGCGTTACGGTGCGACGGTCTCTGAGGAGCCGCTCTTCGATCCCGCGATGAAGCGGATGCGCGGTTGATGTGAACGTTACGTTGGAGGCTCGGAGGGAGGCTGCGTTGCGACGAAGTAGCTGAACGGGTTGGAGAGTTAGGCGGTCATTGTAAGCGGCTCTTCGGGGTCGTAACGAACAGAGAAAGGAGATGCTTATTATGTCGGAAGTCAATCCGGATCCAGGCATCTTGCAGTACACGAGGTTGTTCAAGTCCCCGTACTTCTACGGTTCCCGCAAGCACGGGGTCCAGAAGTACAGCGTCTATAACCATCACTATCACCCGCGCTACTACCGAGACCCGGTAGAGGAGTACTGGCAGCTACTAGAAGGCGTCACGATGTGGGATGTCGGCGGGGCGGAGCGGCAGGTCGAGATCACCGGCCCCGACGCTTTCGAGTTCACCAATATGCTCACACCGCGCGACCTCAACAAGTGCGCCGTCAACCAGTGCAAGTACGCCTTCATCACGAACGCTCAAGGTGGGATCATCAACGATCCAGTCCTTTTGAGGCTCGACGAGAACCACTTCTGGCTCTCGCTAGCTGACAGCGACGTGCTGTTGTGGGCTCAAGGTCTCGCCTACAGCATGGGGATGGACGTAAAGATCACCGAGCCCGACGTCGGCCCGATGCAGGTCCAGGGGCCAAAGTCCAAAGAAGTCATGTCGGACCTCTTCGGCGAGGGAATACTCGACGTCCCGTACTACTATATGGAGAACTACGAACTGGATGGGATGGATCTCGTCATCTCGCGTACCGGATACTCGGGCGAGCTTGGGTATGAGATCTACCTGAAGAACGCCAGCCGCGACGGAGTCAAGCTCTGGGACCGGGTGCTGCAGGCCGGTGAGCCTCACGGAATCTCCCCGATAGGCCCGTGCCACATCCGGCGCATCGAGGGCGGCATCCTGGCTCTGGGTTGCGACATGTGGTACGACACCAACCCCTACGAGGTGGGCTATGGCTACAAGTGGATGGTCGAGCTAGAGCAGGAACAGGACTTCGTCGGCAAGGACGCGCTCAGGAAGGTCAGCGAAGAAGGCGTAAACCGCAAGCTGGTTGGAGTCGAGATCGGGGGCGCGAACCTCGGAACGTACAACGATGGCTCCATGATTGACTACTTCCCCGTCCTCAAGGATGGCGAGAAGATAGGCAAGGTCACCTCTGGCTGCTATTCGCCGCGTCTGGAGAAGAACATCGGTTTCGCAATGGTCCCTGTAGAGTACACCGAGATCGGCGTCGAGCTTACAGTCGAACGCCCGGAGGAGACCGTCGAAGCCACGGTCGCCGACAGGATCTTCTTCAAGCCCGAGCACGCCGAGCAGAAGTTGACCCCGGCGTAGAGAAACAGCTACAAAGGAGTTAGCGGGCGGAGCAATAAGAGCCGCCCGCTGACCCGTCGCCAGGATTGAGAGCGCGCGATGGATCAGAGAACAAAGAGCAACGACAAGTCTAGCAGGACGGTCGCCGAAGCCCTGCGACGGCCCCGCTATGAAGTAATTCCGCTGCAAGGTATCGAGGAACAAGTACTCGAACACGTCCCGAAGGAAGTCAAGATCACGGTAACGGCCTCGCCTAAAAAGGGTGTTGAGGGAACCCTGGATCTCTCCGGGCGACTCTCCAAAGAAGGTTATGAGATCGCACCACACCTGTCCGCCCGCTTAATAAGAGACGAAGCGCACCTCGAAGACGTGCTGGGGCGATTACGTGAATCGAACATTCGGGAAATCTTCGTGATAGCGGGCGATGCTGAAGAGCCCGCCGGTAAGTTCGAGGGCGCGGGTGATCTGCTGTTGGCTATGTCGGGTCTGGACCACGGTATCGAGGAGATCGGCATCGGCGGTTATCCCGAGAGTCATCCGTTTATCAGTGATGAAGACACGATCCGGGCGATGAGCGAGAAAAGCCCCCACGCCACATACATAATCAGCCAGATGAGCTTCGATTCAAAGGTCGTCGCCGACTGGGCGCGGAACGTGCGGGCCAGGGGCGTGGACCTGCCGATCCACGTCGGCATCCCCGGTATCGTGGGCTGGCAGAAGCTGGTTCGCATCTCCACTGGCATAGGACTCGGGGAGTCAGCCCGCTTCCTAAAGAAGTACGGCAACACTTTCGCTCGGTTCTTCAAGCCCGGCGGCTACAACCCTGACAGCCTCATAAGAAGCCTGACCCCCGCTTTTGACGATTCTCAGGGTAACATCCGGGGCTTTCACATCTACACCTTCAATGAGGTTGCGAAGACCGAGACCTGGCGGCGCAAGAAGCTCGCGAGCCTCGAAGCCGCACTGACCTCCCACAGAGACAACGAGGAGTCCTAGACCATGCCAAAAACGTTCCCTTCCGACCTCGACATAGCGCGGCGGACAAAGCTAAAGCCGCTGCCGGAGATAGCGGACGATATGGGAATCGGACCGCATCTATTGGAGCCCTACGGGGACTCGGTAGCGAAAGTGAAGCTGGATGCCATCACCGAGCTAGAGGATCGCCCGCGCGCTAAGTACGTGGTCGTGTCGGCGATAACGCCGACACCACTCGGCGAAGGGAAGACCACGACCACTGTGGGACTTGGGCAGGCGTTCTCCCACATTGGCAAGAGGGCGACTATCGCCGTGCGCCAACCAGCGATGGGTCCGACGTTCGGCATCAAGGGCGGCGCTGCAGGCGGCGGCTACAGTCAGGTCGTGCCAATGGAGATGCTCAACTTGCACCTCACGGGCGATACGCACGCCGTCACCGCCGCGCATAATTTGCTCGCGGCCATGCTCGACAACCACATCCATCAGAACGACGATTTCTTCCACGTGGATCGGCACAGCGTCACTTGGCGGCGGGTGCTCGACGTGAACGACCGGGCGTTGAGGAACATCATCGTTGGGATGGGGCCACGGGCGGACGGTGTGCCGCGAGAGACCGGCTTCGACATCACCGCCGCCTCCGAGGTCATGGCGATACTCGCGCTCTCCACTTCGCTGCGGGACCTCCGGGAGCGGTTGGGTCGGATCGTGATCGGCAGTTCCGTAGACGGCGAGCCTATAACTGCCGAGAACCTGAAGGCCGCCGGAGCCATGACGGTAATGCTGCGCGAAGCCATAAAGCCGAACCTGATGCAGACTCTGGAGAACACACCCGTCCTCGTACACGCCGGGCCGTTCGGCAACATCGCCACCGGCAACTCCTCCATCGTGGCGGATAGGATCGGGATAAAATCCGGTGACTATCTCATCACCGAAGCGGGATTCGGCGCGGACATGGGGGCCGAGCGTTTCTTCAACATTAAGTGCCGTTACTCGGGGCTCATCCCCGATGCCGCCGTACTCGTCGCCACCGTGCGAGCCCTCAAAGCACACTCGGGAAGGTTCAAGATCGTGGCCGGCAAGCCTCTTCCGCCGGAGCTTCTGGAAGAGAACCCCGACGATGTATGGGCCGGAGCGGACAACTTGCGAAAGCAGATCGAGAACATAAGAATTCACGGTGTCTCGCCCGTCGTGGCGATCAACGCCTTCCCAACGGACTATGATTCCGAGCACGCGGCCATCCGGGAGATCGCCGAGAATATGGGAGCTAGAGTCGCCGTTTGCAACCACTTTACCGAGGGTGGCCGGGGCGCTATCGAACTCGCCGAGGCTGTCGCTGAAGCCGCCGAAGAACCGACGAATTTCCAGTTTCTTTATCCTGAAGAGGCTACTTTGCGGGAGAAGATCGAAGCAATCGCCACGAAGGTCTACGGGGCGGACGGCGTAGCCTACGATATGCGGGCCTCCGCGCAACTAGATTCCTACGAGAAGAACGGCTTTGGGAAACTGCCGATCTGCATGGCTAAAACGCACCTCTCTATCTCCTCGGACCCGACGCTGCTCGGCGCCCCGAAAGGCTGGACGCTTCCGGTGCGCGAGGTGCGTGCCTCGGTGGGTGCTGGTTTCATCTATCCTCTCTGCGGCGAGATGCGCACGATGCCGGGCCTGAGCGCGAACCCGGCGGCCACGCACATAGACATAGACGAGAACGGCGACGTGGTAGGGCTCTCGTGACCGAAGCCGCACCGGATTACGCGGAGCTGCCTCTGGGAGTTGTCCTGGAAATGGTGGCGTCCCGCGAGCCCGCGCCCGGTGGAGGTGCATCGGCGGCTATCGCCGTCGCTCTCGCAGCCGCCCTATCGAGCATGGCCGCTCGGTTCGCCACGGACTATCTCTCAACCGCTGAGGAACTTTCCAATCGGGCAGAAGAACTCCGGGGTCATGTGATGCCTCTAGCGCGGGCCGACGCCGAAGCCTACGGGCGTGTGCTTGACGCTTACAGAGCTCCCCGCGACGACGAAGAGTTGCGTGAATATGGGATCCAAACTACGCTCTCGGAGGCTGCGAACGTGCCGTTGGCTATTGCCGAGCTCGGAGCCGAAGTGGTCGGTATCGCCACCCAACTCGCCCATGAGGGCAACCCGAATCTGCGTGGCGATGCCGTGACCTCGGCCCTTCTTGCGGGTGCCGGTGTACGGGCTGCGGTCACGCTTGTCGAGATCAATATCTCAGCGGCGAGTATCGACGATGAAAGACTATCCCGTGCCAGGCAACTACTCTCTGCGACGGATGCCGGAACGAGCCGGTTAGAGATCGCGGGGGGTGGTTGATCTGGGAGATTTAGCAAGCGAGGGTACAATAGCTGTCAGAGAAACCAGGGGGAAAGGAACACCAGATGAGCGAGAGACGAACGCCGCTATACGATTATCACTTCCGTTCTGCACGGAATGTCGTCAAGGGTGGTGGGGAGTACATGTTCCCGACCGCTTACACATCGCCGGTGGAGGAGCATCTGAACGTGCGCCGGAACGTGGGTATGCAAGACCTCTCCACGATGGGCGAAGTAGATATAAAGGGTCCGGGTGCTGAGAGATTGGTGCGACGGTTGCTGGTCAACGAAGTGCGGGACATGGAGCCCGGCCAGCTAAGGTACTCTACGATGTGCGACGAGGACGGCGGCATCGTGGACGATGTGACCGTCTACAAATTTGGTGACGAGCACTTTATGGTTGTCACGGGTTCCGGGCCGCGGTTGAAAGCTTACCGTTGGATCTCCGAGCACGCCGTAGGCGCGAGTGCCTACGCGACCGATGTAACGGCGGGTCTAGCCTTGCCGGTAGTGCAAGGTCCACGCTCGCGGAAGTTCCTCAAGAGCGTGGTGGAGGGCGTGGATCTCGACGAGCTACGCTTCTTCCGGTTCGCGCCGGGTCGGATAGGCGAGGTGGATGTCGTCGTCTCCCGTTCCGGGTACACCGGAGAGCTAGGGTATGAGATCTACACGCCCGCCGAACAAGCCGGATCGCTCTGGGAGGACCTCCTGCAGAAGGGACGGGAGTTTGATCTCCGCCCCTACGGCGTAGAGGCCATGCAGAGCTTGCGCATCGAGAAAGGCTTGCCGCTCTACGGACCTGACATAAGCCAGGAAGACACGCCGTTCCACCTGGGCTTATCCCGTTTTATCCGCTTCGACAAACGAGATTTCATCGGGCGTGAAGCCCTGCTGAAGATGCAGGAACGGGGCTTGGATCGCCGCTGGGTCGGCCTGACTCTAAAGAGCGAAGTACCAGCCACCGCCGGAGCGAACGTCTACAGCGTCGGGGACGTAGCAACCTTCCAAGAGATAGTCGAGACCGGCGCCGAAGCCGGAGAGTACGAGGATTCCGTAATGCCCGGAGACCGCCGCATAGGGCGCGTCACCTCCAGCGCTATGGGCCACAGCGTCGGCAAGATGCTCGCGCTGGCCTTCGTCGACACCGCCCACTCCTGGCCGGGCAACAACCTCATAGTCGAGATCAACGGTCGACCGATCCCCGCAACCGTCGCGCAAACCCCGTTCTTCGACCCGGAGAGCGCCCGCATCCGCTCCAAACCCTCCGACGACGAGGGCTCCGAGCCGAGCCCGAAGGCCAAAAACAACTCCCGCTCCAAATCGGCGGTCAAGCAGTCCGCGAACGGGGGCTCCGGCTCGTGAGCGTCACTTACTCCGGTCGTTACGACGCTATCGTCGTCGGCGTGGGCGGCATGGGGAGTGCCACCGCCTACTACCTGGCCCGACGCGGCAAGCGGGTGCTGGGGTTGGAGAGGTTTGGCATACCTCATTCGATGGGTTCGTCGCACGGGCATACGCGCATCATCCGCATGGCGTACTACGAGCATCCTTCCTACGTGAACCTCTTGCGGCGAGCCTACGAGCTGTGGCGTGGCATTCAGCAGTCCGCCGGAGAGCGGCTTTTGCACACCACCGGCTCCATCGACGCCGGACCCGAGGACTCCTGGGTCTTCAAGGGCTCCTGGGAGTCTTGCCGATTGCACGACCTCCCGCACGAAGTCCTGACCGGTTCCGAGTTGCAACGCCGCTATCCTGGCTACCATTTGCCAAAGGATCACCTCGCCCTAGTGCAGCCCGACGGCGGCTTCCTCACGCCGGAGAATTGCATAATCTCCTACGTCCGGGGGGCGCAGGCGCACGGAGCCGAGATCCACGGTCGCGAGCAGGTGCTGGATTGGGAGCCACTCGAAGGCGGCGTGCGCGTCCACACCAACCGGGGTGTCTACGAAGCCGACAAGCTCGTCATAACCGCCGGAGCCTGGGACGGAGAGTTGGTCGACGTGCTCGACGGCCTCGCCGTGCCGGAGCGCCAGGTACTCGCCTGGCTGCAACCCACCAATCCCGAGAGATTCCGACCCGAAAACTTCCCCGTCTTCAACTTGCTGGTAGACGAAGGACGCTTCTACGGGTTCCCCGTGCACGGAGTTCCGGGCTTCAAGTTCGGCAAATACCATCACCTGCAGGAAGATGTCGACCCGGATGCTATGGATCGCGAATCGCACGATCATGACGAGCAGTTATTGCGGGACTTCGCCGAGCGGTACTTCCCAGAAGGGTGCGGGCCGACGATGGATCTCCAGACCTGCATGTTCACCAACACGCCGGACAACCACTTCATCATCGACGTGCATCCCGAGTACGAACAAGTCTCGTTCGCATCGCCCTGCTCCGGCCACGGCTACAAATTCGCTAGCGTCATAGGTGAGATCATGGCCGACCTAGCCGACACCGGGATGACCCGCCACGACATAAGCCTCTTCCGCCTAGACCGCCTGACCAACCCCGCGTCCCGACTCTTGGAGCGACCGCAACCACCAGCAAGCTCCAACGGTCACCACAACAACGGCCACGAGGCTAACGGTCACGAGGTCAACGGCGTGAACGGAAAACACGGTGCCTTCCCGCGAGTCTCCGACATCCGACCGTTCTGGTAATGCGCGGGACAGCTTGGAGGTTCAGCGGATGATCTCGCTTCGGGTACTCTCTGAAGCTATCGAAGACGGCCAGCGGCGCGAGGCGATCTACGATGGAGATCTGATCGTCTTCAAAGACGTACCGGCGCTACTGGAGTTCCGAAACCTCACAGACGCTATGATCCAGGATACTTTGGGAACTTCGGAGCCGGAGAAGGCACAGTTTGAGCTGGACCGGGACGAATACTCTTCCCGCGTCGAAACCCTGCACAAGCGTTTCCGGGCAGATGCGGGAGTGAAGGATTCGTTTCTCGCGGCACTGACGCACGTTGGCGTGGATCTGGAACGCACGTATTGGGATTGGCTGCACCTGCGCGTCTCGCCCCATGGCGAAGAGCACACGGGCCGCCGGACATCCAAGCTCGGCTTCCATCGCGATACTTGGTCCTCGAACGTGTATTCGCAGACTAACTGGTGGGCGCCGATCTACCCCATTACTTCTGGCCGCACTATCGCTTTCTATGGAGACTACTGGGAGAACCCCCTGAAGAACACGAGCGCGGATTGGGACCTGGAGGAGATACGCTCCGGCACATCGAAGGCTCCGTTGGTTCCCGAACCTGCGGAGGACGTGGACATCGCATCCGAGGTCCGGCCCGTGATCGAACCAGGGGATCTTCTCTGCTTCTCGGGGGCTCATTTGCACGCCAGCGTGCCAAACTCCACCGGCCTTACCCGCTTCTCCATAGAAGCCCGAATTGTGGATGCCCCGGACGCGGCGGAAGGCCGTGGCGCTCCCAACATAGACGGCGAAGCGCCCCGGATCGCGGAGGATTGGTTTCGTCACGTCTACGACGGTACGCCTCTAACGAAAGGGACGAAACAGTGATAAATGTGAAAGACCGAGCAAGTCGGATTCTGGCCTTCGGTGTAGACTGGGCCAGTGGAAACCGCTAAGCGTAGGACAAACTTCGTTCAGTCTGTCGACCGAGCAATCACCGTGATGGAACTTCTCTCTGATCGGGTGAGTTCTGGTGTGACGGAAGTGGCGAACGAGTTGGATATACATAAATCAACCGCCCACCGATTGCTTGCAACTCTAAAGGATCGAGGTCTAGTCGAGCAGGACCCTGCGACCGAGAAATATCGGCTGGGTGTCGGCCTGGTTCTGTTAGCGAACTCGGTTACCGCGGATCTAGACATCGCGCAGTGCTCCCGCTCGGTCTGCGACCGACTCGCCGAGAAGACCCGCGAAACGGCGACCGTCGCCCTCCTGGAAGGTGACGATGGGATCATCATCCACCAGAGCACGCCGAGCTTCTCCGCCCTGAACGTGGACTGGTCCGGCATGCACACTCCACTTCATGCAACCGCCGCAGGCAAGGTCTTCCTGCACCATATGCCCGAGGACCAACAACGCCACATCATCAAAGAAACCTTGCAAAGCTATACCCCAAACACTTTGACGAACCCCGCAGCTCTTCTAGAAGAATTAAGAGTGGGTCAAAACGACGGATACTGGCACACCGTCGAAGAGTTGGAGACGGGACTGAATGCTGTGGCCGCCCCGATCCAGGGTGCTGACGGCGAGATACTGGCGGCAATAAGCGTCTCCGGTCCAGCGTTCAGGCTGTCGCCGGAATCTTTCTCCGAGATCGGCGCACTATGCCAACGAGCCTCCGCCGAAATATCCCGATGCCTCGGGTTCCGAACCTAGACCCGCTACACAGATAACCGCCGCATTTATTCGTAACGTATATTAATCAATGCTTCAAAAATGTATTGGATCGAATAGAAAATCAAGGTTACGCTGTGAATGCAGTGGAAAGAGAACTGAATCTGGGGTGCGATGAAACATTATGAGGCGGTAGTTGTCGGATGTGGGGGGTTAGGATCGGCGGCTTTGTATTGGCTCTCGCGGGAGTTGGGTTCTTCGGTGCTTGGGATCGAGCAATTTTCTCTTGGGCATGATCGGGGCGCGTCGCAGGATCACTCCCGGATCATCCGCCTAGCTCAACATCAATCCCAATACGCCGCCCTCGCCCCGCACGCCTACGAAGCATTCTACGAAGTCGAGCGCGAATCGGGCCAGCAAGTCCTGTTGAAGACCGGCGGTTTGGTCATCGAAGACCCCGAAGGCCGCGACCTGGACAAAGTCGGAACCCGCAATGTCGAGGGCTACGTGGCCGCGTTCGAAGAGCATGGCTTCGACTATGAGCTACTAGAGCCCGACCAATTGATGCACCGCTGGCCGCAGTTTCATCTTTCGGGTTCGGAGCGGGCTATCTACTCAGAGGAATCTGGTCTGGTGGATGCAGGGAAGTCGAACGCGGTCCATATAGCCCTCGCCCGTGCTCGCGGTGCGAACGTCCTTGATAACACCCCCGTCAGGGCTGTGCGTCCCAGTGGCGACGGTGTGGAGGTGGTGACGGACGATGAGACGTATCTCGCGGATCGGGTCGTGGTGGCGAGCGATATGTGGACCAACGAGGTCTTGCGCGAGACTGGCGTTCGGATACCGCTGACCATCACGCAGGAGCAGGTGACGTATTATTCCACGCCGAATTTGTGGGAGTTCTCGCCGGAGCGGTTTCCCGTATTTATGTGGCATGGGGTGGATAATTACTATGGTTTTCCGGTGTATGGGGAGGTTGCCACCAAGCTCGGCCAGCATATGGGGGGACATGAGATCACACCGCAGACCCGGACCTTTGAGCCCGACCCGGTGCGTCAGGAGAGATACCGTAACTTTCTCGGCAAACATCTCCCCGGATTCCTTGGGCCAGAGTTGTACACGAGGACGTGTCCGTACACGATCCCGCCGGACCAGAACTTCGTACTCGACACGTTGCCGGATCATCCGCAAATCTCCGTGGTTATAGGAGCGGGCCACGCCTTCAAGTTCGCTGGCCTGATCGGGCGTATCCTCTCGGAACTTGCCCTGAACGGCGAGTCATCTTACCCGATAGAATCATTCAGTATGAAACGCCCGGCGATCACCGACCATGCATTTCAGAAAGCCTTCCACGCTTGACGAGCGCATCGCCAGGGAAGCGGGAGATCGACCCGGTGACGACCAACGGAAAAGCACGGGTGGATATTAGCCGGGATCGCCGCACACTTGGACGCACGAACACGTTGCTGGAGCGGGACGTGGACCTCGAACGGCTACACGGAGACCGGCTCCACAAGGTACAGGCGGAGATGCGGGTGGAGAATTCCGGGAGGACATGGTCGTGAGCGTGGAGTTCTATGCCGGAAAAGTCGGAGAACAGCACGGCGTCAAGCTAGAGGACGAGGTCTGGATCTCACCCAAAGGACCCATCATGCTCTCGCTATATCCCTACGAAGACGAGTTGCTATGATGCCCCTTCAAAACGTTGCAGAGAGGAGCGAAAATGACCATTGACCGAACCGACCCTTACACCCGGATGGTTCCACGCCCCGTCCCGCCGGAAGACTTCACAAACGAAGAGACTTACCGTCATACTCGCGCTCCCGTTGACGTGGCCGTCACCCTTATCCCGGATGCTTACTCATCACGGGAATTCTTCGAGCTAGAGCGGGAGAGAGTCTTCGCGTCTAGTTGGATCGTAGTCGGTTTCGCTTCCCAAGTGCGGGAGGCTGGAGATGTGATCGTGGCGGAAGTCGCTGGGCGTTCGATCATCGTCACCCGCGACAAGCATGGCGAACTCAATGCTTTCCACAACGTCTGCCGCCACCGGGCCGCCAAACTGCTCGACGAAGACACTCGCGCCGTCCGCAACAACCGCATACGCTGCCCGTACCATAGTTGGACCTACGACCTCGAAGGAGCTTGCCTCGGCACGCCGCTCTTCGAAGGCTCGGACATTCCAAAGGAAGCTCAGGCTGCGTTCGATATGAGCGAGATCAAAGGCTTCGACAAGGCGGACTATGGACTTCTGCCCGTCAAGGCCGAATCCTGGGGTTTCCTCGTCTGCGTAAACTTCGACCCGAACGCCGGGCCGCTAACGGAGCAACTTGGCGACCTGCCCGACCGCTTCTCGGACTACAAGTTGGAAGAGTGGGGCGTGGTGCGGGAGAAAGGCTATGAGGTCTCGGCGAACTACAAGCTCGTCGGCGAGAACTTCCTTGAGTACTACCATCTCCCGTGGGTTCATCCGGAGCTCGTGCAAGTCTCCCGGATGGAGGACCATTACCGGTGGCAGGGACCGGGGTTGTACTCGGGTTTCTGTACAAGTCCTATTTCCCAGGACACGGAGAGCGGCGGTTTGCAGGGGGCGTTACCTTCCTTGAGCACGCTCGGCGAGGAAGATGCCACGAGCGCCCGTTTCGTACTACTCTTCCCCAACGTGGCGATCTCCGTCATGCCCAACCATGCCTTTGTCATCATCGCAAATCCCGAGGGGCCGGATAGGACTGTGGAGAGAACCGCGCTTCTCTCACACCCCGAGTCGTTGGAGAGTTCGGATGTGGAGACGGAGGCCGATCAACTCGCCCGGTTCTGGGATCTCGTAAACCTTCAGGACATCGAGATCGTCGAGCGTGTCCAGCAAGGCATCTCCAATCCCGCATATCGCGGCGGTCGGATGTGCTACCAGTTCGAGGATACGTTGCATCGGTTTCAGAACATCGTCATAGACAAGATGGTCGGCCTCAACCGCGTACCGCCGGGCGACGACGAAGAGATGGTCCAGATGTTCAAGACGGAAGACGAGGGTTGAGGGAGCTAGATACCGCGCTTCTGTGCCAGCTCTCTCAAGCTCTACGATAGCGCGCACATTGTATCTTTGGTAGTATACGTTTTGTCGTTGGAAATCACGGATCGTATACCTCAGCAACTCTGTACAAGCAGTAGTAGAGACCCAGAGAAAGAGACGGTGCATGGTGGCAGATTACATCAGGCGGCACACGAATCCTCCGGTATTCATCACCTCGCTGGCGGTAATAATGACTGTGGTTCTGATCGGTTCTTTCTTCGCGGAGTCTTTCGGGGCGGGTGCTCAGAAGGTTCTGAACTTTATCTATGCATACTTTGGATGGTTTCTGATCCTCTCGGTTAGTTTCTTCTTGATCTTTGTGGTGGCGTTGGCGTTTACGCGATACGGACGCATCCGGCTGGGTCCCGATGACAGCCGACCGGAGTTCAGCACGCTCTCCTGGTTCGCGATGCTCTTTACCGCTGGCATGGGTATCGGACTCGTATACTTCGGTGTCTCTGAGCCGGTGAGCCATTTTACGAGCCCGCCGGTCGGCGAGGGCGGAACCGCTGCGGCGGCTCAGCAGGCCATGAACTACACATACTTCCACTGGCTGCTCCATCCGTGGGCAATCTATATCGTGTTCGCGCTCTCCATAGCGTATTTCTCGTTTAGGAAAGGATTGCCGCTCCGGCCCGCGTCGGCTTTCTATCCCCTTATAGGTGACAGGATCTACGGTTGGTTGGGCAATGTGATCGACATTCTGGCCGTCTTCGGCACGATGTTCGGTCTCGCGACTTCGTTGGGTTTCGGGGCGCAGCAGGTAAACGCGGGTCTCAGTACGCTTTTTGGTGTGCCGAACAACGCTGGCATGCAGATACTTCTTATAGCCCTGATCTCCGGCCTCGCGGCTGTGTCTGTAGTCCTCGGCATCGACAAGGGTGTTCGTAACCTATCGCTTATCAATATGTGGCTCGCTCTCGGTCTAGCGCTGTTCGTGTTCCTCGTGGGGCCGACGCTCTTTATACTGAACTCGTTGGCGAGCAACATCGGCTACTACGTTCAGAACATCGTCGGCACCAGCTTCAATATGTTTACGATGAACGAGGCGGGCGCTGAGTGGCAGGCTGGCTGGACGCTGTTCTATTGGGCTTGGTGGACATCCTGGGCGCCGTTTGTGGGGATGTTTATCGCACGGGTTTCGTATGGGCGGACGATCCGTCAGTTTATCGCGGGCGTTCTGTTCGCCCCGGCGGGTGTCAGCGCGGCGTGGTTCGTGATCTTCGGCGGTACCGGCATCAACTATATTATGAACGGCAAGGGTGGTGGACTGGCTAACGCGGATTCAAGCAACGCCTTGTTCGTCCTGATGAACCAACTGCCCATTCCGGGGATACTCAGCGTGATCGCCTCAGTGGTCGGGATCGTAGTGGTGGTACTGTTCTTCGCCACGTCGTCGGACTCGGGTTCGCTCGTGATCGACATCCTAACCAATGGCGGTGACCCTAACCCGATCTGGCAACAGCGGCTTATGTGGGCGGTGCTTGAAGGTGTCGTGGCCGCCGTGCTGCTCGGTGCCGGAGCGGCTACTGGCGGAGACGCGCTACTCGCGCTCCAATCTGCATCGGTAGCTTCCGGCTTACCCTTCACCGTGGTACTCATATTTATGTGCGTCGGTCTGGTTGTAGCGCTTCGAAACGAACGATTGCCCTCCATGCAGCCATCACCGACCACGGATCGCCTGCCACCCGAACCGAGCCAAGTGGCGGGTCGGTCTTCTGGAACTCCGGCGCCGCAACAAGTCAGTGCAGAGGCTCTGGAAGAGCGGGGTCCGCAACGCACCTAAAGACCTCTGTAAACCGATGAGCGGGTGGTTCCCCACCCGCTCATTTCGTCTTCGAACATTGCAAAGATGGAGGTAACTGAATGACGGCTACCATACCAAGTTCTTGGTCCGGTAAGGATGTTTTGCTCGCCAGAAACGGCGCGGCGGACTCCGAGAGAGTAACGCTAAAAGAAGTCAACGATCTTGGCCTGGCGTACACGTACAAGGAAGGCGAGATAGGGGATGAGCCAGTCTTCGTTCCCTGGAGTTCGGTCAGTTGGATGCGACCGCTCGTGGCGCGGGACAACGAGAGCCACCAAGGGGAAGAATAACCAAGAAACATAGGAGGCAGAATGGGCAATTCGCGAAGGAACCCGTTCCGGGGATTTGTAGACACGCTGAGCGAGACAAACCGGGCTCGTGAGCGGTGGATGACCGGCAACGATGCGGGAGGGGAGGATCGCCGCCGGGACCACACTACCGCTTGGATCCCAACTACGGATATCTTCGCTCAGGGGGATGATCTCGTGATCCGGGCCGAACTCGCCGGGGTGAGCGAGGAAGATGTGGATCTAACAATCTCAAGCGGAATGCTGACCATCTCCGGAGATCGCAAGATAGACCTCGACGAAGACCAAGCCAGCTACTACGTCCGCGAGCGATTTTACGGTGTCTTCCGACGCGACATGACCCTCCCTGAAGGAATAGACGAGAGCAGGATCCACGCCAGCTTCAAAAACGGCCTGCTACTCATCACTGTGAAAGACGGCGCCATAGCCACCAAACCCCGTCACGTCCAGATACAGACCGACCCTGGCTGAAGGGGATCTACCAATAGCACCTGCAGCGACGTCTCTCCGCAAATAAGGGCTACCTCTGTAGAACCGAGCAATCCGTCTAGCAATAACAGTAACCACTCTCTGGTTGAGGCTGCTTCCTCGGACTAGAAACAGCCCCAACCTAGACGCAAAGCCAACCTACTAGCCATCAACTCGAAAATGCTCTCGACTATCTCTGCCTAGACATTGCGCTCGCTGAGTCGCACGTCGAACGTCTGCTCTTGTCCATCTCGCAGCACCGTGATTTCTACGGTCTCGCCGGGCTTGTATTTGCGAAGCTCGGTGAGCAAGTCGCCGGAACTTCCGATTTTCACGGAACCTACGGCGGTTACTATGTCTCCGGCTTGGATACCGGCCTGGGCTGCAGGTTCACCCGGCACTACTTCGGCTACAACGGCACCGGAGTCGGCCTGAAGGTCGAACTGCTCGGCGGCTTGGGAGGTGAGATCCGACAACGAGATACCCAGGTAAGGGTGGGAGACTTCGCCGTTCTCAATGAGTTGATCGGCTATCGAGATCACGGTGTTCGAGGAGATGGCGAAGCCGATGCTCTCGGCTCCTGTCTGACCCGGTGGTAGGTAGGCGACGTTTATCCCGATCACCTCTCCAGTCCTATCGACCAGAGCGCCTCCCGAGTTTCCAGGCGAAATAGGAGCGTCGGTCTGCACCAAGTCAACCAGCGAGCTTTGCGCACCGCCGGTAAGCTCAGCCGGAAGCTCCCGGTTCAGGCCGCTAACTACGCCCGCCGTAACCGTGGACTGCAGACCTTGAGGGCTCCCGATAGCCACGGCCATCTGTCCTGGTATTAGATCTCCGCTGTCGGCGAAGTCCGCCGCTGGTAGGTCGTTTCTATCCACCCGGAGCACGGCCAAGTCCGTGACTTCGTCACTACCGACGATCTCCGCTGGCTCCCGGGATCCATCGGCGAAAACTACCTCTGCTTCATTGGCACCCTCGACGACGTGGTTGTTTGTGACGACGTAGCCGTCCTCGCTGTAGATAACACCGCTGCCGACACCTCCTTCGTTGCCATCATCGCCGCGCACGTCTATCTGAACCGCCGACGGGCCAACCGTCGAAGCTACCCGAGCTACCGGCTCGTTCTCCGACGCATCGGAAGTTTCGGATGAAGTCTGCGCTCCAGCTTCTCTGAAACTCTCTCCGTTCGTGGCTAGCAATACCGCCATAACTACGACGATGGCTAGGATCGCCGCCAAGAGCCAGGATAACTTTCTTCCGGTCGCGTTCTGTATTCTCATGCTGCTACCTCCTCGGTGGTTTGGGTAATTCTCATGGGAGCGCGAAGGATATCCTTGAGTGTTCGTTCGGCTTCCCGTTGTATCTGGCGAACTCTCTCGGTGGAGATACTGAGTTCGATGCCGAGTTCTTTAAGGGTTGTCTTCTTGCCGGTCTCCAGGCCGTAGCGTTCTATGAGTACGTGGCGGCTGGTCTCAGGGAGATCTTTCATCGCTTCTAGGAGATTCAGCACCGCCTCTTCGCGGGCGGCGGCTTCGGCTTCGTCCGGGGAGCGGTCATCCTCGATGACATCCCCGACTTCCGTGGCGTTCTTCTCGTTTCCAAGTGGTTTGTTGAGGCTCGTGATCTCTTTGGGAGCGTCCAGAACGAAATTTACTTCGTGCGGCTCCCATCCGACGTGGGAGGAGATCTCCTCGGTGGTCGGTTGACGGCCAAGTTCCGTAGTAAGTTCACCCTGTGCTTTCCGTACTGTACGCAGCTTCTCCACGACGTGATTGGGTAGCCGGACGGCCCGCCCCGTGTTGACCACGGCACGTTGTACAGCTTGGCGTATCCACCAAGTCGCGTAGGTGGAGAACCTGTAGCCCCTATCCGGGTCGAACTTCTCGACCGCTGTGATCAGACCGATATTGCCCTCTTGTATGAGATCCTCGAACGGAAGACCCTGCTGACGGTATTTCTTCGCCACCGAGACGACCAGCCGAAGGTTCCTCTCGATTAGCTCTTTGTGGGCTTTCGTATCTCCTTTATGAGCCTGGCGGCTAAGTTCGATCTCCTCCGCATGGCTCAGGAGATCGTCGCGACGGATACGGGCCATGTAGGCACCTAAAAGCTCCGGGGTCTCTTCCGGTACTGAGTTGCGCGTTTTGGTCTTCATGTTTCTCCTCCGTTCTTTCTATTTGTAGTCTTCTAGCCAACAATTGGTTAGACGAAGCCCGCGATAATCCAGAGCAGTGCCTGCCAACACGAAGCTCAAGCCGGAGCCGAATAACTGCAGCAGAGCGACCGTCATGATTCCAACTTTTGCAAACTCGTCGAGGCAACCTGCGCCTGAGCGACTTCGAGTTGTTCGGCGACCACCGACGGTGGTATGGCATAGGCGATGTCGCCGTAACCAGCTCCAGCGAACACGGTCCCGACTACCTCGCCTTCCCCGTTGAGTGCCGGACCACCGGAGTTTCCAGGGTTTGCATCACCCCGGATGCTGGTTATGTAGCGGCTTACCGAGACATTTCCGTAAGCATCGCGAGCTAAGGCTTGCGAAGTACGCCCGATCCGGCCCGGCTCCGAGTCGAGCGGTCCACCATACGGGTAGCCCACAATCGCAACCGATTCACCGGGCTCAGGCTCGGCCACCGTCAAGGCGGACAGATCCAGGCCATCCACTTCCAAGACCGCTACGTCGTTGGTCTGGTCTACGGTGATGACTTCGGCATCATACCCTTGCCATGCGCCATCTTGATGCACGGCTACCTGGTCGTTTTCGGCAATTACGTGGGCGTTGGTGACGACGACCTCTGGGGCAGCGACCCATCCTGAGCCGGAAGATCCGGAACCGTAGCCCGGGGCGCCGGTCGCTACTATCTGAACCACACTCTGCGAGGCGTTTTCTAATCCCTGACCTTCGATATTCGTACTAGAGTCTGGTAGCTTCGGCTCAGCCACCTGTGGTCTCGGTCCTTCGATCCGCGGTATTGAGTCGAGACTTGCGATGGTATCCAGTACCAGCCCTGAAGGTAGCCGTTCGTCAACTTTCGCGAGGATTTCGGAGCGTTCGACTGTTTCCCGGAAAGTCTGGGGAAGTGGACTTTGCAGAGTGAAGGTTCCGAGTACCCAGACAAATAGGACCCCGACCGCAGCGCCTAGGACGGCCCCTCCCACCCCATCTAGCGACCCGATAACGGGAATCCGGCGCAAGGAAGCTCCGATCCTACCGCCTATCGACCCGGCTATCAGTTGGCCTAGAACCGCGAATATAAGCGCACTCGCAAGCATTACGAACGGTGTGTAGGCGGCTAAACTCTGCTCCGCTTGGACCAGATACAGAGCTAGTCGGCTACCCAAATAAGCACCCACTGCCAGTCCTGCCAGCGAGAGAGCCCCAGAGGCAAGACCGGCGTAGAAGCCCCGGAGAGCTAGAAGCGCGATGAGGCCCGCCAGGATCCAATCAAGCAGGGTCATGATTCTCTGCCTCTCGCAATATTCAGCTCCTCCGTCCTACTGATTTGTCTCTGCCTGTCTACGCTCAACTCTTGTCCTTTTCCCTATGCCTGTATACAAACGCTGACGCCCTACTTATGGGCGCCACAGGATGGTTGCCGAAGTTAACCTTCGGTCTCGGAGGAAGATTGCTGCTGGCTGTCCTGCTGGTCAATGCCACCGTCCTTCCAGGGGCAATCACCGTCGCGTCCGTCATTGCGGGGCGGCTGCGATCCACTTCTTCATCTCTTTAGCGCTCCTTTCTTCTCCTACAACCTGGGTCTAGTTTCTTATTTGCATCTGTGAGCTGTGTTTGAGGATCATGAGAGTTTCCACAGAAACTTAGACAGGGCATCCGAGGATATGTATTCTGAGTCCGGGCTAGAATATGGCTGGTAGTAGCGAGACTGGATGGAGCTAGAGAAAAGATGAAACGTATCCTGATCGTCGAGGACGAGCAGAAGCTGGCCCGACTTATAGCGCGGGTTCTTGGAGAGGAAGGCTACTCGCCGGAGACTTCCTATGATGGGCGCGAGGGATTGTCTCGCGCTCTCTCAGAGGATTTCGATCTTCTAGTGCTGGATTGGATGCTTCCGGATCGGAGCGGAACCCAGATCGTGCGGGCGTTGCGGGCAGCGGAGATAGGGGTTCCGGTGTTGATGCTCACGGCTCGAGACCAGATCGAAGACCGCGTTGAAGGTCTAGACGCCGGGGCAGACGACTACCTATCCAAACCTTTCGCCTTCCCGGAGCTTCTAGCCCGCGTCCGGGCTCTCACCCGGAGGACTTGGAAGGAAGAGACAAACGACAACCATCTCTCAGCGGGAGATGTGATCCTGGACCCCATCCGTCACGAGGTGCGTCGCGCCGGTGAGAGAGTTGAACTGACCGCCAAAGAGTTCGCCCTGCTGGCGACGCTTTTGCAACGTCCGGGCCAGGTCTTTACTCGCTCGGTCCTTCTGGATACCGTGTGGGATGGCTCCTCCGACGTGTACGCGAACGTTGTGGATCTCTACATCTCATACCTGCGAAAGAAGCTAGATCAGAACGGCCAAACCTCTCGCATCCGCACCGTCCGCGGCGTCGGATACACTTTCGAACCCCAAGGCTAGGCGGCTATGTTCGACCGCATCCGTCGCCGCCTCACGCTGGGATACGTCGGGATCCTCGCCCTCATACTGCTGCTGTTCGGAGCCATAGTAGTCGGTGGGTTCTTTCTCATAGAGAGCCACCGCCAGGACGAGGTGCTAACCGACAAGGCGAACACCAAGCGGGACGAGCTTCTGAAAGATTCGACGTACAGTAGCGATCCCCGTATCCCCACATCCTCCGACTCCAACTTAGCTTACTCTCTCATATCTATAGACAAGAGCGCGACTTATGCGCCGGAGAGGAATCCTTCCGGAGCCTCGGACCCGTATCTCGGGTTACCCTACGAGGAGTCGGCGCTGAGCGCCGCGTGGAATATGAACTCGAAGCCCAAGACCTTTGGGGGTGAGGGGGGATCGGTGCGGGTGATGAGCGTTCCGGTGGCGAAGACGCAGGATGGCAACGTGCTGGTAGTTCAGGCCGCCCAGCCACGCAGCGTAGTCTGGGAACCCGTAACCACCCTCGCCCTTGTGCTAGCGGTCGTCGGCCTTGGAGCCCTGGCGCTCGCCTTCGTGGGCGGTCTATTCATGTCCCGCCGGGCGATGCGTCCGGTACAGGATTCGTTCGACCGGCAGCGGACGTTTATCGCCGACGCATCTCACGAACTAAAGACTCCCCTCACTCTAATCCGGGCCGACGCTGAAGTCCTCCAGCGTGGCATGACCGACCCGGACCAGCGAGAGCTCGCCGACGACCTCCTCTCCGAGACCGACCGCATGAACACTGTCCTCTCCGACCTGCTTCTCCTGACCCGCCTGGATGCCGGAAAGCTCTCCGTGGAACAGGAAACCTTCGATCTCTCCCAGGTAATAATTCAGGCTGCGGAGCGTTTCCGGGCGCGAGCGACTGCGGGGGGAATAAACATCGAAACTGAACTCTCCGGTAAGCTCCTGGTTATGGGTGATGAAGAGCGAACCGGACAAATACTTGCAGCGCTCCTCGACAACGCCGTCAGGTTCACGCCCGAAAGAGGCCGCATCACGATCTCCGGCAAGCAGGAAGACAGAGGGATAAAAGCCTCCGTCACGGACACCGGACCCGGCATAGCCTCCGAACATCTGCCCCGGCTCTTCGACCGCTTCTACCGGGCCGAAGCCTCCCGTACCCGGTCGGATGGCGGCACGGGTCTGGGACTAGCCATCGCCCAGGATCTGGCACGCGTTCAGGGCGGCGAACTTGTAGCGGGCAACGCCCAAAACGGCGGCGCGGTGTTTACACTCCAGATGCCAACTGGTTAATAGGCGAAGAACATCTAATTGCCCACCACTCGCGTCAAGAAGTATGTTGCGAGACCTACTCAGTACAACCTCAATGTCCAGTTGCGATCAAACGAAGCATCAAGCTGATATCCAGAGACTCAAGTAAAAAGCCTCCACTTTGCAGGACTTTCGGGAGCGCGCTCGGCAGGACTCGAACCTGCGACCTCCTGATTCGTAGTCCGAATTATGCAGTTCTATGCGGTTCTTAAAGGTACGTTTAAAGCATTTCTAAAGCATTTTCGGTATCTTGAGGAACTATGCTGCTCGATGCCGCTCCCGTCACGCTCCCGTCAAAACGATTGCTGTCCGTAAGGATGAAGGAACACAGCTGAATCAACAATATTTTACAGGTATAGTCAGCAGAAGAAACGCATTTCAGCAACGTTTACGATTAGTCAGGTGATTCAATGCAAGAGATCGCGCCCGTCGCGCAGCAGCCTTACGTTCTGAAGAGCTACGTCGAAGCTGCGCGCCAGTGTTTCTTGGGTGAGCGACACTATGTGTGGCGTGACCACGACATTGTCTAAGGCCATGAGCGTGCTGTCGGGAGGAGGGGGCTACTTGGCCAACACATCGAGGGCGGCCCGCAAGCGGCCGCTCGTTGGAGCCTCAACCAACGCCCCTCTCCCAATGAGCCCGTCGCGCGCAGTGTTGACTAGGACGGCGCCCGGCTTCACACGCGTCAGTGCAGACCGGTCGAGCAGACTTTCAGTTTCCGAGATCAGAGGCACGTGCAGTGACACAACATCGAATTCTTTGAGCAGGTTGTCGAGAGCTCGACGCTCAATCCCGAGGTCCGAGCGCCCGCTCCTATTTGTGTAAACTACGTGTGGATGTTACGTATTTGACAGGTTGGGTGCCAAGTACTTGATGACTGCGCTGCCCACACACCGCTACAGTAGAGTACGTAAAGTGCAGCGAGCACAAACTAGCTAAGAAGTCCGATGGTAGCATTACCGGAAAGGACGGAGCTTTCGGATGCCCGCCTTTCCGTCCGTCGCGGCGGGGTTTTTGCGCCGTTTGGCGAGTTGGCGGACGGAGGTTTATGTACCTATCAAAGGTGAGTAGAGTGGTGCATGAAGGCAGGAGTGTAGCGTGGGGCGGGTGATCCTGCTTGGCACCGGCGACCCGCTGAACGAAGAACGGGCCCAAACGTCCCTGGCCGTCCCCCTAGCTGGGAACGAGACCCTGCTCCTGGACACCTCCAGCGGCACCGTCCTGCTCCGCCAGCTAGAAGTCGCCGGTATCGCCCTAGAGAGTATCCGCCACCTCTTCATAAGCCACCGCCACTTCGACCACGCTGGTGGCCTTGCGCCTCTATTAGTGGCCCTCACGCCGCTCCGCGAGACTTTCATCACCGTCCACGCCCCGCCCGAGACGCTCCGCGCTCTCCACGACCTGCTCGAACTCACCATACCCGGCGTCGAGACCTGGCTCGGCGACCGCCTCAAATGGAACGAGCTTACCCTCGGAGAGCCCACCCCTGCGGGCAATGCCGAAGTCATCCCCTTTGCCGTGGACCACGGTCTCGAATGTGTCGGCTTTCGCATCGCCCAGGGCGGCTCGGCCCTCGTCTACGCCGCCGACACCCGACCCTCTCCCAATGTTGCCCGGTACGCCAGAGACGCTGATATCCTAATCCACGAAGCCTACGGACTCTCTGGGGACGCGGATCAGGCTCATACCTTCGGCCATTCCACCGCCGCCGAGGCGGGCCGGGCGGCGCGGGAGGCTGGGGTGAGGCGGCTAGTGCTCACCCACTTCCGGGCGAGCCGCTACGCCAACCCGCTGGAGCTGGCCATGGAGGCTAAAGTCGCCTTCGAGGGACCGGTGGACGCCGCAAGCGACTTGGAGGCCTTCGACTGCTAGTAAAGGCGTGTAGTGTAGCCTCTGTCACCCCGGTATTCTATAGTGTCAGCAGGAAAGGAGGACGCACAAGAAATGACAGGAGCGCCGCAAGGCAGGCCTGCAGGTAAGCCTGCTAGACCATTCCAGGACTTACCTGGTGGCGAGGTTACGTTCCTGTTCACCGACATACAAGGCTCCACCTCCATGTGGGAGCGAGACGCGGCGAGGATGCAGCAAGCCCTGGTTCGCCACGATGAAATACTGCGTACCGCAGTCACCGAAAACGGTGGCCAGGTCTTCAAGATGGTCGGCGATGCCTGCTACGCGGTATTCTCCTCCGCCCCGGAAGCCCTCCGGGCCGGCGTTGCCGTCCAGAAGGCAATCTTCAAAGAGCCCTGGGACGAACGGAGCCGCGTCCGCATCAGGATGGCCCTTCACACCGGAGAGGCTGAGGAACGTGACGGCGACTACTTCGGCCCGCCCCTGAACCGCCTGTCTAGGCTAGTGTCCGCCGGCCACGGAGGACAGACCCTCATCTCCAAAGCCACCAAGGAACTGGTCGAAGATCACCTCCCGCAGGATGTCCGCCTGCGGGATATGGGTGAGCGGCGCCTCAAAGACCTCAAAGAGCCGGAGAGGATTTTCCAGCTTCTCGCTCCGGACCTCCCCGAAGAGTTCCCACCCCTGAAAACTCTGGAGACGAGCTCTAACGAGGACCGATACCGCCTAATAGAGAAGATCGGCTCTGGAGGCATGGCCGAAGTCTACCTGGCTTACGACGAGTTCCTCCAGCGCGAGGTAGCCTTCAAAGTCTTAGATAGGAAGTACGCCGAGAACAAAGAGGCCATAGAGCGCTTCCGCCGCGAAGCAAGAAACGCCGCCTCACTGCGTCACCCAAACATCGTCGCCACCCACGACCGGGGAGAGACGGAGAACGGCACCTACTACATAGTCATGGAATACCTCGAAGGCGGAACACTGGAAGACCTCATCGGGGGAGCAGGCCCGCTGCCGCCAAGAGAAGCCGCCGAGATAGCCGTGGAGATCGCCGACGCCCTCACCGTAGCCCACGAAAACGACGTCATTCACCGGGACATAAAACCCCAGAACATACTCCTCTCAAGCACGGGAGAGGCAAAAGTCGCCGACTTCGGCATAGCCCGGGCGGCCTCGGCCACCACCATGACCCAGGCGGGCAGTATTCTCGGCACCGTGCACTACATCTCACCCGAACAGGCTCTGGGAGAGCTCGCCACCCCACAGAGCGACCTCTACTCGTTGGGAGTGGTCCTGTACGAGATGCTGACTGGAGAGCTACCCTACGAAGCCGAGACACCGGTCGGGGTCATCATGAAGCACGTAAGCGGCCTCACCCGCACGGCAAGAGAAGTAAACCCCCTGGTGCCCGAAGAACTGGATGATCTCGTAAGCCGGCTGCTCACAAAAGACCCCGAAGAGCGTCCCGCCGACGCCGCGACACTGGTAGAAGAGCTGGAGCAGATCGCGCAATCGCTGCCGGAAGTCCTGGAGGCCGAGCGCGTACGAGGCACCACGACCCGGGGTTCAGGCTCCTCCGGCACACACACCACGGGCTCACGCAGCAGAGGTACAAGAGGGGGGACCAGGCGGAAGATCGGTACTGGCAGCGGAACCGGTGGCGGGATGAAGATAGGCCCCGCGCGGACACCTGGAAGGCTTCAGCTCCGGGGAATCCTTCTCGCGGCGGTGCTCGTGGTGGTGAGCTTGGGGATCATTGCCTTCGTGGCGCTACAGCAGGGAGGGTGGCCGTTTGGGGCGCAGGCTGAGACTTTGCCCGAACCGTCGCCCGATGAGATCAGCGCTCCACTCGACCCCGGAAAGTACACCACCGACGAGTTCGATCTGGACCTCTCGTTCGACATCGATGAGGGCGGGCTTTGGCGGATGACCGGCTCCGAGGTATCGGATACCATCGAACTCACCACGGCGAACTCATCGGAAGCGTTGGCCGGGAACTATCCGTCACTAGGCATCAGCCTTCCCAACGAAGTCTTCACTCCAAACGGACAGGACCAAATTTCTCAAAATGCTATCGAGCGGAGGACGGACGTCCCCGACGACCTCGTCGCCTGGTTGCGTAACCACCCGAACCTGAAAACCTCCGAGCCCAAGCCTGTCACCATCGGGGGCCGGGAGGGGACACAACTCGACGTGAGGCTCTCTCCAGTCCCAAAGGACTACTCTGCCGCTTGCGGTCCGACGCCGTGCGTCTACCTTCTAGGGACGTCGGACGGGGGTGGACTCTACCTCCTTGAGGGATCCCGGAACCAGTTGATCGTCATGGACGACATCGAGGGCAAGAAGGCCGTCATCGCCGTGAGCTCTAGCGCCAATGCTCTTGACAACTTCCTCCCAAAGGCACAAGAGGTTATCGACACCGTAGAGTGGGGTGTTTGAGTTGCTCTTACCAGTGCCCCGGCAATTCAGGGATCGTCAAGGCAACGGGATTGTGAATCATCAATTCGCTGCGGCAAACTCAACAGGATGGGTGTCAAATATTTAATATGCGGGCCTCCGCGCCGGTGGTAGGGTGAGCTTAGATAGTAGCGGAGACCGCCGCTTTGGCGGTCAGTGAAGGAGAAAGTATGAAACGGGTTGCTGTTCTGAGCTTGCTCTTCGCGCTCTTCCTGACGATTGGCGCTTGCGGTGGTGACGACGAGGATCAGTCAGCCTCATCCGGGACCACGAAAACGGCCGAAAATACTGAGACGACAGGGAAGACTGCGACGCCGAATACGGGCAAGACGCTACCGGAGCAGCAAGGGCAAACTCTCTCCCCTGGCAAGTACGTCACGGACGAGTTTCAACCAGGGTTCTCTTTCCAGCTCGGCGAAGGGTGGAAATCCGTCGGCCCTGAGATCCCGGAAAACGTCGCAATCGAGGGTGAGGGAGACTCGCCTTCGATCCTCGGCTTCTCGAATCCCCGGCAGGTATTCGATTCGAAGAAGCCTGCTGAGCAGAAAGAAGTTCCCGCCCCCGATACCGTCGACGGGTGGGTCGCCTGGTATCAGCAGAACCCGTACCTCGATGTTTCGGACCCGAAACCGGTGTCCATAAGCAGCGCAACCGGGGTGAGTTTGAGCACGAGAGTAACCTCCACACCGGAAAACTACCCTCAGGATTGTGTAGACCCCTGCGTCCCAGGCTTCCCGCTCGGCAACTCTGCGGCAGACTTTTACTTGGGAGACAGCTACAAGACTTTCGTGGTGGAAGCTGGGGGCGAAACGGTAATCGTGAGCGTCGCAGCCCCTGCCGAGGAGTTTGAAAAGTTCTTGTCGAAGGCCCAGGAAGTCCTGGACACCGTGGAGTGGAAGGCCACCTCTTAGCCGGTCACTCCACATGTAGAGGATCATTCCTGTTCCCAAGGTGCGAGGCAAACATGCCCTTGATATGTCATGCGACGCATGACATAATCTATGAGTGATAAGGAGCTTCAGGGACAAGGAGACGCAGAGGCTTTTCGAGGGGCGTGGAGCCCGGGCGGTTTCTGAGCAAGCTCGGAGGCGGGCGCAGGTGAAACTGGCGCAACTGGACCGGGTGGAGAGCGTCGAGGAGCTCGCGAAGCCGCCGGGAAACAAGTTGCACAGGCTCAGCGGAGATCGGGAGGGGCAATGGGCCATCAGCGTCAACGAGCAGTACCGGATCTGCTTCTACTTCGATGAATCCGTCGGCTACGCCTACGACGTGGAAGCCACGGACTACCACTAGCGCATACGCAGGAATAGAGAGGAGTTGGATCGTGGGAGATTGGAACGATGAGATAGCCGGTGAGGAGCGCCTGGATCCTCCGGTCCATCCGGGGGAGGTACTCCGTCAGGAGTGGCTCGAACCCCTCGGGATGAACGCCAATCGATTGGCGAAGGCTCTTGGCGTGGATCGCCAGAGCATCTACGAGATCGTGGCCGGAGAGCGGAGCATCTCCGCGGACATGGCGCTCAGGCTCGCGCGCTGGTCCGGGATGCGCGCAGCGTTCTGGCTCGGGCTGCAGGCAGACCACGACCTCCGGGTGGCCGAGTGGAAGCGCGGCCAGGAGATAGTGGAGCAGGTCGAGCCCTTGAGTCGTGCCGGTTAACTCTTCCCTGCCGGCGAGGCATGATGCACCATAGCTCATCATGAAGTCCTGCACGGCGAGGTTTATCACCTCACCCGCGAACGTGCCCCGGTCGGAGACAACTGCCACCACACGACCCAGGCTATCCAACCGGCGGCGATAGCCATCAGCAGGTCGGTCACGAGCGTGAGGTCGGCGCTTACCCCGTATGCGATGGGGGTGAGTATCACCCAGGCGATACCGAGGATGATCGACCCCTGCGGCAGCGTGCCGGACCTCCAGATCCCAACTCCCAACAACAGGATACCCGCGTAGATGACCCAGTCGAGAACGAAGAAAACCGCGTCGGTGAAAGGTGTCGCCTCGTATTCTATGAAAGCGTCTTTGTTGCCTTCTAGGTATTGGTAGCCGAGGGTGGGCTCGGTGTACGCGATATTACCGTAGTAGATCAGCGTCGATACCAACCAGAGAACGACCAGGACCAGGCCGACGAGCCCCCACCGCTCGCCCGGACCGCCCACTAGGAAAGCGTACAACGCGAAGACGCCGAACAGGTATAGTGTGTCGCCCAGTATGTACGCGCCGGCGACCACCTGGTACTTCGTGGAGACTACCGTCTCCGCGTAAGCAGCGGTATCCGACAGAGTTCCAAACTCCGGCAGCAGCACGTCGCCTACCAGGATCACGATCTGGGCGACCGGCAACGCGAGGATACCCAGGCGTATCCGGTTCGTTGCGACTTTCCCCGGCACCCCTCGAACCTCCTTCCAGCCCGCAGCACCCAGTCTTTTCCTCTAACCCATACAATTTTAAGCTATCGTGCTGCCCCGCGACATACCCGAGGAGCCCGCATTCTCACGAGCTATTGAAGAAAATCCCACCGGACGTGTACGCCAAAGAACTTCCCTACCACCGTGTTGCGAATTTAACACTACCGCTGTTAAGCACTTGATAGCTCCGTTACTTTTCCGATGCTACTCTCGAAACGTGAACAGAACGGCGATTCGAGGCTACGGAAAGGAGAGGGTGATGATGGACGCGAACCAGACGGGGTTGGCGTGCGGCGAGGGTTGGTGGTGCCTGACGCTCGTGATCCTGGCAGCGATGCTCTTGGTAGCCATCCTTGTGCTGGCAGCGGCTGTGGTAGTGCTCACGCTGACGATTGGCGCCGGTTTTCCGCACGAAGAGGTACTGTGGATGTACATAGAATTCCCGGCGTCAACTACGCTGACGGCCTAGCAGTCGGCGGGCGCGGGATGCCACTATCTTGCCGCTACCTCCCCAGCCTGAGATCATGAAGCCGGTGATCCAACGTCCCCGAAACGAGCCCAATCGCGCCCTGCCGGGTATCCTGGCCTGCTTGCTGTTCGCGGCGTGCGCTGCGCTCGCAGTCCTTTATGGTACGCAGCCCCCCGCTGCCGTACCGCCCGATGCCCCGGCGGCGGAGTTCTCCTCCGGCCGCGCAATAGAGCACGCACGCCGCGTCGGCCGGGAGCCGCACCCTACAGGGTCGCCCGAGAACGCCCGGGTGCGCGAGTACATCCTCGGGGAGCTGGCTTCGTTCGGGCTCGACCCGCGGGTGCAGAAAGCGACGGTCGTGGACGAAGAGTATGGGTCCCCCTACGGCGCGGCCATCGTCCGCAACGTGCTCGTCAGGATCGAGGGTACCGGGAGCGAAGCTGGCGACGCCGGCGACAACGGGGCGGTGATGCTCGCCGCCCACTACGATTCGGTGCCGGTCAGCCCCGGCGCGAACGACGACGGGGCTGGCGTGGCGACGCTCCTTGAGACCGCGCGGGCGCTCTCTTCCGGTCCTCCGCTACGGAACGACGTGATCTTCCTGTTTACCGACGGCGAGGAGCTTGGCCTGCTCGGCGCCGAAACCTTCGTCGAGGAGCACCCCTGGGCTGACGACGTAGACGTGGCGTTGAACTTTGAGGCGGGGGGCAGCAAACGGAGCCCGTCCGTGATGTTCGAGACCAGCGCCCAAAACGAACGCCTCCTCGCGGAGTTCGCCCGTGCGGTCCGCCGTCCGGTCGCCTCCTCGGCCACCTACGAGGTCTACAAGTACCGGCCGTTCGACACCGACCTGACCGAGTTCAAGGAGGCCGGCATGGCGAGCCTGAACTTCGCGTACTGGGGCGACGCCATCCGCTACCACACGCCGCTGGACGTCCCGGACAGCGTCAGCGAAAGAAACCTGCAGCATCACGGCTCCTACGCCCTGGCCCTGGCCCGGCACTTCGGAGACGCGGACCCTGCGGACCTGAGAGACCTGAAGCCCGACGCCGGCGGAGGCAACGCCGTGTACTTCGACGTGCTCGGTCTCTTCTTTGTCCGTTACCCTACCACCTGGGCCTTCGTGTTCGCGATCTTCGCGGCGTTCCTGTTCGCCGGGGTGGTCGTACTCGGTTTCCGGCGCGGGCTCCTGACAGGCCGCGGCATCCTGGCCGGCTCTCTCGTCTCGCTGCTCGCACTTGCCGTCGTTCCAGCGGTCGCCGCCGCCCTCTTTCCGCTGCTCCGCTTTCTGGGTGACGGGCGCCCGGTCAACATAAGCGAGGGCGACGTCTACTACAGCGGCATCTACGCTCTGGGTTTCCTCGCCGCAATCCTCGCGCTGATCGTTACCATTTACGGTTTCGCCGGCCGCCGGGTAGGCGGTCAAAACCTCGCCGTAGGAGCGCTCGTGCCGTGGCTGGTGCTCTGCCTGCTGAGCCTGGCGGTCGCGCCGGGCGCGAGCTTCGTGTCTACCTGGCCGCTCATCCTCGCGCTGCTGGGGCTCGGCGCCTCGTTCCTCTTGGCCGGGGCCCGCCGCAGCTCCGGAGCCTCCTACCTTCGCGTGGCCCTGCTCCTGATCTCCGGCACGACATCCGTCGCCTTGCTCGCGCCGCTCGTATACCTGCTGCACCTGGATCTCTCCGTGGGCTACGCGGCCGTGACCGCAGTGCCCATCGTCCTGGCCATCGGGCTGCTCGTAGGACCCGTGGCGCTAATCGGCGGCGTAGGCGCCCGCGTGCCCGCATGGGCCCCGGTCGGTCTGGCGCTCGCCGCCGCAGCATTCCTCTTGGCCGGTAGCCTGCTCTCCGGTTTCGACGTTAAGCATCCCCGCCCCGACGACATCCTCTACGCCCTGGACGCCGACACCGGAGAAGCGGCGTGGGCCACCTACGAGGAAGATACCGACGCCTACACGTCGCGGTTTGTCGGGCGGGATGCCGAGAAAGGTTCTCTGGAAGACTTCCTGCCCCTCGGCGGCCCCGCGCTCCTGGACGAGGCGCCGCCTGTACCGCTCGCCGCGCCCACCGTGGAGGTCCTCGACGACACGACCGGCAGCGACGCGCGGACGCTCAGGCTCCGGGTATCGTCCCCGCGCGGCGCGGAGGAGCTCTTGTTGTGGCTGGAATCCGAAGGGCTCGGGAACCCTGATACTCCCGTCCTCTCCGCGGCGGTGGACGGCGAGCCAGTTCAGAAGGCCGGGGAGCCGGGATGGGGCCGGTGGGGCCTTGACCTCTACGCCCCGCCCGAAAACGGCATCGAGTTGACGTTGGAGCTGAGGCCCGAGGCCCCCGTCCGGATCCGGGCCGTCGCCCTCTCAGACGGATTGCCCGACGTACCGGGCGTAGACGAAACGCGTCCCCCGGACACCATGCCCCGCTTCGCCGACACCACCGCCGTCGGCAAGAGCTTCGACCTTACTAACGCCGGCCGTGGCTCCGGACGCAACCAACCATAGGAATCGCCTGGCTCCGGCACCGACGCCGTCCGGCCACGAGAACGAGATGGGTGCGGTTGGCTGCAGTCCGGCCCGTCATAAAACGCTCCTACTGCACCCGCGACTCGGTGTTCACTGCCCTGGCAGACGGTCGCCGCCAGACGGTCCAGGCGATCCAGGCTCCCGCAGTGGTGCTCAGGCCGTAGGTAAGAGCTTCGACCCACGGTCCTAGTGCGGCGGTGGGGAAGAGCACGGCGGAAGCTATCCAGAGAACCGCCGCTCCGCGGGGCAGGGTGTTCGACCGCCATATGGCGATGCCGAATAGAACGAACCCGATCTCGAAGAGGAATATGTTCGCTACTATCAAGAATATGTCCAGCCAGATCAGGGAATCGTACCTCTGTTCGAGGAAGGTTTGCTGGCCTTCCAGGCTCAACCCGCCAATGATCGAATCCACTGAGTCCGACGCTATCCACATCGCTGCGGCGACGAGGCCCACGATGCTCAAGACCAGCCCAACAAACGCCCAGCGTTCCGCCCGGCCGCCAGCCAGGTGCGCGTAGAGAGCGAAGAACCCGAAAATGCCCAGGAGCGTGCCGATCACGAACACGAAGTTGGATAGGACGAAGCTCGCCGAGCCGGTCCATTCCACATAACCTGCTGCATCCACGCTAGGGTCGATGCGCTCACCGTACAGTAGAGCCGATACCAAAATAAGCAAGCTGCCCATCGGCAGGGCGATAATTCCTAGATGGATTCTGCCAGCTGCGCTTTGTGACTGCACAGATACTCTTCCCTACTGCACCCTCGTCTGCGCTTCGGCTCCCGCTACCGTATGGGCCGGTTGTTGCCAGACGGTCCAGGAGATCCAACCTCCGGCGGCCATAATCGATAGTGCGTAGAAGGCCCAGGCCCACCAGGTCAGCGGGGATACGAAGAAGAACAGGAGAGAGGCGAGCCAGAGTATCGCCGCGCCCTGGGGCAAAGTCTGAGAGCGCCAGATCGCTACCCCGAGCAGTACGTAGCCGATCGGAAACAGTCCGACTTGTAACACGGTTCTGAATATAGATGTCCAGTCGAAAAGGTCGTACCATACTTCGAAGACGGCCTGTTGACCCTTCAGATACTGCTCGGCGGCTACCGCTTCCACCCCGCTTGCCCCGGCCGAAGCCGCGAAGGCCGAAGCGGTACCCGCTACGCAAAGAACCATCCCGAAGAAGGCCCACCGCTCCGCCCGACCGCTTGCCATGCAAGCGTAGAGAGCGACGAAGCCGAAGATGGAGAGCAAGTTGCCAAGCGACGACAGGAAGGCGGATACGGCGGCGTTCGTCGAACTTTCGTACTCGGCAAAGGCCCGAACGCTGTCAAGTGAATTCACCGCACTACCGTCCACGACCGTGGCGATGAGAAACAGAACGCCGGTTACGGGCAGAGCCAGAATTCCTAAACGTACCCTACCGGATACAGCCTGTGTTGGCACAGCTAGAAACCTCCCATCGCTCCCATCACAAAGGACAAGAGCATTTTAGCATCGTGTCTTATTCCGCACCATCTTCGGCGGCGACGCGCCGGGCGAGCACCCGCCTCTGCACCTTCTGCGAGCGCCTCCACCTGCGGACTACTCCCACGAGCAACAGCACGTCGCCGATCACGAGCCCCGCAAGTCCTCCCGCCACCGGGTTAAGTACCGAGGGAACGAAAAAGTTTATTTCGAGGGAGCTGAAGACCACCAGATATAGGCTGCCGAACGACACGGCCGCCAGCGCCACGACGCCGTTTGCAACAGCAAGAACGGTCTTCTGCACAGCGCTCCGGCGCTGCTCCGATATTCCATCTATCCCAACCATCCGGCCGTCTACCTCGATCTCACCCTGCTCTGAGTCCGCCACGACCGCCTCCAGCAGCACCATGTTACCGTCGTTTATGAGGACCGGCGCCAGCGCCACCCTCTCTGGGGTGTGATCCGACAGTTCGCGCAGGGTCGCACCTATGCCGGACGGAGCCTCTTCTACCACCTCCGCGCCCAAAATCCGGGCTCCCTCGCCGAAACCCACCGTGATGGGCCGGGCGTAGTGCGAGCGATCTATATGCCGGCCCGAGGAATTCTTCAACTCGACCACGACTACCCGCACTTCCTCGCCGGCGATTTCGCCAGGCCCGTCCTCTCCATCCGCCTCTGCTGCGATCTCAAACAGCCCGTCGTAGCGCACCACGTAGGTAAACTCCTTGCGATGCAAGAGCAGCACGGGGGCGAGAATAGCGACCAGGACCACGATAGTAGACAGCACAAAGAGAGGCTCGGCCAGGACATTCATTGCTCTCTCACCAACACCCGGACTTTTCCTCGCTCCGTGCCGATCCTCGACGCCCCATACCGGGAATCCTACCCTATGCCTGCCGCAACCGGGAGCCGTCGTTGTGAGGGGCAGTGAAGCCCAATCGGCTACTCCGTCGCATCTGATAGCGCCCAGATATCCGAAGCGCGCCAAGAATGAAATTTCTTGCATGTAAAGTATTTAATAGCACAAGCGTTGCAGCGCCGCTATCGTGGTCTCAGAAGACAGCGCAGGTGACCGGGGTGAATCGTCTTTCTGAGCCCTGCTAGTCCGGGCAAAAGGTGCTCTGCGCACTCTGAAGGACCGGCTCAAGATATGGCCAGGGAAAGTTGGCGACTATGAAGCAAACCACGAGAGGCACGCCCGGAGACCCGGAAGGCTTCGTCCGGCGCAACAAGCGGACGTTCATCATCCGGCTCGTGGCGGGCGCAATAGTAGCCGTGGCCGTCGCGTTGGCCCTGATCCTGACCGGCCAGGGAGAGCTTCTCTGGCAGTTCTTCTCCGACCGAGAGCGTATCCAGGGGTTAGTGGACAATGCAGGCCTGCTCGCCCCGGCCGTGTACGTCGCCTTGCTCGTCGTGCAGGCAATCGTCGCGCCGCTGCCGGCCCCCGCGGTAGCGATGGCCGGGGGCTACTCGTTTGGTATCGTTGAGGGGTTCTTGCTGACCTGGGTCGGGGCACTGCTGGGGGGCATCTTCTCCTTCGGACTGTCGCGTCTGTTCGGCCGGGGCTTCGTCGCCAGCAGCGTCCGGCTGGAGCGGCTCGACCGCTATGTGCAGGCGCATGGCGCCATCCTGGTCTTCGTACTTCGGCTCATACCGCTCGTCTCCTTCGACGCCATAAGCTACGCGGCGGGCCTCAGTGGCATGTCTTTCAAGAAGTTCTTCGTCGCCACCACCCTGGGCATGGCCCCCGGCACCTTCGTCTTCGTCTACCTCGGCGGGTCCTCGCCCGGTCTAGATGTCTGGGCCGTCCTCATTGGTCTCGCTGTCCTGGCCGTGGCTGCCTATGTCTACTTGCGGGTGCGTCTCAAGTACCGTACCCGCCGGGTATTGTGAGGCTACGTGCGCGTAGAGAGCAAAGAACCCGAAAATGCCCAGGAGGGTGCCGATCACGAACAGGAAGTTCGACACGGCGAAGCTCGCCGAACCGGCCCACTCCGCGTAGGCTACGGGATCCGCGGTAGGGTCGATGCGCTCGCCGTACAGCAAAGCCGAGGCCATAATGAGAATAAGCCCCGTTGGCAAGGTCAGTATGCCCAATCGAACACGGCTTGCCCGGGTCTGTGAATTCATTCGTTGTCCTTTCTCATACAATACAGACGTACCAGCACACAGCACATCAGTATTCTATTGCACCCTCGTTTGGGCCTCGGTTCCAGCTACCGTGCGGGACGGTTGCTGCCAGACGGTCCAGCAGATCCAACCGCCAGCGATCGCCACCGATAGGAACGCGATGACCTCGGCCCACCAGGTCAGCGCGCCGGCGTTGATAAATAGTATGGAGGCAAACCAGAGTATCGCCGCGCCCTGGGGCAGAGTCTGGGAACGCCAGATCGCCACCCCGAACAGCACAAGACCTATCGAGAAAAAGCCAGGAATCAGGACTAAGGAGAATATGGACGACCAGTCGAAGAGATCGAACCATTCCGCGAAGACGGCCTGCTGACCCTCCAGGTACTGCTCGGCGGCGACCGCTTCGATGCCGCTGGCCCCGAGCGAATACGCGAAGGCCGAAGCGATGCCGGGGACGCACAGGATCATTCCGAAGAAGGCCCACCGCTCTGCCCGGCCACCCGCCATGCAGGCGTAGAGCGCGAAAAAGCCAAAGATTAAGAGTAACTGGCCCACCGCCGCCAGAAAGCTGGAGAGCGCAGCCTGCGACGAACTAACGAGCTCAGCGTAGGCCCGGAGGTCGTCTGGCGAGTCTGGATAAGGACCGAAAACGATACGGCCTGCGATGAGCAGGACGGCGCCTAATGGCAGGGCCAGTATCCCGAGACGGACCCTGCCGGATACAGCCTGCGTCGGCATCTTGAAAGCTCCCATCGTTCCCACAACAGAGGACACCAGCATGCTAGCATCATGCCTCATTCCGCGCCATCTCCGGCGCCGGCGCGGCGGGAGATCACCCGCCGCCGCACCGCCCTCTTGCGCCGCCACCTCCGGTACACCCCCACCAGCAACACCACGTCGCCCGCGACCAGCCCCGTCAGGGCTCCGGCCGCCGCGTTGAGTATCGAAGGGTCCAGGAAGTCCAGGTCAACGATCTCGAAAAGCACCACATACAGGCTGCCGAGCGATACGGCCACGAGCGCCGGGATACCGTTTGCCAGGGTGAGGACGGTAGTCTCCACGGTCCTCCGGCCCCGGTCTACGATGTGCCGGATGCCCACGATCCGGCCGTCCACCTCGATGGCACCCTGATGGGAGTCCGCCACTACCGCCTCCAGGAGCATCATGTCCCCGTTGTTCAGCAACACCGGCGTAAGCGCCACTCTTTCCGGGTCGCGCTCCGGCACGCCGCGCAGGGAAGACTCTATGCCGGGCGGGTCCTCCTCTACAACCTCCGCGTCCAGGATGCTTGCGCCCTCCCCGAACCCCACCGTGATGGGCCGGGTGTAGTGCGCCCGCTCGATGTTCAACCCCGAGGAGTTCCTGAGCTCCACCGCCACCACCCGCACCTGCTCGCCTTCAGGCTCCCCGTTCTGCGAGCCGTCTTCACCCTCGGGCTCTGCCGCCACCTCGAACAGCTCGTCGTAGAGCACCGTGTAGCCGAAGTCCTTGCGTGGCGCGAGCAGCACGGGCAGCAGCATGGCCGCCACGACGGCCGCCGCCCAGATCAGAAAGACCGGCCCGGCCAAAACACTCATCGCTGTCTCGCAAACATACCGTATTCCTTTCTGCTTCATACAATCATCGGGCAACTCCGTATCGGAAATCCTAGCTTATACCGGCTACACTAAAAAACCGAAGCTCGACCCAAAATAGTAGAACCTAGAGTATGCATAACGCGATTCCATGTCTTGCATGGACATTCAACCACCTCGAAGATTCCACGGTTCTAAGAAGAACACTTTGCTTGTGGTTGGATACCATCTTTTTTGTATGAGCCGCTGCGAAACGTTATTCTGGACTGAGAGTACTATGCCTGTCTCTAGCAAGGCGATTTTATAGCAGGATATACTACTGTGGGGAAAGTAAAATACGCTTGGGAAATAGGTGAGCCTCATATCTGATTTTACCAACAATGTGATAAAAGGCATTCGAGACAGCACCTACGAGTTTGCTACCGAGGACAGGCTCTCTGGAGCTGGGTTGAAGGGAGAGCAGGATCTCCACGGGGTTCTGGAGAAGTATGCTTGGCTCTACGAGCGTGGCGTCGTGCGGCGTATGCAGGAGGCCTATCGCTCAGAAGCCGATCTTCACCTCAAGGAGCGATTGCGTCGTGTCTACTATTATCTGCTCGATGGTTACCTGGAACGGCGGACCGCCGCGATGGAGGACGCTATCGCATCTTTCGAGATGGACGCAACAAGTGAGGTGGGGGAGGATCTGATTTCCTATCATGACATTCCGGCACTCATTACCGTAGAACCGGATTTCGAAAAACGCAACCGGCTGCGGGAAACTTTTCTGAGGATAGTAGAAAAGACGAATCCCGAAAGGTCTATCATCTTGCAAATCCGGTTGGAGATACTTCAAGTAGAGTTCGGCTACACTAGTTACGCGGCCTACGTCAGCGAGAAGAAGTGCCTCGACCATCACCGCCTCCTTTCTCGATTGGAAAAACTTCTTCAACAAACGGAAGACATGTACGAGGCCCATATGTGCCGGTGGGTGGAAGAGACAACGAATCGGAAGTTTGGTGAGATCGGGGATCATCATTTCTCCTATATGGCTGGCATTCACCGCTATGACACCTACTTTGAGAGCAACAGGTTGATCGAAGTCTATAAGCGGACACTTGCCGACATGGGCCTGAACCGTTGGGCACAGGAAAACATACACCTGGATGCTGAAGAACGCCCCGCAAAAGATCCGCGACCTTGCTGCTACGTACCCGACCCACCGGGTGAGGTTCACCTGGTCATCAAGCCTGTCGGTGGCTTCGAGGATTACGTCAATTTTTTCCACGAAGCCGGCCACGCCCAGCACTACGCCAACGAGGATTCTACCCTCGACTACGTCGACCGGGCCATGCCCACGAGCTATGCCCTGACCGAGGTGTACGCCTTCCTCATGCAGAACCTTACTCAGAACAAGGCTTGGTTGCGAAACATCGCTGGACTGCCTGAAGAGGCGGCCCGCAGGGTGATTTACCATGCCAAGCTTACAGATTTATACTTTCTGCGACGTTACGTCGCAAAACTAAAATACGAGCTGGATTTCTATAAAGAGCCGGAAAATGAGGAGCGTAACCGAAGGCTCTACGCTATCTGCCTCTCCTCCGTGACAGGCTTTCTAAGCCCGCCGGAGAACTATCTCAGAGACATTGATAGCGACTTTTACTCCGCCGATTATCTAAGGGCCTGGATCACAGAGGCGATGCTCCGTCGCCATCTCGAAGGCACGTTCGGTGAAGAATGGTTCGCCCGTTCGGAAGCAGGCGCTTTCTTGCTGGAGTTATGGTCCAAAGGGGAAAGCTTGGAGAATGAGGACGTCTCCCGAATGCTCGGATACGAGCCATTCGACACTACATGCCTCGCCGAACAATACGTTGCCTTGGAATCGCTAGATAGCTCAATGTAGACTACTGCTGTATCAGGCTGGTTTGCGCGCGCTGGGTATTAGGAAAGCCAATGATCCCAGAAGGACCAGCAGACCGCCGGTAACGGCCCACATCGGCTGTACTCCGAATCGCTCCGCCGCGACGCCCACGAGCGCGTTGGAAGTGAGGCCGGCTACGCAGAAGAGCATGGTGCGGAGGCTGGAGACCCGTCCGAGAAACTCGTTAGGAGTCAACTGCTGTGTGAGGGTAATGCTCGGTATGACGAAAAGCATGTTGCCCAAGCCACCGAGCGCCATCATCCCGGCTGCAAGCCACAGGTCCGAGAACAGCGCGAGAGAGGCGTCGGCAATGCCCGAGACTATGAGTCCGACCAGTATCATCGGCCCCCTGGGGCAGAGATCTCCCCACTTGCCCACTGCCAGCCCGCCGGCGACGGCGCCGAGACCCAGTGCCGCTTCGAGTACGGAATAATGGAAGGCGCCCCCGCCGGTAACCTCGGTGGCGTAACCATAGGTAAGCGTGTAAGAACCCCAAAAGATGAGTATGGCTACCGTGGCGATCACGGTATTGACGAGCAGTGCCGAGTTCGAACCCACGAAGCGCAACCCGACGAGAATCCGCTGTCCGATGCCATCGAAAGCGGTCTCGGAGGTAGAAGGGGCCGCCCGTGTCACGGACATCGTGTAGATCATCACCGCCGAGAAACCGTAGGTAGCGGCGTCTATCCAGAAGGCGAGCTCGATGCCATTTCCACCCTCTAGCACACCCCACAACCCAGCGACCAGTACCCCGGCCAGCGGGTAGCCGAGCACGTCAACCGTGGTCTCTGTGGTGGAAGAGAGCGAGTTAGCCTTCGTCAGGCTCTCCTTCGGCACCACGTTTGGTATCGTCGCGTCCTTGGCTGGCTTGAAGAACAGGCCCGCAGTCTGCAGCAGAAACGCGGCTACGTACACTAACAGGAGGTCCACCTGCGCCAAGAACGGTATCGACAGCACCAGAGGAACTCGGATGAGGTCCGCCGCGAGCATCACCCGGCGCCGGTCCCAGCGGTCCACCAACGCCCCGGCGAATAGCCCGAATAGCAGCGACGGTGTCCCCAGTGTGACAAACATCAGCGCCACCCGCCCCAAATCGCCCGAGGTTAGCGCACCGACCAAGACCAACAGGGCGACCTGGTGCAGCCGGTCGCCGAAGACCGAGATGAGCTGACCCAGCCAAAGCGCCGCGAAATTGCGGTTCATACGGAGCAAAGCGGCGTATGAAGTGCTCTGCCGTATCGTGGTGGCGGTCATACAGATCAACTCCTGTCGGTATTAGAATGTTTGCGGAGCTTTCAATTGCTTGTTCTCTTGTGCAGTAGAGTGGCGGAGGCTCCAGAGCCCCCGCCACGATCTTCGTCTCTCAGATTTACGGGCTGTATTTTCCTTTGCGTCCCTTCATCTTTGTTACCTCCTTTCCTGCTCGTCTTTCCGAATCTGCTGTCCTGTCTTTACGGTGTATAGCGGCCCTTGCGTCCCTTCATGGTCTATACCTCCTCTCTTCCTTCTTGTCGGTCTTCGTCTCTCAGATTTACGGGCCCCTCAGTCCCTTGCGCCTCTTCATCTTTGCCACCTCCTTTCGTAATCTCGGTTGTTTTCGCTTCTGCGTTGGTCTCCTGGTTGTTACGGGCCCCTCCGGCCGCTGCGCTTTCTCATCATCCACCTCCTCCGTCCATCGCTGCCCTGTGCAACTTCTAAAACCAATGTAACCTCCCAAAAGGCTCTGTACATCGGCCATGCGGCTATTTGTTGGTTGGCCGGGTGGCTATTGTTTGCCTCCAACCATTAGCGGGGTTTTGGAAAGGAACTCCCGTACCACTATGCCGGATCTGCTAGGATTGGGTGATTCAGACGCAGCAGCTGACAGGAGCACAGGAGCGACGATGGATCTGCCCACCGGCACCATCACATTCTTGTTCACAGATATAGAAGGCTCTACTAAGCTGTGGGAGCGCAGCGCAACCGCCATGCAGCGCGCCCTGACCCGACATGACGAGATCCTGACGGAAGCCATCGAAGCCAACGACGGCCACATCTTCAAGAAGGTAGGCGACGCCTTCTGCGCGGCATTCTCCTCTGCTCCTGCGGCACTTGAGGCGGTGCTCACCACCCAGCGTGCCCTTTGTGGCGAACCGTGGGAGGAGGGGTGTGAGATCCGGGTGAGGATAGCCTTGCATACCGGGTCTGTCGAAGAGCGCGGTGGAGACTACTACGGTCCGCCGCTAAACCGGGTCGCTAGGCTGATGTCCGCCGGACATGGGGGGCAAGTCTTGCTCTCGCTAGCCACCCAGGAGCTAGTAAGGGATGGACTGCCACCGGGTGTCGAGTTAAGGGACCTTGGAGAGAGACGCCTGAAAGACCTCTTCCGCCCCGAGCAGGTATTCCAGGTGTCAGCCCCAGAGCTGCCATCGAGCTTCCCGCCCTTGAGGACCCTCGATGCTCGCCGCAACAACCTGCCCATACAGCCAACGCCGCTGGTTGGTCGCGAGCGAGAGGTGGCAGAGGTCTGCGAACGTATGCGGCAGGAGGAAGTGCATCTTTTGACCCTTACAGGACCGGGAGGGACAGGTAAGACACGCCTCGGACTTCAGGCTGCGGCCGACCTAGCAGTGGAGGACTTCGAGGGTGGCGCCTTCTTCGTACCCCTCGCCGCCATTACGGATGCGGACTTATTCTTCGGCGAGGTGGCCGGGGCGCTCGGCATCCGGGAAAGCGGCGACACCCCGCTCCCTACTCTGCTCAAGGAGTACCTGGGCCGTAGGGAGCTGTTGCTAATCCTGGATAACTTCGAGCAGCTCTTGGGAGCCGCGCCGCTCGTGAGCGAAATACTTGCCGCCGCGCCGCAGGTAAAGGTTTTGGTTACGAGCCGCGTATCGCTCGGCCTCTACGGCGAGCACGAGTACGCTGTACCGTCCCTCTCGGTGCCGGACCCCAGGCACCTACCGCTCGTCGAGACCCTCTCCCAGTACGAGGCCGTGCGGCTTTTCATAGAGCGTGCCGGGGCGGCGAAGGCCGATTTCGCAATCACCAATGAGAATGCCCCGGCTATCGCCGAGATCTGCGCCCGCCTGGATGGCCTGCCCCTCGCCATAGAGTTGGCCGCCGCCCGTGTGAAGCTTCTCCCCCCGAAAGCCCTGCTAAACCGCCTGGGCAACCGTCTCAAGCTCCTGACCGGCGGAGCAAAGAACCTCCCGGCGAGGCAGCGCACCCTGCGGGGTGCCATTGAGTGGAGCCACGAATTGCTGACCCAGGGAGAGAAGACCCTCTTTGCCAGGCTCGCCGTCTTCTCCGGCGGGCGCACCTTCGAAGCGATAGAGGCCGTCTGCGACGCCGAGGGGGACCTGCCCGTAGATTCCTTCGACGGCGTCTCCTCGCTGCTGGACAAGAGCCTTCTGCGCCGCGAAGAAGGACCGCAAGACGAGCCACGCTTCGCGATGCTGGAGACCATCCACGAGTTCGCCCGCGAGAAGCTCGAAGAGAGCGGGGAGGCTGAGGAGATAAAACGACTGCACGCAGAGTACTTCCTCTCGTTCGCAGAGGAGGCCGAGCCGGAGCTTGAAGGGCCGGCGCAGGTGGAGTGGATGCATAAGCTGGAGGCCGAGCACAGTAACCTTCGGGCGGCGCTCTCATGGGCACATGAGACGGCTAATGCGGAGTTAGGGTTACGCCTCGGAGGCACCCTGTGGTGGTTCTGGTCCATTCGAGGCTACGCCGTCGAAGGGCGACGCTGGTTGGCAGAAGGAATGTCTAGGAGCCAGGCGGTACCCGCCAACATCAGGGCCAAGGCGTTGCTGGGTTTAGGAGAGTTGGTATTGATGCAGGGCGAGTGCGAACCGGCTACGGAGTCGTTAGAACGAAGCTTGTTACTGTACCGCGAGGTCGAAGACAAGAGGGGAGAGGCTTACGCTCTCTTCTTTCTAGGGTGGGTGGCTACGCTTCGCGGCAGTCTCGACCGGGCGAACGAATTGTTTGAGCAGAGCGTTGCGCTGAGTCGGGAAAACGGAACCAAAAGAGACATTGGCTTCATGCTAAACGGACTCGCCAGCTCAATAATGGCTTGCGGGGATTATACGCACGCGACCACCGTATACGAGGAGAGCCTGACTGTATCTCGGGAAGCCGGGGACATGCAAGGCATCTCGGCCATCACCGGCAACCTTGGGTACCTATTGGTCTGCACCGGTGAGCACGAGAAAGCGGAGCTGCTCCTTCGGGAAAGTCTGAAGATGGCGCAAAGTCTAGGAGACACTCATTCCATTGCGACCTGCCTCGGGCTCCTCGGGATGGTGGCTCTAAATGGAAACGACACTGGGACAGCCAGGAGGCTGGCTGAAGAGAGTTTGATGGTGAACCGTGAGGTGGGAAATAGGTTAATAATCATCGATAACCTAGAGCTCTTGGCAGGTGTTGCCGGCCTAAAGGAAGAGGCCGTGCGAGCAGCGCGGCTTTGGGGGGCATCTGAGACGTTGCGAGAGGCCGCGGGCACGCCGGTGCTTGACGGCGAGTGGACTCTGCGCGAGGAGTTCATCATCCCCTCTCGCAGGCAGTTGGACGAAGCGTTGTTCGAAGAGGCGTTCGCGGAGGGCTGCGACATGGCGCTGGAGGACGCAGTCGCCTATGCCCTGAACGAGAAAACCGATGTCTAACACGTCCTACATGGGATGACCTCGTCGGTACGCTCGGTGATCGCAACAACGCAAGGCGCACGGCAGATCAGCGGACGGGCCTAGCAATCAGCCCCGCTTCCACCGCACCCTCCTCCATCGCTTCCGGCACGCATAAGCCGTCCGCTGTCGAGCTTCGCAAACCGGCGTCCTGTCCTGATCTTGGAGCATCGGTATTTCCAAACAGGATAACCACTACAACCAGAGTGGCTATAAGGATTCCCAGATCGCCGAGCGCTACCAGCCACCCCCCCCTCAGACTAGGACCCAGCTGCACACTAAATCCCGGGCCATCGAGATATAGCCCAGCACGAGCAAGAGTCACACCATCGTCGCCAAGATCTTTCCCGCAGTCCTCATCTGCTCTCCTCTCTTCGCTTATCGTTGCACCAATATCAGTACAAGCTATCGGATAAGGAAGAATGCCGAATATGCCGAACGACCATTCCTATTTGGCCGAGCGGCTAGTTGCTCTCGAACTTCGTTGAGCCTATCTTGGCTTCTATTGAGCTTCGGCAGAGAGCAGGCCAAGTTCAGTGGCGCGGACCGCCGCCTGAGTTCGGTCGGAGACACCGAACTTGGCGATTATGTGTTGAACGTGGGCCTTCACGGTACCGACGCTAACCAGGAGGTTCCTGGCTATCATGGGGTTCGTTTGACCTTCCGCCATGAGGCGCACCACTTCTACCTCCCGGTTCGTGAGCGGCTCGACCGGAGGGTCTGGAAGCCTGCGCGCCGGCTGCGAAGAGCTGGCTGTCTGCTCCTTCTCACTCGCTAGGTGGCGGAGCAGGCGCATTGCTAGATCCTGGTCCAGGGTGGACTCCCCCGATAGCACCCGCCGCACAGCGCTCACCAACTCCTCCCTTGAGGAGCCCTTGAGTACATAACCGGCGGCGCCAGCTTTGACCGCCTCGAAGAGATATTCGGGGTCCTCGTGCATAGTCACCATTACGATGCTGGTGCGAGGATGCTCTCTCTTAATAATCTGGGTAGCCGCGAGCCCGTCCAACTCCGGCATCCTTACATCCATCAGGATCAGATCCGGTCCGAAGCGCCGACACAGGTCGATGGCTTCCTGACCGTTCGCCGCCTCGCCCACAACCTCAAGATCTACCTCGTCGGCGAGCATTCCACGAATGCCCTCCCGGACCAAAGCGTGGTCGTCAGCGAGGATCAATCGGGCCGCACGAGACTGGGATTTACCGTCCATCGTCTTCCTTTGCTCCATCGATTGGGACCTGCGCGACCACCAAAGTGCCTACGCTCGGCTTGCTAAGAACCTCCAGCTTGCCTCCGATCAAGGCGACCCGCTCTCGCATCCCGTAAAGACCGACCCGCTCACCCCAAGCGCCACCACCCACAACATTGCTTGTCTCAAAGCCGCTGCCCCAGTCCCTGATCCGGAGCCGTACAGCCCCATTCAGCCGCGAGAGCTTGATCCTTGCCCGGTACGTACCCGCATGCTTACGCACATTGGTCAGCGCTTCCTGCGCCACCCGGAAGAGCGCCGTCTCCACCTCAGCCGGAAGCCGCTCCTTACCGAGAGCCTCACAATACCTCACGTTCCAGCCTTCCTTCCGAAGCGCCTCGACCTGCATGGCAGTCGCGGCCGCTAGACCGAAGTCGTCGAGCGCTGTTGGCCGCAAGCGCCCTATGACCTGGCGTGACTCCACAACCACCCCCTGAACCAACTCCAACACCCGGCGAAGCTCTTGGCTATCAGGGTTCCTGGCTGCGTAGGTCTCCAAAAGACTGTGAGCGGCGACCGCAGTCTGGGCTAGACCGTCATGTACCTCGTAAGATACGCGGCGACGCTCCTCTTCTTGTGCGGCCAGCATTCGTCCGATCAAGTCTCGCGGCGGGCGGTCACCGGCCCCGAGCTGCGATACAAGGGTCATCGTATCCCAGTTGGTCCACTGCTCCACGATCTTACTATCTGCGATACGAAAGATTGAGATCCCCGTCGTTGACATTTTCCTGCCGGTAGGAACTATGCCTAAAAACTCGCCTCGATGAGTACCGTGGTCCGTCCAGCGCACCACGACCCTGTCGCCTACCGAGATCTCATCCTGGATAGAAACGTGTAGGTCGGGGAAGGCGTCAATAAAGCTCGCCAGGCTCTGCTTAAAGCTTTCGAGTCCGCTTTTCTCCCAAACGGCTCTGTCGTGGCCGACTAGATCTTCGGCAAGGAAGTCATTCGCTGCTTCCAGGTTGCGCCGATTCATGACTTCTTCGTAAAAACGGCGGACTATGATTCTATTCTCCTCGGACACGGCTCGCGATCTTTCTCTAAAGATTTGACGCTATTTTACCTCAATAGTCTATTCGACACCCCAATTACGATTAACTCATAACCACGGGTCCGCGACCAAAAAGCTTCGGAATCAAAGTTTGAGTTAGAGGATCGCGAGCAGCATTCGCGATCCTCCTTGAAGAACAGTCCGATAAAACTATCTTACCCGTACGTCATCGACTCATCAACGTTCTTGCTACCAGGATACCGCGCTCAGAGCATTGATGCGTCCGTAGCCGTAGTATGGATCCCACCCGCGAGCTCCCAGGTCAACTGCGGTTCTCTCTATCCGATAACGGATCTGGTAGTTATTAAGTCCCTGGCTGGCTAGCAACGCAGCCAGGCCCGACACATGCGGAGCAGCCATGCTGGTACCGTTCATGTAAGCGAATTTTCCTCCAGGCGCGGTGGAAAGGATTTTTACACCAGGTGCGGAGACGTCTACATAGCTCTGGACGTTGGAGAAGTTGGCCCAGTAGTTATTTGAATTGGTGGCGGCTACGGCCAGGGATCGCGAGAAGGCCGCCGGATACTCCACCGGGTTCCCCTTCTGGGCATCATTACCGGCCGCTACTACGACCACGATACCGTGATTCCAGGCGTTGTTGACCGCTGCCTCGTAGGCCGGCATGTATGGCATAGGACCGCCCAACGAGAGGTTGGCGACCTTTATGTTGGAATAGCTTGCATTGGAAGCGAAGTAATTCAGGGCGTTGATCGCGCTCTGAGCAGGACACCTAATCTCGTATCCGTTGACATCATAGTCGGTGTTGCCTACCCACGTTGGTCCACAGACTTTGGCGGCCAGTATCTGGCTTCGTGGGGCGGTACCGGCGACACCGAAGCCATTGTTAGTAGATGCGGCCACGGTTCCAGCAACGTGGGTGCCGTGTCCCGAATCTGAGTAACCATAGTTGATGTTGGCTACAGAGTCACCGCTGAAGAAGTCCCATTGCCATACTATCTTGCTCCGTAAATCGGGATGGTTAACGTCGAACCCGGTGTCCAGTACAGCTACGCGTGCCCCATATCCGGTCGTCTTGTCCCATGCCAAGTGGGTTCCTGTTCTGGTGAAGTCCCACTGATACCCAGCTCGAAAGTACGGATCGTTGGGCACGAAGCTAGGCTTGGATAGGTAATTGTAGGAGACCGACGCAACGTCGGTGGAGTGTTCCAGCTCTTGCTTCTTCCGGCTCAGGTCTTCCTGGCGAGTCTTCTGGAAATCTTCATTCTTTACTTTGGAGAAAGAAAGCACATCAGCATCCACTTTGGGAAGCCTTTGTAGTTTGTCGTCGACCTTTGCGCCGACTGTATCGTTGACCTTCTTCTTTTCTGCATCAGATACATCCGACTCGTAGGTAACGATTAACTCACCTGATACATATAGATTGCCCTTTGAATCTTTGTCAGCAACTATCTGAGCGTTGCCTGCAGATCCAGCCGAACCGCTGTTTGGCATCTGCGGGAGCGGACGCTTCTCAAGCTTCGTCGGATGCTCGGGCATCGCCTGTTTCTCTAGTTTCGGCGTCTGAGCCCATGCACTAGGCACAACAAGTACGAGAGATATAATGCAGGTCAGTACCGCTGTCACAAACTTGCGTAGCAGCGACCCATGAGTTGCATAGATACCTTCTTGGCCAACAAGTTCCTTCATCGTCTTCCTCCTTTTGCTTTCTAGCCACCTTTGGGCTGTTCACTGGTTAAAGGTTAGAAGTGATCGAGGGACAGCGCATCCGCCAGATAGCCATTCTTTTATTGGTCAGGTGACTATAATTCGATTACACTTGCGGCCTGAAGGCTATTTATTTGGATTACATGCTCCGAGCCGCTTATGCGATGAGCACCAGATCGTAATTTGTAGAGTCTCGGCTTGTGTTTTGGAAAGATTGATGTCGTCGGAATTCCAGGTATCTAGAGAGTGGTTTCCGGCTGGTTTTGCGAGCGTAGCTTCCTGGTCGTACGCTATGAGTAGCTTGTACTCGTGCGATACAATCGCCGTTTGTGGCATGAGGTCGGCATCGGATTCTCTACTTTAAGGTTTCCCTTCCCCATCGGTACATGGTGCGCCCGGCTCAGGGGTTTGAGGGCCTTCCGTGAAAGACTCCACGAACTGCTTCAGCCGAGGATCATCCGCTTCTTTCAGGAGCAGTTGCTTTCCCCACGCCGAGACTACCACCGGAGCAGGTAGATTAAGGTAAGGGCTGACTAACACGTAGTCCTGATCGCTCGCAACATCTTGCAAGGCTTCTGCCTGTCCTGCGGGTAGATCCGGACGGTAAGTAACCCACACTGCGCCGTGCTCCATAGAATGCACGGCCCGTTCGTCTTTGATCGAAGTTTCGTAGAACCCACAGTTCTGCCACACCGGCCAGTGGTCTCCTGCCACTGGCGGGGTTTGCGAGTAAGAGACGCTCTTCTCAACATGGTCCGGACGCTCAGGAACCTTGAAGCTTTGCACCCCCTCTGGCGGTGCTGGCCTGTCCGACGAATCTTGATCCACCTGTTCGCCGCACGAAGTCACCGCAAGAACCAAAGATACGATTGCCAAGGCCAGGATTAGCTTGCTGACTTTAGGCCATGCAATAAGCTTGGCGACTCGCTGCTTTATTGGCCGGTAAGCTCCTTTATCGTTTGCCCTGTTCAACGATGAACCGCCTGAATCACGAAACTTGCAGCACAAACGATTCGAATCACCTACACCTATTGTGTTATCGCTAAAGTTTGGAAGCTTCACACGGGGACCTTTCTATAGGGCGCGCTGGTAGAGAGCTGACACATCGTGGACGACTATGCGATGGTCCGAACCTATCGAGATATGCCCATGCCGTCTATGGAAGCCGAGGGCGTAATTAACTCTAACTCGGGAGGCACCCACCAAGGCTGCCAGATCTGTTTGCGTCATGCGCAAAGGTATAAGAACGCTACCGTCCGGAGCTGGTTCGCCATATTCTCGGGCAAAGGCTAGGAGTTGACTTGCTACCCGCCCTTGGATATCCAGCGCTGCGAGCGATCTCGCGTGGTTGTTGGCTAGACGTAACCTGCGAGAGAGGATACTGACCAAGTTATAAGTCATCGCTGGCATCTCTCGCATGCTTGTCCAGAAGGCGGAGCGATCCATCCAGAGTAGGACGGATTGGTCCAAGGTGATGACGGTGGCAGAACGCCCCAGACTGTCGGCTAGGCTCATCTCTCCTACTACCTCGCCCGCTCCGAGAATAGCGAGTATGACTTCACTGTCATGCACTTCGTCACTGTAGACTTTTACGCTGCCGCTGACGATTATGTAGACGGTCTCTCCGGGCTGCTCGGCCGTTATTACGTTGTATCCAGCGGGAAAGCTCTTGCGGTGCAGTAGGGTGTTCAGATTCGATAACTGCTCGGCATTCAAATTTTGGAACAGAGGAATTGTGGCCAGAGTGTTGGGCTCTTGTACAGCCGGCATACCTAACCTCCCGCTACTAAACTATTCGCTTACATCTATCATAAAACATTAGCGCAAGATAGCCAGGTTCGCCTGGCGACGGGCCTCTACGACGCTCTCAAAGGCGTCGCGCAGGTCGGGGACGGTCCGCAGGAGGCTGAGGAATTGTTCGCGGTCGAGCCTCAACAAGATGCTGGGGGCGCGCGCCCGGACGGTTGCCGCACGCGGCACGTCATCCAGCAGCGCCATCTCCCCGAAGTAGTCTCCATCGCGGAGCATTGCGAGTCGCCGTTCTTCCCCAGTCGGACCAATGGTCACCACCTCCACCTCTCCGCGTGCGACTATATACAGGTTTTCGCCAGGATCTCCCTCTTCGAAGATCGTTTCGCCTTCCGTGTAACGCTCGGTAAGGAAATGATCCGCGAGTGCTGCCAGCAAAACCCCGTCCAGATTCTTGAAGAACGGTACGCCTTGCAGGCGCGTAGCTTCAAGGCCAACATATTGTTCGTTTGCGCCGATCACGAAGCCATGTTGCTGCTCCCACAAGCGATGATAGAGGCCCCTCATGCCCAGCAGTTCCTCATGGGTGCCCTGCTCGACCAGGCGGCCGTGTTCGAGCACGGCGATGAGATCATACCCGACCACGGAAGAGAGCCGGTGGGTAACGGTTATAGTAGTGCGTTGCTGGGAAATTTTCGCTAGAGTGGAGTTGATGGCGGCCTCGGTCTGCGGATCCAGCGCGGAAGTAGGCTCGTCGAGGACGAGTATAGCCGGATCTCTCAGGATTGCCCGCGCCAGGGCGATGCGCTGACGCTGACCACCAGAGAGGCGGCCGCCGCGCTCCCCAACCACCGTCTCGTATCCTTGGGGCAACCCCACAATGAAGTCGTGGATCTCCGCTGACCGCGCCGCCTCTTCCACCTCATGATCCGTGGCGGAAAGCTTTCCCAAACGGATATTCTCTCGCACCGTGTCATTGAAGAGGAACGTATCCTGGAAGACCGCGCCGATCTGTTCCCGCAGCGACTCCTGCGAGATCTGCTTTAGGTCCTGGCCGTCCAATCTCACCGAACCGTTTGTAGGATCGTAGAATCTCATGAGAAGGTTCAGGAGCGTGCTCTTTCCGGAGCCGCTGGGGCCAACGAAGGCTACGGATCGCCCGGCCGGGATCGTGATGCTTACCCCTTGCAGGTTTGTCTGCTCGCCAGTGTAACTGAAGTCGACCTCATCGAGGCTTATCTCCTCCGAGAGCCGCGGCGCTGGTTTCGCATCTGTCTCGTCGGTAATTTCGGGCTGCTCCTCTAACAGTTCATTCACCCGCTGCATCCCGCCAGAGGCCTCCTGCAGCATCTGCACGATCCCGGATATTGAGCTGAGTGGCCCCGTCACGTTGCCGAGTAGTCCCTGGAAAGCGAACAGCGACCCGATAGTGAGATTCCCGCGTATAACCATAAATGCCCCAACGGCAAGTGCCACCACCTGGACAAAGGAAACGCTGAGACCCGCCGTCGTCCCCATCAAGGAACCGAGAAAGGCGCTTCGCAGGGTGCTTTGCCGGAGTCGTTCGATCTCTTCGCGAAAGCCCCCTATCGCCATCTCCTGCAGACCAAAGGCCTTGACGATAGGCTGGGCGCCGACATTCTCCTGGGCGACGCTTGCCACTCTTCCCGCGTCCTCTTGCTGTTCGTAACTCGCCCTGGCGGCCCGCCCTCCGAACAGAGCTGGTCCCAGAAACAGTATAGGCAGCACCAGCGTACACAGCAACGCCAAGCGCCACTCAAGGACGAATAGTATGACGGCACTGATACCGAAGCTGAGAACGAGGGTAGTTAGGGCGGGGATCACGCCCGTCAATGCTCCCGCGACCACCATCAAGTCGTCGGTCATTCGGGACATCAGGTCCCCAACCCGGGAGCGGGTATAGAAACTCAAAGAGAGCCGCTGAAGATGGCCGAACATCTTTAGGCGCAGATCGTTCAGCACGTTGGCGCTTACACGGGCGGATAGATAATCTTCGCCCAGGCTGACTACAGACTGGAAGATGAAGAAGCCGACCAACGCCCCCAGGATCAGGACGAGTAGACTGACGTTTCCCGGGCGTAAGGCATCGTCTATGAGGAATTTAGTGCTCAAAGGCAAGATTATCCCGAAGGCGGCGCCGACCAAAGAGCCTAAGATAATGAGCAGCTCCTGGGTCCAGTAGGGCCGCAGGTAAGAAAAAGAGAGCCGCAAGACACCCATCATCCCGATTACTGGAGCCCGGCGAGCCTTCAAAGCGGAGAGCCACTCCCGTCCCAGAGCGTGGACCGGCTTTCCATAAGCCGCCTCCGCCACGGGGTCTGGCGCTTCGGCGTCGAACTCCTGGACGAACTGCTTGAATCGATCCGGACCGTAGACTTCGAGCAAGAAGGCGACGAACGAGGTGGCGACCTGATAGTAAAGTACTCCTATTGAGGCTGCGGGGCCTCGCAGCACTTCAGCCAGAAGAGGACGGCCGCCGCTCTGAGCTTCGACCAGGGCGGCGTCGAGCCTGACCGGTTCGATCTCAGTGCTCCTCTGTACGACGTACCCTAGAAGCCCATCCACGAGCGCTGTCGCCCCGGAGATCTCGACACTCACCGAAGAGGCCAACACCATCTCTACGACGGAGCGCTCCAAATCTTCCCCTGGAGCATCTGACGTATAGACAGCGTGGATGCGTCCAACCGCGTTGTCCAAGGTCCAACCGCTTCGCCTCTGGTCCGAAAGTTGCTCCTCGCTCGGCACGTCGCTCAGATAAACTGGGGTCTGAGCGTTAGGCGTATCTCGGAGCGCAAGAGCGTCAAAGACAGCGCTCCGAGTTGTCTCCAGCCGAGAGGCGATCTGCGACGCATCTCTTTCGGCAGCAGATTCGGTTAAGAACCGTAGAACGAAGTTTGGCGAATGATGTTCGAGCCACTGTGGGAGTGGTTGATTGTCAGGGATTTGGCTCATGCCTTCGCTTCCGCACGATACTGGAGGAACAACAATAACTTAGCAGCAAACTGTGAAACTAGCCGCAATATGCCTCCCGGCTTTTTATGATCAGCCGCCTGCAAAACTGGTTCGACAAGCCTTGTACGTTAGTAGGGCCGACCGTATATTCAATTCCTTATGTTCGACTTCGCTACGCAGAGTTGATGAGAGGCGGACCTTGCGCAAGGTCCGCCTCTCATCTTTGGACTATCTATCGCCAACACCCATACCGATAATACTCTCGACTGCCACTAGCATTCTGCCAGTGACCAGTCCGGTACAACCTACCTCCTTGACCCTGACACCAGTCCCCGTAATACATTTGCCAATTCCGAAAGGTTGGACTGTTCCAATTGATCCATCGATGCCAGAGCCAAACGTTGCCCTGCACATCCTCTTCGTCTCCCTCGGAACCCTCATGGACGAATGCCGTGGCGACCATCGAATCGAGGATTTCGTGCTGCCCCTCGGGAAGTCCATCGTGGAAGCCATTGAGTTTGTCGGCGAACTCTTCGATCTCTTCCTCGCTCAGTGGTTCCATGTCCTGGTTTTCTCCGACTTGCTGCGCCTCCTCAGAGCCGTCCTCCTCCGCAGCGTTTACCACTACTGAGGCCGCCTGCAACTTCTCCCTTTCAGAGAGGTTTTTGAAGAACTCATCGAACTTCCTCTGAAACTCTTCTATATCCTGCTCGTTGGGAGACTCGTTCGGGGGTGTGTTAGTTTGTTCCGTCATGCCCTCTGCCTTCCTGATCCCATCCTAAAGATCGTAGAATCGTTTTACCCTAAGTCGGAATACCGCTGTACAACTTCGTCTTATTAACGACAACATTCTCCTACAGAATTGCAAGGGCGCGGAAAGAATCCACGCCCTTACATGGAACTATCTCCAGCACCCAAAAGCGACCTTACCGTTCCAGGTAATATACCGAAACCTCATTCGACCACCGATGCTGCTACAGAAGTTCTCAAAGTAATTGAAGTTAGCAAAGGAAGATCCAGTTGGATAGTAGGCTTCGGTACGTTGCCAGTAGTGTCCTTGTACGTCGTCTTGGTCGTCCTCAGGCCCAACGTGAACGAATGCCTTGGCAGCCATCGAGTCGAGGATCTGATGCTGCCCCTCGGGCAAGCTGTCGTGAAAATTGTCAAGTTTGGCTACAAAGGACTCGATCTCTTTCTCGCTCAAGGTATCCACGTCTTGCTTCTCTTCACCCTGCTCCACCTCGGTGGATCCTTCCTGAGAAGTCTCGTACTCGCCGGCTAGCACCACCATGGCCGCTGCCTCCGGCTTCTCTCTCTCAGAAAGACTCTCGAAGAACTCGTTGAATTTCCTCTCAAATTCCTGCATGTCCTGCTCGCTGGGCGACTCATTTGGTGATGTGTTCGGTTGTTCCGTCATGTCCTTTTCCTTTCTATGGTCGTGAGGGCGATACAGCGTTGTTCCACCCTCTTACATTGTTTTCGCCATCGGCCTACACTGCTATCAATAAATTGCTCTTTCGCCTCCTTCCGTAGGGTCTAAGCTGGTTGCCATTAAGCCCTCCTTTCGGTTGTCTGCCGGGTTCTCTTTCCTTGTAAGAAGCTTAACAGAGTGCCCACGTCCATGCTATAAAATACGTTACACACAACCTTTAAAATACTTGACAGCAAGGATTGTTTAGTGAAATGTCCTCCTGAGCGGAGCGTCTAGTTTGTTCAGAGGCATTTATTATGTGCCGTGTTGCACTTGTCTGTCTTTGTGCGACACGTTTGCTGAAAGAGCCCGAAGAACGGCTTTCAGTTGAAAGATGGTCAGCTCCGGATGTTTGCCGAGGATCTGCGCGGCTATTCCCGCAATGTGCGGCGCGGCGAAGCTATTGCCGGTCGAGGTGATCCAACTGCCTTTCCGCCACGCTACCCGGACGTCGATGCCCAGGGCTCCAAACTCCACCGGCGGCTGTGGGTTGTAGTAGAAGTGGTAGGGGTCTTGAACGTCGTGCGATGCGACGGAGAGCACGGATGCGTACATCGAGGGAAAGCTCGGCACGGGCATGTTGTTTACGGCGCCTACCAGCGCCATGTTGCGGAAGTACGCGAGGTCGGTCAACTCGTGGAATACTCCGAAGTGGTCCTTCTTCGATGTGCTCAGGCTCAGGTTGCAGACGTGCATCCCGTTCTCGATAGCCCAGCGAAGTCCGGCGGCGAAGACGCCGCCGCGACCGGTCAGCATTGGCCCGAGCACCTTTACACTGTATAGCTCGCAGTCGGGCGCCAGGGAGCGGATTATTCCGGCGCAGGCCGTGCCATGCCCAAATACGTCCGTGTGCGGCTCGGTATCGTAGACCAGCCCTTCGGGACCTTCGTGTATCGCGACATAGCCGCCGATACTACCTTGTATCGCAGGATGCTCGGATTCGATGCCGCTGTCGATAACGGCCACCTTGACACCCTCGCCGGTGCTCCCTCCCCAAGCCCATTCCCGAGTGATGTCGTCTAAAGGCTGTACCGCATTGAGTGCTTGCACTTTGTCGGTGGCAAAGACCGATGACCAGGCAGGGCGCTGATCCATTACCGTATCGCCCCCATCCCACCACCCGGCTCGGGACGTGACCGGAGATAATCTGCAAACCCATGCAGGATCGCCCGACACGCTTCTAGCTCGTTCTCGCCCTGTGAGGCAACCTCTTGCACCAACCGGGCAAGTTCGAGGGTCTCTTTGAATTCGGGATCTTCTTCGACGCGCGCTGCGAAAGCATTCGCACGCCGCATCACTCCCTCCGTCGCATCGCCGTGTACGCCCGATAGCGATTCTAGAGCCTCGCCGACGAGCGCCGCAAGGTTACGGTGGAGTTGAGATTGTTCGATGGCGACGGCGGCCTGGTTGGCGAAGAGGCCCAACGCCTCCATGTCCGACGCACTGAAGGAGTTCGCCCCTTCCTTGTCCAAAAGTTCTAGAACGCCAATGACACGGTCTTCGTAGAACAAAGGCACGCACAGTATGCTATCGGGCGCATACCCGACGCTCTGGGCGATGTCGGCGGCCTGGCGTGGATCGCCCTGAGCATCCGAGACCGCCATCGGCTGACCGCTCACGGCCACCAATCCGGCTATGCCGTGGCCGAGCGGTACCCGAAATTCCCTGACTTCCTCTGCCTTCGAGCCGAGTGCAACCTCGAAAACCAGCTCTTCAGCATCCTCATCGACCAGAAAGAGGGCTGCGGCCCGGGCGGAGATCACGTGGGCCGCCGTCTCGACGATCATCTCCGACAGGCGCGAGGAGGCTACCGGAGAGGCAATGGTTCCGGCAACCGACAAGAGGGTGAGCGACTCCTTCAGATCCTCGGCCAACCTCTCATCTGCGCCTCGGCGACGCAAGCGCTCTATCTCTTCCGCCTGACGAGCGATGGTCTCCTGAGCCTCTGCCAGCGCATCGCGGCCTGTGGCTCCTTCTTCGTCCACGAAATGACCTCCTCTGGCTTCAGGATACGTTAGCGCGTATTGTCTGTAAACATTACTTTGAAGAAATACCGCCTTGGGTACTATTCCGTTACCTGCAACGCAAGCTCGGGTGCGTTCAACAGCGAGACGCTTCTATGAGGCCAATACATCCGGCGCTTTCCGGAGCCCCATCGTTATTTCCACACAGCACTATGGGGCAGGAGCCGAAGCCACCGCCCCGTGCTTCTGATCGTGTATAGCTCACCAGGGCCTGAAGATGGGTATAGTTACGTTAGAGGTGAAAGCTGACGTGTAGCGGGGTGACAGGTAGAAGGACCTTCCCCAGTCGCCATACGTGTTCCCGTTGATGTTCTTCTGGGCCCGGATCGCGTAGGAATAGCCTGTAGGGCTGTTGTAGAAGTTGAACTGGCCGTAGGCGTTGGCGCGGCCCTGCTTCCAATAGGCCCAGCCGCTGCCCGACTTATACCAGTACAGACTCACGGTAGCATATGGCACTCTTTGGCCGGTGTCAGACCGAAAGACTGTACCCTGTATCTTCCTCGCGGTGGCCGCGTCGGCGTCTTTGGTCCCCAGCAGGCCCGACGAATCAGACAGCGCGCTCGCCGCCATGATCGCCAACATCGCCGCCAGCACGAAAAGCATCCGAATACTCAGTCTCTGGGCCGTAATCGCTTCCCTCATTCGTGGACCTCCTTGTCCGTTTCGGGCTCTTTTTGAACCCGTTCGCTATCTACATTGGTAAGCTTAACTGGCGGCAATAGGGCTGCCATCGGCCAGGCGGCTATACGTATATCGGTCGAGTGGCCATAAGTTGCTAGCCGCTACAAAGTGGGTGTGGAATGAGGTCTGAGTTGGAACCTTAACTAAGCCTGTGAGCTGCAGTGTTACAGTGAACGCGGGAAAAATGGGGTGTACAAATGGCTGAACTACCTGACACAAATTCTACCTTCCTGTTCACGGATATAGAGGGTTCCACGAAGCTCTGGGAGCGCAGCGCGTCGGTGATGCAGATTGCTCTCATCCGGCACGACAAAATATTGAGGAATGCCATGGACACTCACGGCGGACACGTATTCAAGACGGTCGGCGACGCTATCTGTGCGGTCTTCGACGACGTTTCCGCCGCCCTCGGCGCGGCCTTTGTCGCTCAGCAGGACCTTGTTACTGAACCCTAGACGACAGAGGTGGGTGCTTTGGAAGTCAGAATGGCATTGCACATCGATCCGACTGAAGAGCAGGATGGCAACTACTTCGGTCCTACTCTAAACCGTGTCGCTCGGCTTCTTTCCGCCGTCCACGGGGGACAGACCCTACTCTCGCTGGCGACCAAAGTACGGGTATGCGACCGGTTGCCACCCGGGGTGTCCTTGCGAAACCCCGGAGAATGCCTACTGGAAGACCTTATCGATCCTGAGCAAGTATTTCAGGTCGTGGCTCCGGGCTTGCCCGCCAACTTTCCGCCGCTCAAGACCCTTGACGCACGGCTCAACAATCTGCCTTTACAACCTACCTCCCCTCGTCGGCCGAGAAGAGGTAGTGGCGGCCATCTACGAATATCTTCGGTACCCGGAGGTCCGCCTGCGGACGCTCACTGGTTCGAGAGGGACAGGCAAGACTCGCCTAGGCTTACAGGTGGGGGCGGAGCTACTCGACGAGTAGCCCTGAGCCGAGAAGTCGGCGACTCTCTGGTCGGGAGAGCAAGTGCCAAGAACAAAACCGACGTTCCGTCTTCCACAGCGGTTCGTCCCCCTGTCCCACATCCAGAGCTAACCCCGTGGGGGGTTTGCCGACAAGCTGAGCCTTGACGGAGAAGCGTAAGCTGCCAGCGGCACCCCCTTGATCGGTCTTCGTACTACTACTCGGAATATGAAGAAATCTCCGAGATCCCTCTCGGCGGCCTCCTGCAGTTCGTCGAGCAGGTCCTCGGTCGGAGGGGGCGGCATGTCGAGGTCCACGTCCTTGGTCGCTCTGGCTCGGCCTCCCAGCCGGAGCTCTAGCGCGTAGCCGCCCTTGAGTACCCAGCGTGCCGAGTTCTGATCAAAGAGCAGAGCCAGGAACCGCTCGAATGCAACCCTTTTGCGCAGCCGGTCGAGATCCCACCTTCCTCAGCAGCCCGGTGCTTGAGACGGTAGGAGAGCGCCCGTTCGAACGCCTGCGGGGTCTCGTATCTCATTTGCTCTCGCGGAGAAGCCAGGCGAGCTTACCCATCAGGTCGGGCCTCTCGGAGGGCCTCTTCCGCAATCCTGCGGCGCTCGTCATCAGCCATCCGCGACAGCTCCTCACTCAAGATCTTTCGGCGTACGAGGCCGCGCGTGACGGCCTCCCGCACCGCCGAATCAAGGTGCTCGGGGCTGATCTCGCGGCTCCTCGCCACATCCAGGACGGTCCTGAGCGGAGTCGTGACCCCGAATCCTCCCCATGATTCGATATCCCTGTCCGAGAGGTCCGTTTTATGCAGCACCACCCCCTTCGGAGTCGGCTTCCGGAATCCTTTGGTCACGCTCAGGTGCGTATTCTCAGGCATGAGGTCGGAGAGACCGTGGAGCTTGAGCGCGGTATCGTGCGAGGCGACCGCCTGCGGCACACCTTCCCTGTTACGGCTCCACAGGCTCAGACGGGCGAGATCCTCGTTGTCTCCTTCCGGGTACCTACTAAGCCTGAACAGGCCGTGTCCCGCCGGGATCCAGTGTCCCCGCTCTCGATGGTAGAACTGCAGCCGGTAGCCGTAGCCCACGTCGTCCTTATCGTCCCAAGAGCCACGTTAGGAGTTCGCTGCGCAGGTAGATGTACCGTCGTTCTGTGACGGCGTGGCGCGGCAATCCCGGTGCCATCCTTTTGAACTCCGACTCGCTTATCCGCAGGAAGTCCGCCGCTTCCTTCGCGTTCATGACCTCCTTGCCGCTGGAAAGAGCCGCCGCTACCTGCTCTACCTTCTTCAGGATCGCGGCCTCCAGGAGAGTGTCCAGGCTGGTGTCTTGGTGGCCCTGCACGACGCGCCCTCAGTCTTCCCTCTCCGTACCTACGTGCCTGACCTGTGGGACAGATACCCAAGGCGCGGTGTGGGCTTTATTTTGGAAACTCACGACGTACCCTTCGTCGTCTGGGGTTCGTACAGGCAATCTGCGCATTCGCAGTCGAGCAGATGGTTCAGCCACCCGTCGAGGTTGCCACCAGGCTCCTCCTTGCCTGCACGCCCGCTGCCTTGGCAATGTTGGCAACCTTGGCAATCTTGCGATGAACAGGCCGAATCACGACCGCTACTGCTCTCAGCACTGGCTAGGTTGCCAATACCGGAGTCACGGCCGTTTTGATCGTCACCGGACGCCTGCGGCATCGTCCACGTCCAGCCGTAAGCCTCCTTGGTGGACCGGATCTTGAGGCGGGCTTTGGCCCGATTGAGCGTCCTCTCCGAGACTCCTTCCCTTTTTGCATTCAGCTTGATTTGTTTCGCCGCCATAGGGCCGTCGGAGAGCTCGTCCTTGAGAAACTCCAGAGCCTCCTCCAGCGCTGATTTCTCCTCCTCTTCCAACGGTGCCCGCATAAGCTCTGTGGCGTCTAGGGAAGACCCGCCGTGCCACTCGACGCGCGCGGCACCGTTGACGAGCGAGCTCGCGACGGCGAAGACGAGGCTCGGCATCGGTTCGGAGAGGTTTTGCTTACTGGAGGCCAGAACCCGTTTCTTGCCGTCTGGGTCGTCAGGGTCCTGGGCTACGATAAGGCCACTCCGGGCCGCGCCGATAATGCCGATGGAGCCGCCACCGCGGTAGAGTGGGTTGCCGCCAGGCATCTTGTTGAGGTGTCGCACCAATAGCACCGCAGCGCCGGTCCTCTCGGCGAGCGACTTGAGGCGAGCGAGGACGTGCCGGATGTCCTGGTCCTTATGGGCGTTGGTGTAGCTGCTCAGGAACGCCATGAAAGGGTCTACGATGACCAGCCGAGCCGCGACACGCTCTATCGCGCCTTCCAGGATTGCTATGTCTTCCGGCAGCGAGACTGGTCTGTTGTACTCGGATCCCACCTCTTCGGGTATTTCCGATAGCCACACTGCACGATCGGAGTCACCTCCCGCGGCGTCGAATCGTGGCCCTACCGTGTTTGAGAAGCTGTCCTCGGCGTTCAACATCACGATGCCCGCGCCGTCCGCTTCGACACCGCAAGGAGAGCCGTCAGGAAACGCTCTGGCGATCGTGACACGAGCTGCCAGGTCAATAGAGAAGACGCTCTTTCCGAGTCCAGGGTCACCGTCAAGCACCGTGATGTTTCCCAACGGGATTCGCCCCTCCCATAGCCACCGGACCTCATCCCGCTCCATCAACGAGAAGAGGACACCCCGCTGGTAGTCCTCCAGATTCGCATCATGACGCACAAATTCTGGCGGGACAGGCTCAAGCTTACGCCTCCGACGGCTCATCAAGCCCCCCTGACTCTGCTGATGTCGTTTCCTGTGCCAACCGATCCGCTGCTACCTTCGCGGCGGAGATCGCTCCCAATGCGTCCATGTTTCCTGCTATTAGGTCCTCCGCTAGGCTGGGCCAGCGCCACCAATCGGCCCACTCTCGCCACGACCGATCCAGTTCCCTCTCGTGCTCCTCGGAGTCCACGATGAGGTTGATGTACGGCAAGACGAGTGTCTTAAACAGTCGTCGCTTTAGGACGTTGCCGAGCACTTGGTACGCGACGTCACGGTACTCGGCCTTCCTCCGCGTTGCCCGGTGCCACGCCTCCGAGCGGCAGGGTAACTCGATCCCTAGCTCCAAGCTCAAACCCAACACCGCTTCCCACATCTCCGAGCAGTCGTGGAGATGGTAGTAGAGGTCGACCAAATCTGTACCTCGACCGCAGCCGAAGCACCACCATGAGTTGTTGCCCGGCCAGACGGTAAAAGAAGGCGTATTGTCTGCGTGGTCTGGCAACGGACAGCGCCCCACGAGTGTCCCTCCGCGCTTCTGCAGATCGGTAAGACCACCTGCGTATGCGATCAGCGGCACGGCTTCCTTGATGTAATCTGCGTTCTTACGGAATAGGTAGCGCCGCTCGCTGACACTGCTTTCTCTCATAGAGGAGCCCTCGGTTTTGGATGCCCGACCCTGTTGCTTAGTTCGCCCTGGTGTATCTGCAGATCCTGATATATCTGTACCAAATGGTAGGAATCGTTTGGCTTCCAAACGCTCTCCTTTCCTACGTGATGGTGAACACTGGACCGCTAATCTGACGCTCACCACCCCCGTATCTACTATTTGCTTCAGACGGTCTACTAAATCCATTTGTCTCCAAATTAGACCTCGCAATCTACTCTGCGGCCGAGAGTTGTTTTTGCGTCCTCCATAAGATAATATCCACATTATGTACTTATCGTCAATGGGAGGTGACAAAAATATATACTTTGCGACGTAAAGTAAAGCGATGGTATTTATCGGGTCAAATGGAGTCGGACGATTTTTACCGATGGCATCATCCTAAGTTACAAGGCTTGATGACAGTAGTGATCGGAACGTTCTTGTTGTTAGTAGCGCTCGTGCACGGTCTGTGGTGGCGGTGGTCCGAGCTATGGACTCTTGTAGCTTACCTTGCAATCTTTGCTTCTACGTTCTTGGCTTTCTATCAGACCGACAATTACTACAGAGAGCATATTGGGGTGCTCCGAGCTTGGCGGCCGAAGTATCTCTGGTTAAGCTTCTGTTTGAGTTCGCCTATAGTGCTCACTATCGGGGTGTGGTCAGGCTATTCCCTTATTGCCGGAATAGCCGTAGGGATTCTTTGGTTGCATCTATGCGAACGCTACAAAGGTCACGGGTGGGTACTAGAGCGGGCCACAGCGGTACTGCTAGCCGTTGTGGGTCTGTCATTGGCGCTTCTACAAAATACGGCTCAGGCGGCCACTGCGATGTTAGTCATGATGTTGGCTGGAGGCATCTTGATAATCTCTGGCGCGCTATGTGAGCTGAGCCTAAGGCTTGTCGTCCGGCAGATAAAAGGAGGAAGCGAATGAACACAACTTCTGGGCAGGAAGCTCCGTACGAGCGCGCTATAGTCGAGCTTTCCCAGCTAGACAACTTTCTAGACGAGAAATCTCGTCGACTAATCATGAGCTCACTCGAACCTTCCTACTCGCCACTGCCTTTTGCGTACCTCAAAGGTGCCACAGGTCTCTCAGACGGCAACATATCTGGTCACTTGACTAAGCTTGAGGCTGCCGGTTATATCGTCATTGAGAAGACGTTCGAGGGTAGGAAGCCGAAGACGTTTGTTGTTCTAACTAACGAAGGACGAGCCGCGATAGAAGACTATTGGCAAAGGACGGAAGAGTTTATGGATAGACGAAAGCGGAGGCCCAAATTGTGGTGACCATTTAGCGCCTTGATTGAGTCTCACATGTTCTTGGGGCGAGCGTAATAATCTTATAGTGGGGCGGCCCGACGAGTTTGGCGACACGATGCGGGCCACGCCCTCAAAACCACAAGGAGGTGAATCCTTGCATATGCAGGATTCTATCATCGACGATAGCCACGGTGTTGTCTACGACGCGGGTATGTGGCTGGCTGACCACTGGTCCGAAATCTCGACCGTCGCGTCGGATCCGGTTAGCTTGACTACAGGAGCGGGGGCGGTCGTGGCTGGTGGGGTCGCCACGCTGGCGGGCGTACGGCTCGGGCTGTCCGGTATTCGCTCCGGAGTAGAAGCGTTGCACGGTACTCCCGGAGATATCCGCCTCGGATCGTTGCGGGAGAAGCCTGCGCACCGTGTGACCGATCCGCCCGTAAAACTCGGTTTCAAAGACCTGTGCGCGGGTGGGGTTCAGGTTGTGGGTCCTCCCGGGCAAGGCAAGACCACGCTCTTGCAGAGCATGGCTCTCTCTCATCTACTTCAGGGTCACACAGTCGTCGTTATCGAAGCCGATAGCGACCTCGGCGAGAACCTCGCCAGCTACGTCGGACGTCTCGGACTCACGGATCGCTTCTTTCGCTTCGACCCGTCCACCAAGAACTCGCTAAAGTGGAACCCTCTCGCGGGCGATACGGAACTGGCTGTGCGTCGCGCGGTCGACACTATCTCCAGCGTCTCTAAAGGCCATGAATTCTTCGAGAGTCTCAACCAGGATGTACTCCGACACATGGTCGCACTCGCTTGCGGGTATGCGAAGCATGTAGGAGGAGAGGCCACTGTAGCGCTGCTGCTGAGGCTTCTAGCCGATACGAATTCACTGGAGAGTATCCTGGAGACCGGCACCGACGGCTCCGGGAGGCCAAAGGTCGGAGCTACTTTCCTCACCGGAGACCTCAAGGACTGGTGCGAGCAAGAGTTTCTGTTGTGGAGTGAGAAGACCCGCCGCGAGTATCTCCTGGGACTTCGAAACGTGCTTAGAGGGCTGCTTTCGAGTGACCGGGTGGTCGATGCCTTGACGCCGAAGAATGATGAGACCACTATAGATCTTGACCGGGCACTGAACTCGGGTGGGCTCATACTGTTCAAGGTTTCTTCCGCCGAGTTTGGTCGCGTAGCCGGTCGTACTCTCCTTACCTGGGCTTTGCAGCATGTCCAACAGGCGACGCTCGGCAGGGCTATGCCACGGCGTCCGATCTGCGTTATGCTCGATGAGGCGCATGTCGTTTTGGGTAGTCGCAACAGTGCCGCTGCCGAGTCCTATGCGGAGTGGTTCGTTCAATCGCGCAAGTTTGGGTGTGCACCGCACGTTGGCTACCAGTCCTTTTCGCAGTTGCCGGATCAACTCTCGGATGTCCTGGACTCCGCTGCCCGCAACAAGATCTTCTTCGGGGGATTGCATCACGAAGACGCCCACCATGCTCAGGAACTCTTGGGACATACCCTCCGGCGACGGGAGGAAATTAGGGAGATTCCGAGCGAGATCTTCCTCGCGCCCGCTCGCCGCCAGAAGTCGTACCGCACCGCAGAGGAACCTTTTCTCACGCTAAGTGAGATAGAAAACCTTCCCGTAGGCCGTTGCATCTGTCGGCTACTCAAGAACGGTCGTTTACTACCCCCGGCGATCGTCCGGGTCAAGACCCCCGCATCGCCTAAGAGGATGTTCTCCAGAGTCCCCGGTGCCCCTATTCCAGCCCCTCGTCGCCGGAGGCGATCGCGATGAGGAGCGGAGGTCGGTCCGAAAAGATGAACGACAACAATTCGACGGAGAAGAGAGTCGAGGACGACGCCGTCTTCAAAACAGACCTGCAAGGCCAGGAACGCGCGTCTGAGAAGAAGTCAGAGACCGACAGGCCATCCTTGCAGCGGCCTACCGTGAATGGTAGGAGTCGTGGTAGGAACGCTTCCGAGAAAGGTACTCGGAAAAACTGTTCCGAGGCTGGACTACCCAGTGACGCGCTTCTCACCGAAGCCGAAATTTTCGTCTCGACCATAGTCGCGGTAATTGTCTCGACGATACTAGCGTACGTGTTCACGAAGTTTGGGACGGTGTTTTTACTTCCCGACTTTGTCGAATTCCACCCCGTGCTCTCGACGCTCCTTGGTGGGCTGCTGGTCGGACTCTATGTTCTGACTCGGCGTAGGGCGGTTCGCCTTGCTTGTCGAAAGCATCTGCAGGGTGAGAAGTGACGACACTGAAAGAGCGATGTACGGAGGTGGCTGGGCGGTGGCACTGAAAACTGGACGAGCTGGGACGACAACCCCCAGAGACGACCAAATCTTCGAAGACCTTTACTGGACCAGAATTCTCTCGACCCAACAAATAGCGAGCCTGCGTTTTCCGTCTCACGAGAGCGCCCGGATCCGCTTGTACGCTCTAATGAGGAAGGGATACGTCACCAACCAAGTGTACGGACCTAACCTTATTCTGTGGCGTCTTACCAAGGAAGGATTCGAGCGTCAACGAGATTCTTTGGATCGCAAAAAGGAAACTTCCCCGGACTTCTTCTCAGGGCCGAAGACGCGCCATTACCTTGAGACGAACGATGTCTACGTCGAGCTGGCTTCGAGGCTGGAACCGGCACTTGGCGGTTATCCGATGTGGCAGTGGCGTAATGAGGGTCGCGCTTATCGACGCTACGAGCTTGGAGGTAGGAATCTTGCCCACCAGCCGGACGCGGAGATCCTGCTTCCAGGACACCTCTTCTTTATCGAGCGTCAGAGCCGACGAGCCAAGTACGCACCGAGCACGATCCGCGCAAAGGTGGCCTCTTACAAAACCTACGTCGAGCGTATCTTACGTCCCGAAGTCCCCGTAGAGATCCTCTTCGCCGCCGATCTCGAGCGGGAGAAGCGTGCGGCTGTGGAGGCTGGCTACGAATACGGAATGCAGATCGTCGCCTCCAGCGTGAGGGGTATAGCACAGCACCTGGAGTCCGTGGCGGCGACGATATGACGAACGCGGCTTTCCTGCGTTCACTAATAAGGGATCTCCTTAATGCCTCACCCTCCCCTCACGCAGCCTTCATCTTCCCCTAACCGGCGCGTGAAGGGCTGGTGAGACTACGGCATGACCTCTCCCTGCAGGAAACAGCTTGTCTAAGCTACTTCTGATTATCAGAACGATCTCTCTAGGAAAGCGAACGCTGTCGGGAAGAAGTGAATCTAAGCACCTAGAGGGTTCGCGTTGGATCATTCTGATCGGAGTGTAGCCATCCTTTAAGAGCAAACAGAGTCTAAGAAGGTGCCAAAGTGCTGAGGTACAGCTACGGAAGATTAAGATTGCGTGGACCATGTACGCAGGGTCCAACCAACTCCATCGCTACCGGTATCGTCCGCAGCGAGGGCGAGACAGAGACACGCTCGGTCTATGATCTCACCGAACTGTACAAACATGTCTAGTGCGATGGCACCGAATTCAAACGTTATGGAGAGACTCTGGCACCGGTAAAGAACGTGGAGTGGGCCGCCATCTTCGAGATAGGACGACTGCTCGGGGAGGCTCGCCAAGACCCCGCAATCGCCGATCATCCATTGTAGCCCGCGCACGCACCCCGGCGGCGGCTTGAGGCCGCCCTAAAGGGTTGCTCCGCAACCGCCGGGGACCC
>JBGTFQ010000189.1:0-16762 GCA_041747155.1 Rubrobacteraceae bacterium
TTCCTAAGCCTCATGGGCAAGAAGGAAGACCCGAACAGCGGCGGTCGCCAGATGCCCGGCCACTACTCCGACCGAGCCCTCAATATCGTTACCGCCTCAGCCCCCGTAGGTGTCCAGTATCCCCAAGCCACCGGAACAGCACTAGCGTTCAAGATGCGTAAGGAGGACGGCGTGGTGCTCGTCTGCGGCGGCGAGGCATCCACCAGCGGTGGCGACTGGCACGAAGCTATGAACTTCGCCGGTATTCACGATCTGCCGGTGGTCTTCCTTGTAGAGAACAACGTCTACTCCATATCCACGCCGGACAAACTTCAGGTCGCGGGTTCCATAGCGAGCCGGGCCGCAGGCTACGGTTTCCCTGGACACGAAGTGGATGGCAACGACATTCTAGCTGTCCACGAAGCTGTCCGAGAAGCCGTCGAGCGAGCCCGAAATGGCGACGGCCCAACGCTCATCGAAGCCAAGACCTATCGCATGACCGCCCATTCGTCCGACGACGACGACCGCCGTTATCGCGAGCGAGAGGAGATCGAAGAGTGGCGCCTCAAAGACCCCATCCTCCGCTTCGAGAACTACCTTACAGAGCATGGGCTTCTCGACGAGGCAGACAAAGAAGCGATGGACAAAGAGATTAAAGCCGAAGTCGCCGAAGCCAGCGATTACGCTGACAATGCCCCCTTCGCCGATCCCGAGAGCGTGCTAACCGGTGTCTACGCGGAGGTATGAGATGGCTACCAAAAACCTAGTCCAGGCCATTCACGAAGGTCTAGCCGAAGAGATGCGCTCGGACGAATCGGTAATGTTGCTCGGCGAGGATGTCGGACGCGCCGGTGGAGTCTTCCGGGTGACGCAAGGCTTGCAGGAAGAGTTTGGCGCACAGCGCGTCATGGACACGCCACTCGCCGAGAGTCTAATAATAGGGGCGGCTATCGGACTCGCGGTAAACGGTGTGCGACCGGTGGCTGAGATACAGTTCGGCGATTTCATAACCCCGGCTTTCGATCAGATCGTCAACGAAGCCGCGAAGTTCCACTATCGCTCGAATGGCGCGTGGCCTTGTCCCATAACCATCCGCGCTCCGTACGGCGCGGTCCACGGCGGCGGCCTGTACCACTCCCAAAGCATCGAAACCTGGTTCTGTAACACTCCAGGTCTCAAAGTCGTCGCCCCGACTTTTCCCGCCGACGCCAAAGCTTTGCTGAAGAGCGCGATCCGCGACCCGAATCCAGTCCTCTTTCTCGAACACAAACGAACCTACCGTCTCATAAAAGAGGATATCCCGGACGAAGTCTCCGAAGTCCCGATAGGCAAATCTCGCGTTCACCGCGAAGGCACGGATATAACCGTTGTTTCCTACGGTCTAATGCTCTACACGGCTCTCGAAGTAGCGGAGAAGCTTTCGAGAGAGCAAGGCATCGAGACCGAGGTCGTAGAGCCTCGCACGCTTTATCCGCTGGACAAAGAAACGATCCTCGATTCAGCGAAGAAGACAGGCAAGATTCTCGTTGTCTCCGAAGCCAACCTGACGGGTTCGGTCTCCGGTGAGATCGCGGCTATCGTAGCCGACGAGGCATTCGAGTGGCTGGACGCGCCAGTGTCGCGTCTTGGAGCGCCGAACGTACCGGCGGCGGCTTTCTCAAAGCCGATGATGGACTTCTTTGTGCCGTCCGCCGAGAAGATAGAGGCGGCGATGCTGGAACTGGCCCGCTACTAGAAGGAGGAAGAGAGTGGCGAAGCCTGTAACCATGCCGCAGCTAGGCGAGAGCGTCACCGAAGGAACCATCACCCGCTGGCTCAAAGCGGAGGGCGACGACGTGGCGATGGACGAACCCCTCGCCGAAGTAGACACCGACAAAGTAAACGCCGAGCTACCATCTCCCGTGGCCGGTCGTATCCAGAAGCTCCTCGTCTCTGAAGGAGATACCGTGGACGTTGGAACCGAAATCGCCCAAGTCACCACCGAGGATGAACCTAGCCCCGATATCGAACGGGCGACCGAAGAATTTCCAACCGTCGAGGATCAACCCACCCAAAGCCCCGAAAGACAAACCGCGAGCGTCCGAAACAGCAGCGACAACGGACACAGCAGTCAAAGCGCCGAAGACCTGCGCCTTACGCGCTCTTCGCCGGTGGTCCGTCGCCTCGCCGCCGAACACGACTTGGAGATATCGGAAGTATCTGGCTCCGGCATCGGCGGTCGAGTAACGAAGAAGGACATCGAAGGCTACATCCAAACGCGGGGTCGGAAGACCGAAGAATACGTGCTCCCCGGTCTGCGAGAAGAACGCGAAGCCTTTGCCGCCGAGTCCATGCCGATCCACAAAGAAGATACGAGAAAATCTCTCACCCCAACCCGACGAGCGATAGCAAACCGCATGAGTCTCAGCAAGCATGAAGCACCTCACGCCTGGACGATGGTCGAAGTCGACATGAGCGACTTAGTTTCCCTACGTGAGCGTGAGAAGGCCGTGTTCGCCGAGCGAGAGGGTGTCAAGCTCACCTACTTGCCGTTTATTGTGGCGGCGGTCGTCGAAGGATTGAAAGAATATCCCATTGTCAATTCCGTGTGGGATGATGATGCAATCGTGTTGAAGAAGCGAGTCAATATCGGCATCGCTGTGGATCTCGAAGAAGCCCTGATCGTACCTGTCATCCCAAACGCCGACGAACTAAACATTCGGGGTCTCGCCCGCAAGATAGACACGGTCGTCAAACGTGCCCGCAGCGGACAACTCGACCCGCAAGACATCTCCGGCGGTACCTTCACCGTCAACAATCCCGGCGCACTGGGAAGCGTGGTCTCCACACCCATAATTAACTATCCGCAAGCCGCCATCCTCTCCGCTGAAGCCATCGTAAAGCGGCCCGTTGTCATAGATGACGCCATCGCCATCCGCAGCATGATGAACTTAGAAATATCTTTCGACCATCGCATCTTCGACGGCGGCGTGGCGCTCAGGTTCTTGAACTCTGTAAAGCGTCGGCTGGAAGGGTATGGGACTTAAATAGCGTTGATTTGAGCTTCCGAGGGGAAGGTTGTGAGTCGAGCTTCGGGTTGCTCAACGGGCCGAATATCCCTTTGCGAAACGTTCTCTATTGACACTTCGCATATATGTGCGGATACTCTGCGGCGTATGAGAGCGTAGGTGTGGAGAAGTTTTGTGGAAAAGGGGCTTGGATGACGGTATCTCCGGTTCGGGTGTTCGAAGGAGCGAAGGCGAGGGGTGAGCGGCTGGCGATGATCTCGCTGTACGACGCTCCGACAGCCGCGCTGTGTTGCGATGCCGGGGTTGATGTGATCCTGGTCGGCGACTCCCTGGGTAACGTGGTTCTAGGCCACGAAAGCACGGTCCACGTCACGATGGAGGATATGCTGCGCCACACGGCGGCGGTAGCCCGTGGCGTGCGAAGCTCCACCCGCCCGGACGTGCCGGTCGTAGGGGATCTCCCATTCGGCGCCTACGCGACCATCGAAAACGCTACAAAGAATGGCGCGGATCTCCTTCGCGCCGGAGCGCACAGCGTCAAGCTTGAAGGCGCGGGGGAGGCCGCGCTCGCCGCGATTGCAGCTCTCGACGAGATGGGCGTGCCGGTCGTTGGGCATCTCGGCTACACGCCTCAGTCGGCCCTGCGTTTCCCGAGCATCGTACAGGGCAAGACTGTGACGGCGGCGGATCGCCTGCTGCGCGACGCTCGCAACCTCGAAGAAGCCGGCTGCTGCGCCATCGTGCTCGAAGTCGTACCTGTGGAGGTCTCGGAGCGCGTCACGCGAGAGCTTTCTATTCCGACCATCGGAATTGGTGCGGGAATCGGGTGCGACGGACAGGTTCTGGTCTGGCACGATCTCGCCGGGCTAACACCCGGCAACCCTCTTCGCTTCGTCAAGCGATATGCCGAGGCTCAAGCGCTGCTCACCACAGCCGCCGAGACCTTCATCGGCGAAGTCCAATCCGGGGAATTTCCCCAATCCGAACACGGCTGGTCGATGGACGAAGAAGAACTATCCCGCTGGACCTCCGAAAGCGAATAGGACTTCCGGATAGTGCGCATCCTGGAGAGACCAGACGAGACGCGAGATCTCTCCGAGAAGTGGCGGGCCGAAGGACTCACCATCGGCTTCGTAGCCACGATGGGAGCGTTGCACGAGGGGCATCTCTCGCTTATGCGACGGGCGCGCGAAGATTGCGACCGCCTCGTAGTCTCCATCTTCGTCAACCCTACGCAATTCTCCGGCGGCGAAGACTATGACACCTACGCCCGTCCCTTCGACCGGGACACGGCGTTGTTGCGCCAAGAGGGATGTGACGCACTCTTCGCGCCGAGCGTGGAGGCGATGTACGGTGGAACATCCCTGGAACTCTCGCCGTCCGGTGGGCGAGTGTACGTCGAAGCTGCAGGGCTGGGCGACTTGTGGGAGGGAGCCACGCGCCCCGGACACATGCGTGGCGTGGCGACGGTCGTGGCGATGTTGCTCAATATCGTTAAATCGCATAGGGCTTACTTTGGAGAAAAGGATTTCCAGCAGTTGAAGGTCATTGAGCGGATGGCTCGGGATCTGTTTTTCGGGGTTGAGATCGTCCCTTGCCCAACCGTCCGTGAACCCAACGGACTCGCTCTGAGCAGCCGCAACGTCAATCTCTCCGCCGAAGAACGCGAAGCCGCACTGGCTCTCTTCCGAGCCCTAAACGCCGCTGCAGATGCCCGCACTCCGAGCGAAGCCGTAGCAGCGATGGAGCATGTTTGTGAAGCCGAGCCGCTCGTCCGTCTTCGTTACGCTGCTGTAGTCGACACTGAAACACTCGCTCCTCTGGAACACTACGACTCGGGATCGGCACGAGCTTTGATCTCCGCTGACGTAGGCGCGACGCACCTCATAGACAACGCGCCACTGTAGATGCGCTCGCGCAACTCGTGGAAGTGGATCGCATTCGACGTTAGTATGTAGGCGAACAAACAAGCTCCAGTATCAGGCATGAACCGCCGAGGAAGGGCAAAATGCTTCGATTGCACGATAGTCTATCTTCCGGCAACGGTTACAAGGTACGCTTGCTCCTGGCGCAGCTTGGTACATCCTTCGAGCGCATAGAGTACAACCTCGAAGAGGCCGAGACTCGCACTCCTGAATTTCTGGAGAATATCAATCCCAACGGCACGATCCCGGTTCTAGAGACTGAGGATGGACGATTTATCCCCGAGTCAAACGCCATCCTCAGTTACTTGGCGGACGGGACTCCATTCATCTCCGCCGATCCCTTCGAGCGAGCCCAAACCTTTCGGTGGATGTTCTTCGAGTTGGAGAGTCACGCGGCGAACATAGCTTCGCCGAGATATTGGATCACGCACCGCCTGGAGATGACGGAAGAGCGTCGAGCGTCGCTGGAACCCAAACGCGAACGCGGCTACTCCGCCCTGGGTATCATGGAGGGCCACTTAAAAGAACGTGATTTCCTGGTCGCGGATCGCTACTCGGTGGCGGATATAGCTCTCTACGTATATACCCACGTCGCCCACGAGGGAGGGTTCGATCTCACCGGCTTCCCTATGGTCCGGTCCTGGCTGGAACGTATCGCTAACCAGCCGGATCACATCCCAATGTCACAGGGCTAGAGTATCCCTTTACGCTAGACGCACGCAACGCTTCCGTCACAAATACGTCTTTTAGTACCTGCTAGAATTCCGTCTTATGCAGGGAGAGAGACTCGGCGAGGACACGACCGCCGAAAAGATAGCGGCACTCAAGGACCTCCGCGAGGCAGCGGCGCATCCGGCTTCCGAGAAGGCTGTCGAACGCCAGCGTGAGAAAGGCAAGCTAACCGCCCGCGAGCGCGTAGAGTTGCTGCTCGACGAGGGTACGTTTGTGGAGTTGGACCGCTACCGGGTGCATCGCTCTTACAATTTCGGGCTGGAGGATAATAAGCCGCTCGGGGACGGGGTTATTACCGGGTATGGCGAAGTCTCCGGTCGGAAGGTTTGCGTGTTCTCGCAAGATTTTACGGTGTTTGGTGGGTCTCTTGGCGAGGTGTACGCCGAGAAGATCTGCAAGGTCATGGATCTCGCTCTCAACACGGGTTGTCCTATCGTAGGCATCAACGACTCTGGCGGCGCCCGCATCCAGGAGGGCGTAGTCTCACTGGCTGGATACGCGGACATCTTCCACCGCAACGTGCTCGCTAGCGGTGTCGTGCCACAGATCAGCGTGGTGATGGGACCGTGTGCGGGTGGAGCGGTCTACTCACCCGCCATCACGGACTTCATTTTCATGGTCGAAGAGACCAGCCACATGTTCATCACCGGCCCGGACGTAATAAAGAACGTCACCGGCGAGGACGTAACCCAGGAAGATCTCGGCGGCTCTGCTACCCACAACACCAAGTCCGGCGTAGCCCACTTCTCCTCTCCCGATGAAGAGACCTGCCTAGAAGACGTGCGATATCTGCTCTCGTTCCTGCCCGAGAACAACCTCGAAGCCGCGCCGTACTTCCGTCCGACCGACGACCCGGAGAGAGCGGATGAGGCATTGGCTGCGCTCGTACCGGATTCGGCCAACCGGCCCTACGATATCCGGGAGGCGGTCGAGGGCGTAATGGATGATGGTGAATTCTTCGAGGTGCAGGAGGGTTGGGCTCAGAACCTTGTGGTTGGCTTCGCACGGCTCGATGGACACGCGGTCGGTGTTGTTGGGAATCAGCCTGCGGTGCTCGCTGGGACGCTGGATATAGACGCAAGTACGAAGGGCGCGCGGTTCGTGCGATTCTGCGATGCGTTCAATATTCCGCTGATTACTTTCGTCGACGTGCCGGGCTTTATGCCGGGGATCGACCAGGAGTGGGGCGGAATTATTCGGCATGGGGCCAAGTTGCTCTACGCTTTCGCGGAGGCGACGGTACCCAAGATGACGGTTATCACCAGGAAAGCGTATGGTGGAGCTTACGACGTTATGTGTTCCAAGCATATTGGGGCCGATGTCAATGTGTCGTGGCCTACAGGTGAGATCGCGGTGATGGGCGCGAGTGCGGCGGTGGGAATCATCCACCGTAGACGCATCGCCGACGCCGAAGACCCGGAATCCGAGAAGGAAAATCTCATCGCCGACTACGAGGAGAAGTTCAACAATCCGATGGTCGCCGCCGAGATGGGATTCATAGACGACGTTATAGATCCCAGGGAGACACGTCCGTATCTTGTACGGGCTCTCGCTATGATCCGGACCAAGCGTCCCGAGCGCCCGCCGCGCAAACATGGAAACATCCCGCTCTGAGAGTCGCGGCGGGAGACGATGAAGTCGTGATCCGCCGCCTGTGGCCCCGTTCGCGAGGCGAGTGGATACTCTTCGTCTCGCTCGTCGTCGCTTTCGCCGTCCTCGATATTCTCGTCTTGGCGGGCTCGGAATTCGCCCTGCTACTCCTCGTGACCCTGACGTGCTCGCTAATCGGCGTTGCTCTGGCATACGGGATCACCTACCCGCTCCGGGAGCGATTCACAAACTCTGGAATGGGTCGGGTTCTCGGACTCCTCCTAAGCTTCTCGATGTTCTTCGGGACTCTCTACGGTGGCGCGGCACTGCTCGGCATACCGGCCTTCCCAACCGCCGAAAGTGGATACGCTGGTACCGCACTCTACGGCCTGGCGTTCGGATTGGGAATCTCCGCTCCCAGGTTTCTCGGACTTTCCTCAGCGTGGCATGGCAGAGCCACGGGAAGCGGCACCGACTCCCGCACGTTATTAGTCGTCGGAGGCATAGTCGCAGGACTTTTCGTGCTGCTTCTCGCGCTCTACGTCGCTGGCGTCTACCTCATATCCCCCCTGATCCGGTACCTGGCATCGTGAATCAACCATCGAAAACATCCATACGCCCCACCCCAACCCTCGAAGAAGCCACCGCTATAATGGCCGCGTTGGAGGTCTTACGAGATACCGCACCCGAGCCGACGGTCTCGGTAAAGCGAAGCCGCTGGAGGCTGGCTGGATTGCTGGGACATGCTTCGCCACCAGGCATGAAACTAGAAGGTTCATTGTGGTCGTACTCGAGTTGGAAAGAGATGGTTTGAGGGTGTTCTCGAAAGTTCTGATAGCGAACCGTGGTGAGATCTCCGTGCGTGTGATCCGGGCTTTGCGGGAGATGGATATTGTTTCCGTCGCCGTCTACTCGGATGCCGACCGGGACTCTCTGCACGTCCGACTCGCCGACGAAGCGCATCAGATTGGTCCGGCATCGGCGGGGGAGAGCTACTTGAATATCGAGAAGCTCGTCGCGGTGGCGAAGGAGTGCGGGGCTGAGGCGGTGCATCCGGGGTACGGCTTCTTGTCGGAAAGTGCGCCGTTTGCGCGATCGGTCACGGAGGCGGGACTCGTCTGGATCGGGCCTCACCCTGAAGCCATCGACGCGATGGGCAGTAAGGTCGAATCCCGCCGCATCATGTCGGAAGCCAAAGTTCCAATGGTTCCCGGTACTGAAGGTGAGATCTCCTCGTCCGATGAGGTCGGCTCTTTTGGCGACGAACACGGCTACCCAGTAGCGGTGAAAGCTTCCGCTGGCGGCGGCGGCAAGGGCTTCGCGGTCGCCGAAGATGCTGATGGCGTGGAGGCGGCTTTCGAGCGTGCCAAGCGTGAAGGCGAGGCATATTTTGGGGATGGATCGGTGTATGTGGAGAAGTATCTGCCGGGACCGCGGCACGTCGAGATCCAGGTGTTGAGGGACAAGCACGGGAACGCCGCGCACCTCGGAGAGCGCGACTGCTCGATCCAACGCCGCCACCAGAAGCTCCTGGAGGAATGCCCGAGCCCAGCCATAGACCCCACGATGCGCGAGCAGATGGGTGAGGCCGCCATCGCCGCCGCCGAAGCCGTCGACTACGATAACGTCGGGACGGTGGAGTTTCTGGTCCAGGACGATGAGTTCTACTTTCTGGAGATGAATACTCGCGTACAAGTCGAGCACCCCGTAACCGAAGAGGTCACGGGTGTAGATATCGTGAAGACCGGCATCCGGATAGCCGCCGGAGAGCCGCTGCCGTTTACTCAAGGAGATGTGAGTTGGCGTGGCCACGCTATCGAAGCCCGCCTGAACGCCGAGGACGCGGCCAACGACTTTGCACCGAGTCCCGGAGTCGTTACCGTTTATGAGGAGCCGGGAGGTCCGGGCGTGCGGGTGGATTCCTCGCTGCGCGGGCCTGGTGAGGTGCCGGAACACTACGATCCCTTGTTCGCAAAGCTGATCGTTAGGGGTGTGGATCGGGCGGATGCGCTGCACCGTCTCCGCCGGGCACTCGCGGAGTTTCGGGTCGAGGGGATAGCGACGACGCTGCCGTTCTTCAGGGCGATCTTGGCTGACGAGGTTTTTGTCTCGGGTTCTTATACGACGGGATTCGTGGCGGAACGGATGTCTGGGTTGGAGATCGAAGCATCCGAGTCTGGAGCGGCTGGCGCAACTTCGGAGAAGAGCGTGCGTCAGGTCGAGGTCGAGGTGAATGGCCGATTATTCTCGGTGAAGGTGTTCGGAGACGAGGCGGCTTCGAGCGGTGCTCCGGCTCGGCGTGAGCGTGGGGAGTCGCGGAAGTCGTCGGCGGGCGAGGGTGCGGTGGTTGCTCCGATGCAGGGGACCATCGTGAAGGTTCTGGTGGAGGAAGGGGCGGAGGTTGCGGCGGACGAGCCGCTCTGCATATTGGAAGCTATGAAGATGGAGAGCGAGATCCGGGCTCCCAAAGCCGGGACTGTCTCCGACATCTTGGTCTCAGCCGGTGGAACAGTGAAATCCGGCGATCCCCTCGTTGTTCTGGACTAAGGGATGACCGAACAAGCGAACGAATTCGAGTGGCGGCGCGAAGGCGAAGAAGCCGAGATCGTCGTAAACGCCCCCGACTCTTCCATAGCCGAAATCGCCATGCAAAAAGCTGCCCCGTTCGCAACCCTCCCCGGCGTAACGAACCCAGTGCATGCTGCAGCTTCCCCGGAAAGTTTCGGGTGCGTGGTCGCCTCAGAGACCCACGCCTCCGCTACGCTCTTCTCCCCGCCCGAACGCAGCGTACTGCTCGTCGTTGATGCCTCTGGACCGGGGCGACCGTCGCCTGAGGAACTGACGGGAATCGCGATGCGGGCTCTCTCCGACGCCCGGACGACTGCCCCGAGCGAGAGGTATGTGCGGAGGTTGTGTGAAGAAGGTGGTCGAGCGGCAGCTGAGGAAGGTTTGATGGGGGAGGAGGATCTCGTTTTCTTTCCCTCCGCCCCTGGTGACGCGGACGCTCTCGGTCGTCGGGCGATCGAGGCTGGGGTTCGGGGTTGGCGGGAGCTTCCGGAGAGTGTGGAGGCGCTGGTGGTGGCGGAGGTTTTGGATCCGGCCGGATTGGATGAATTGGGTTTGGAGCGCGGGTCGCTGGTTATGGTGCTACGGAGCGACGCGGGAGAGCTGGGGCGTTTGGCGATCTCCTCGCATCGGGATCGCATCCAGTCGAGAGCTGGAGGGTTCGGGATGGAATGCGGTCCCGTCGCTGCTCCGCTGGATTCCGAGGAAGCCCTGGATCTCCTCTCGGCCTCCAACGCAGCGGCTAATTTTGCAGATGGCCGAATGGCGTCAACCCTATATGCGATCCAGAACTCGGTTACAGAAGCTGTGGGTGAGCCCCGGATACGGGCATCCTGGAGAATTGGAGGCATACAGGAGGATGGTGGAGTCGCGACCCATCGGACGGGTCTTGCGAGCGTGGCCGAGGGTCGGGCGGTTGTATCAGGTGGCGTTCTGGGGTGTGGAACGGGTAATATGTACCGGAGTGCGCCGCCGTTTAGTGTGATGGAATACGATGGACGGCACGCTTGGGAAGAAGCGGGACTCCTCGTGCGCTGGGCGCGATTGGAAGCGTTTGAAGACAGGGGCTAGAGGCAGTGGACCTACTCATGGTGCGGGACCGGAACACGGGCCGGTTTGTCTATACGGAGCAGATGGAGCGTCGCTCCGGCGAGACACCGTGGGAGTACGTGCGCCGAAGCGTGCGCCGCGAATCCCAGATGAAAGATCGCTTCGCTGAGGACACAATGCAAGTAATCGTCAGTTGGGGGACCGGCTCTGTCGAGGAGTTTCTAGAGTCCTACCCGGAATACAAGACAAACGGCACATCGCGGTGAGTCCACTTTATAGAAGGAGAATAAATTGACCAGTGAAGTGTTGGATAAGATGGTCGGACTCGCTACGGCGGCCTTCGGCCTTGTGGCGGCTCTTGCCTGGAACACGGCTATCCAGGGTGTATTCGACGAGTTCTTTCCTCAGACAGGCGCGCTTCTCGGAAAATTTTTCTACGCCATAGTGGTGACGCTCATAGTGGTTTTCGTCACGATATATCTTGGTCGGGCAGCGGAGAAGGCAAAGAAGGTCGAAGAGGAGCGCAAGGGCGGGCTATTCAGTCGCTCCGAGGAGTAGCCGCTGGAACCTTCTATTTGAAATCTTCGGGTGAGACGCGGTTCATCCAGTCCTTGAACTTATCCACGACCTCTTCCTCGGGTGCGTCTTCCATAGCTTCTTCGAAGACAACGCCAGCTTCCTCGATGACTTCGTTGGAGGCGAAGATCTCCGCTCCGGCTCGCACGGCGAGGGCTATGGCGTCCGACGGGCGAGAATCTACCTCCACGATCTTGCCTCCCACGACGAGGCTTATGGTGGCGTAGAAGGTCTGATCCTGAAGCCGGGTGACCGTCACGCGCTCCATAGCACCGCCGAGCTGGGCGACGAGATCCACGGCGAGATCGTGGGTCAGGGGACGCGAGAACTCCTGGTTCTGGAGTTTCATCAAGATAGAGCGGGCTTCAGGCTGGCCGATCCAGATGGGTAGATAGCGATTTTCTTCGTCGACTTTCAAGATAACGATTGGGCTGGAGGAAAAAAGATCCAGATTAATACCGTAGATGGACATCCGGGTGAGGCCATTGTCGCTCACTGACTATCCGCTCCTCTCAAACCGCAATGCCCTAAAGCGGCGGTTTGCCTGTGTTGGTGTATGCCACGGCAGATTTTACTTCCCGCCTCGCCGCTCTGCAATCAGGTTGTAAGCAGCGGCGCGGTGTTGTAAATTATCCCGGCTGGCATTCCGGTCGGCGTCCGTGGGCCTGTAGCTCAGGTGGTTAGAGCGCTTCTCTGATAAGGAAGAGGTCCCTGGTTCGAGTCCAGGCAGGCCCACTCAAGATTACTCCTTCCGATCAGCTCCATTTATCCAAGTGTCTCGCGGGCCTCGAATCTCTCAATGTCCCAACCAGCGGACTTCGCACCCGCTAGATAAGCGCTCTCTAGGAACATCAGGAGGGTCTCTTTTGGCGACGTGCTGTTTCGGATATCTTCGTAGGTTAAGAGTGCGGTACCGCCCGTTTGCCAGGATGCGCTCTCTGGTTGTAGCGGTTGATCGGTGAGTCCTTCTGGTTCGGGGGCGGTGTAGGAGTAGAAGGCGGGCTCGCGTACATCTTCGTCGCCGACCCAGAATCCGCAAGAAATGACTTCGTGCGAGTAGGCTTCGCGGGTTACGGGGTCCGCGTCCGGCGGTAGGTTGGCACGAGTGCCAGAGAAGCGGGCTACGGCGAGGTCGAAGCTGTGCCAAAACAGGTGTACGGGGGACTCTTTGCCGTTGAAGCGGCCAGCGTACTGCTGGAATACCGCGTCTACCCACACGAGGATGCGATGGTATCTCCGGACTGCGGAGCGTTCGCAGACGCAATGGACGGTGTTCTCATCCAACGTATGCTCGTCGTCGAGATCAAAGGGCTTAGTGTTTATATCGACTCCAATGCCGAGAGACTTGAGCCCACCGATCAGACTGCTGTAGAAGTCCGCCACAGGAAGGTCATTCAGCGGAAAAGAGAAGTGTCCGGCATTGCTGGTAGTTACCGCTAATTCGTTATCCAGAAGGTTGAACGATATCTCGAAAGTTCCAGCGGCGTGGGGTATAGGGCCGGTGGTTAGTCCTTGCGGAGTTACGTACAGCGTTGCGTGCCACCAGTGGTTTCTCGGGGGCGAGAGGGTCATCCGGATCTTGCCCACCACTTGAGCATAGCGGTGTAACGTCTCTTTAGTCTCTTTCCACTCGTCGAGCGGAAGCGATGGTAATTCCATCTCTGAAAGCGAGGCGTTTTCGTTGGCCATCTACCTATCTCCTTTCACACGACTCTCTAGCGTGAATACTACACCTGTAGCCATCGGGCAAACGCGCTCTCCAACCTGCGGCAAGTACGTGTACGATACTCCCATGACCACTCCCAAGCCAGTCCCGCCGAGGGAGCTATCGACTCTCGCGCCACCGAACATGGAGCACGAATACTTCGCGGGACACTCGGAGCATCCATTTCTGCCCGACGCTGAGGAGTTCTCTTTGGTGAATGCCTGGTGGATGGCGGAGGCTGCTTTACTAGCTTACTCGGACCCATCGTCCGTCGAAGCGAAGTTGGCGGAAGCTGGTCTGAGCGAGTTTCGGCATTTCGATGGAAAGAGTACCCAGTGCTACGTCGCCCACGGTGGTTCGGAGTTTGCGATCGTATCCTTCAGCGGCTCGGATATGCGCCAGCGTGAAGGTAGCGGTGCGTTCGATGTGCTCGCGGATTGGCTCGTAAACTTGAACTTCGACCGTACTGCATCCGTTCAGGGCGGACAAGTTCATCGAGGTTTCAAGAAAGCGTTGGATGAGGTCTGGGATCCCCCCAACCGCGATGGCGACAACTCCCTGAAGAGATACTTGGAGAACATCCGAGAGGATGGCCGCGAGAAGGTATGGTTCACGGGTCACAGTCTGGGTGGCGCTCTGGCCGTACTCGCGGCGGCTCGTTACGAGGAGGCCGCTGGTGTCTACACATTTGGGGCTCCGAGGGTAGGTGACAGAGAATTCGTGAAGAAGTTCGACGCTCCAGCGTATAGGTTCGTAAACGGAGAGGATGTGGTGACCGGGTTTCCACTGCGAGGTCGGTACCGGCATGTGGGGAAGAACAGAATCATAGATTCTGATGGTCGACTTCGAGTCGCTCAGGCCGGGTGGAGCGGACTACGCGAGAGCGCCGAGCGAGCCTATCTGAAACTCAAGTACCGCGGCTCCACACAGAAACCACTGCGGGATGTGCTGCTAGATCACGCGCCAATCCTCTACGCCATACATATCTGGAACGCATACGTTGAGGAGGCGTCCGAGACAAATTCTTCGGCTAATTGACCCTCGAATAGTCTCAACTACAGTAAACCTGGGCTAAACGTAGTATAAGAATGGCGGATTCGGAGATCCGGAGCACTCGTTGCAGAGACCAAGCGCGATGCCGCAGGGGGAGAGAGAAGGCCGTGAAGAACCTCATGAAGCTTGGACTTCTGGCGGCGATGTTCGCTTTTTTAGGAGGAGTCGCCGATTCGGGACCGGCGGATGCCGCCGGGCGGTGGCAACCGAAGCCGAACTCCACGTGGCAGTGGCAGCTCTCTGGAAAGATCAACACCAACTACAACGTCGATGTCTACGATGTCGATGCGGTAGAGACTCCAGCCTCTACCGTGAGGAAGCTGCACGGTAAAGGCTCCAAGGTCGTCTGCTACATAAGCGCTGGTTCCTGGGAGAAGTGGCGTCCCGATGCTGGTAAGTTTCCAAACTCCGTAAAAGGCCGCAACCTCGACGGTTGGAAAGGCGAGAAGTGGCTGGACATAAGCAAGATCAACAAACTTCGCCCGATCATGGAGCGCAGGATGAACGTCTGCAAAAAGAAGGGCTTCGACGCCGTCGAGCCAGACAACATCGACGGTTACGCCAATAATAGCGGCTTCAAGCTCACCTATAACCAACAACTCGCTTACAACCGGATGCTCGCGAATATAGCCCATGAGCGCGGCCTATCTATAGCTCTGAAAAACGATACTGCTCAGGTAAATAAACTCGTCAAATACTTTGACTTCGCCGTGGTCGAAGAGTGCTTCGCCTACAACGAGTGCGGCAAATACGCGCCTTTCATACGGGCCAACAAAGCTGTCTTCGTCACCGAATACAAGACCAACAACATGGCTAACAAGTGCAACTCCGCCCGGAATCAGAACCTCAGCCTGATCTTCAAGCGGCTAAACCTGAGTGCTTGGCGCCGCGACTGCTAGGGATTCACCCAATGCACTTTTGGTATCCGCGAGAGATCAAATCTGCCTACCCTCTCGCGACCTAAAGCTTCGAGCTGATCTAAACAACCCTGACTCTCCGCCACGAGCCGCGCCACGTCGATGCCAAGAGTTTCGGGCTCGAAGTCCCGAAGCCGCTCAATGCCATTTCTTAGAAGGCCGGTCGCGCCTCGCCAGTTGCCGTTCTTTAGGTGGTAGAAGCCGACTCCAACCTGCAAGATCCCCTGGTACAGAAAACGCACTTGGCGCGACTCTTCACGCCAGGCATCCTCCAAGTACTCGTGGCACTCGAAGAATTCGCCCCGATTGAACTCCTCGATACCCTTTGAGACTAGCACCGGGACGGGCTCACGTTCCCTATCCGCAGCCGCAACCTCCGCCACAGCAGCCTCCGGTGGCGTTTCCGCTGGCGATACGGGCATCCATCATGGGGTTGCTGCTCGTGGCCGAAGCGCCGGGCGTCACCATCGCGAAGTTCGAGATCAAACGGCGAGACTCCACCGACCCACACTCCGGACACTCGGCGGGCTCGTCCGAAGCGCTCATCGACCGCATCTTCTCAAACCGCTCATCGCACTCAGCGCACTTATATTCGTAGAGAGCCACGTCTACCACCTCTCGCTAGAAATCCATCTCGTGACGCACATTGTACAACCACCGCCAATCCCGTGCGTTGAACAACGCCGCCCAAGCGCGTAAACTCAAGGATCTCGAACGGGGCCGTAGCTCAGCCGGGAGAGCGCCGCCCTTGCACGGCGGAGGTCAGGGGTTCGATCCCCCTCGGCTCCACTTCAGAAATGTTGCGTTTTGCAGGTGAAATCCGAAGCTTCAAGAGAAAACGCAGAAAGCGCTGAAGGTCAATGGGGGAGACGTGTTCGAAGCCAACGCTGGTCCGACCCTCTGAGCACTCGCGCCCTGTATTGTCATTGAGCGTTGAGAGAGTTGATAGATCTCAACTTATGCAAGTTGGTGGATATCCAAGGACATTAATTCTCGAAAATCAAAACTTAGTGTTTGCACGTACGTTCGCGTGACGCCATCTAGGCATCTATCTTCTCTTGACAAGTTAAATTAAGTTCTTGTAATATTGTACACATGATATTTGCGATATGGACCTCTCCTGCAACCACTTGCTCTCGGGCCCTATCGCGATCGACAGGGCGGAGCTTGGAGATATTCTGGTGGTTGACGTTTTAGACTTGGAGCCGCATCTGCCGGAGTCCGCTCCTGACGATCTCCCCGGCATGGGTAGAGTCAACACGACGATACAGAAGCAAAGATCGAGTACATCCTACCCAAGCCCGACGAGCTGGCAGACAAGGGAGTGGCAACAACCGAACCGGTACGGGTCATTTTCTCGCGACCGGCAGCCTGTAACCAACAATGAGAATACCGAGAGAAAGGAGCATTCGTGAACGACTACGAAATCTTTGAGTTAGGGGATGTCGTGCTGCAAGGAGGCGCGACCCTGCGAGACGCTAAACTGGCGTACAAGACCTTTGGCACGCTGAATGAGGACAAGAGCAACGCGATCATCTACCCGACGTGGTACTCGGGCTTCCACTGGGACAACGAGTGGCTCATCGGTGAAGGCATGTCCCTTGACCCTGCGAAGTACTTCATCATCGTCCCGAACATGCTCGGCAATGGGCTCTCAAGCTC
>JBGTFQ010000190.1:0-4729 GCA_041747155.1 Rubrobacteraceae bacterium
TTTCGGGCAGATGATCGTCGCCCGCACCATGGGCTCCCGGATCTCGTCGAAGAACTCCGGCAACTCGCTCGGGTTGGTGACCTCGTTCATCTCGCCGTTGGTTATGACCTCGTATTTCACGGACGGAGAAGAGGCGATCAAATCGAGATCAAACTCCCGCTCTAACCGCTCCTGAATGATCTCCATGTGCAACAAACCCAAAAACCCACAACGGAATCCAAACCCCATCCGCGAATTCTCCGGCTCGTAGAACAGCGAGGCATCATTGAGCTGAAGTTTGGACAAAGCATCCCGCAACCGCTCGAAATCGTCCCCATCCGTAGGATACAACCCGGAGAAGACCGTCGGCAACGCCTCCGCGTAGCCCGGCAACGGCTCCGAAGCGGGGTTCTCTACCCGTGTGGCCGTATCCCCCACTCTCAGAGCTTCGATGTCTTTGAGTCCGGCGATGATGTACCCGACTTCGCCAGTTGCTAGCACCGGGAGCGCGGTCGGTTTTGGGGAGTAGCATCCGACTTCGAGAACCTCGAATTGTTCCTCCGAACCCATTGCCTTTACCTTGTCGCCTTTTTTGAGTTCACCGTCGAAGAGACGGGCGAGCGAGACCACACCGCGGTAAGGGTCGTAGTAGGAGTCGAAGATCAGGGCTCGCGTCTCCTCGAACTCGCTCTCGGGAGCCGGAATTCGGTCCACGATGGCGTCGAGAACATCCCGCACGCCCTCGCCGGTCTTAGCCGATATCTTGATGATGTCGTCCTCGTCGACACCGAGTAGCTCCACCAATTCCTCGGTGACGGCAGGAACATCGGCTTGGGGAAGGTCGATCTTATTCAAGACCGGGATGATCTCCAGGTCGTGCTCCATCGCCAGATACAGGTTAGCCAGCGTCTGGGCCTGTATACCCTGGCTCGCATCAACCACAAGCAACGCGCCCTCGCAAGCCGCGATAGCCCGCGAAACTTCGTAGGCGAAATCGACGTGTCCGGGGGTGTCGATCAGGTTGAGCGCCCAATCACCATCGTCGCGATTGTAGACCACACGAACGGCCTGAGCCTTGATGGTTATGCCCCGCTCGCGCTCTATGTCCATCGTGTCGAGGATCTGGGCCATCCGGTCACGTTCGGCGACGGCTTCGGTTATATCCAGCAGCCTATCGGCCAGCGTGCTTTTGCCGTGGTCGATGTGCGCTATGATGCAGAAATTCCGCGTTCGTTCCAGGGTTCGTTCGGTATTTTTCACGTTCGGAGTCTACCATGATTGCCCCTTTGTTCGGGGTGTGTTACATTCTCCCGGTTAGAGTTGTTTATCATATGAGGAGAGTAGCGTGCCCGCACCATCCAAGCGAGACAAACAATCCATCAAGCGTGGCGAACAGAACACTGGAACCCGCACGCGGCTTCGCAACCTCTCCAAGAATTTCTACAAGGCTGTGGAGTCGGGCGACACCGATAAGGCTCTCCAATTGCGCGACGAATCTCAGAAGGCTTTCAGCAAGGCCGCTGGCAAAGGCATAATTCACCCCAATAAGGCCGCCCGGAAGGTCAGCCGCTTGGACAAGGCTCTAGCCGCCGACAAGAGCTAGAGCGACATAGAACGCACCACCCGAGCCGTCCTCCCATCTGGAAGGGCGGCTTTTTCGTTACCTGGAGAGCTTCATCACGGCCACTTCGATTTGAAGTCCGTCCGAGAGGTTGCTGCCGCCCTTGAGACCGCTTTCGAGGGTGAGGATCAGGGCGAGGGCTTCTTCGATATCCTCAGCGGAAAGTTTACGGCTCTGATCGGCGAGTTTGCTCGCGACGAAGGGTGGAACTTTCAAGTCTCCGGCAACCTCTCGGGGCGGCACACCGCGCTCCAGCAGGGCATGAGCGCGGGCCACGAGCGTGAACTGGCGCCGGATCATGAAGGTCAGGCGCAGCGGCGGTTCTCCCGTGGCAACGAGGTCTTCTAGCAAATTTATCGCCCGTCCCCGGTCTCCGCTGGCTAGAGCATCCACGAAGGCGAAGATATTCGACTGCACATCCGGCGGACACAGAGCTTCCACGTCTTCGATGGTCGCCGTGTCGTCTCCAACGTACAACGCCAACTTCTCGACTTCACGGGCGACGCGCGTTTTGTCGCCGGAGCATCGCTCGATGAGGTTCGTGGCTACGTCTTCGGGCAGGTCCGCACCGAGTTTCTTGGCGTAGTTGGCGGCCCAGCGGACGAGAGCCCGGCCTGTAGGTTGAGTAAACTCGTGGACTTCGCCGCTCTCCTTGATCGCCGCCAGAAGTTTCTCTCGGGCTCCGAGTTTCTTGCCCACTAGGATGAGGTCCGTCTCCGGCGACGGGTTCTGGAGATACTCGGTGACGCGGGCCTTCTGAGCCGCGTTCCAAGCGTCGAGATTTCGCAGGATCACGAACGCGCCGCCCCCGAACAACGAATAAGAGTTGCACGCGGAGACCACAGACTCTGGACTCGTATCAGAAGCCTCGAAGGTTTCAGCCGTCCGGTCTGCCCGCAGCTTCTCCACGCCACGAGCCTTGCGCTCCTCGTCATCGCCTAGCAGCAGATACACCGTCATGGCAGCTATTCTACATTCAAGAGAACGAGACGAGTGCGAGCCAAGCGGCGGTCCAGAGCAGCAATACCCCCGCCCATAGCGGCCAGCGCTCTTCGGCGAACAAGCTACGGGAGAAGATCGCGGGTAAGCATCCAGCGTAGAACAGGGCTATGAGCAGAGGCGTGACGTTGGGGGTTCTGACGGTGGCAAACGGTATTGCGGAGGCCGCAAGAGCTAGCCATTCGAGAATCGTTACAAGAAAACCATTCACGGCGTTCAACGGATACGCGAATAATGCGGCGACGTTGCCGAGGATCGAAGCTAGAAGACCGAGTGTAAGTATCGGGCCAGAGAGTGGAACGGCTACGAGATTCGTTAAAACACCGATTATCGAGACTTCATCGAAGCTCGCGGCGATAATTGGCGCGGTGGCGATCTGGGCCGCCAACGAGACTGCCAGCAGGTTGGATATCGTCTCTGGAGGCTTGCGGAACGGACGAAACACCGTAGCTTTCAGCAGCGAGATCAAAGGTTTTCGCAACGTTAGAATCCCAAAAACGGCTGCGACGGAGAGTTGAAATCCGGTGCTGTAGACGAGCTGAGGGTTGTATGCCAGGACTGCTGCGAGCATCGTGGTCAGGAAGTGCAAGGGTGATATCTGGCGCCCGAGCAAGGCCGCTGCAAGCACGAAGCTCGCAACTACACCGGCGCGGATGGCTGAGGGCGGCGCGCCAGCGACCAGGATGTATGTCCACACCAGGCTGAAGGTGATCGGGACGCGGAATGTCATTGGCACCGCCAACGCCCGAAGCACGAAGTAGATCATGGCCGTCAAGATCGCTACGTGTTGACCAGAAATCGCCAGAATGTGCGTGATTCCCGACCGTCGGAACGCCTGATCCAACTCCTCCGGTATGAGCGAGCGATCCCCGAGCACCATCCCTCGCACAACAGACGCTTCCTTGGGACGCAAACCAAACCCCAATGCAGTGTCCGTGCGCCGATGCACGACTCCGACGAAACCCGGCTCTTCGCTCAAAGGACGCACATAAAACGCTTCCACGACAGCGGAAATACGTTTTGTAGACAAGTAGCGACCGTAATCGAACCCGTCCTCATAGGGAGCGGGTTGACCCAATTCACCGGCCACGCTCACCCGGTCCCCCACTCCCACACCAGCAAGATCTACGGCGAAAATCTCCACACCACCGCCCCGCAACACTTCCCGGTCCTCGAAAGACAAGCTCTCTATCCGGAGATCCGCCCTGTACCCGAATCCGGTCTGTACCGGCGGGGAGACGACCTTGCCTTCTATCTCCACCTCGCCGGGTTCGAGAGCTGCCATATCCGCGAGCGGGTCTGGAGTAGCGGCGTGCAGGTATGCGATCCCCGCTCCAGCCGCCACGAAAAGCGGCAGCAGAACCGCCATCACCCGCCAGTTGTCGGGGACGAGATTCTTGGACAACAACGCCCCGACCGAGAGTATGACCCCCGAAGCCAACAACGCGACCGCCAGAGGAGGAACTACCGTAGCGAGCGTGATCGCGAGGGCTATGGTGATCGCCCACGGGTCGAGGCGAGTAGGCGGACGAAGGTCGAGCTTCAGTTGCGAGGCTGCCCGAGTCTCAGAGCGTTGCAAAAGGTTTTATCTCTTCGAGAGTTACCGGGCCGATCCCAGGCACATCCTCTAAATCGTCGAGCGTTCCGAAAGACCCGTTGGCCTGACGATGCTCAATTATGGCCTCGGCGGTCGATGGCCCAACCTGCGGCAACTCTTGGAGACGCTCGGCGTCGGCGGTGTTTATGTCGATCAGCAACGGTTGCTCAGCGACGGCTTCGACTTCATCCAGAGATGCGCTGTAGACAACTTTCGGTGCGCTCTCGGAGAAACGAGCGTTATACAGGGCGCCACCTGCGAGCGCGACGACTATCAAGGAGCAGACGATGAATCGGTAACGGTGATGCATGAAGAACTCTCCGAGAGAGCCTCGGGGGTTATGGTCCCGCTTTCGGGATGTAGTCTGGAATCCGTGGTCCGCCACCGTCTCCCCCGATGGTTTGCTGAGTGGAGCCGGACGGGTTCGAACCGACGACCTCCGCGCTGCCAGCGCGGCGCTCTCCCAACTGAGCTACGGCCCCTCAAAAGCCATCAGAGTATAGTTAGCCTCTTACCAAGTGTCAACGCGAACC
>JBGTFQ010000191.1:0-8359 GCA_041747155.1 Rubrobacteraceae bacterium
CACCCGGTACGCGAGATTCGAACGCTTCATGCAACCGTATCTGGCCTCCAAAGGCTTCGACCGCGACTCCTACGAAGTAGTGTGCGTTTTCCGCGAACCTATCGACTGGCTCTCCAGTTGGTACCGGTACCGGGCTAGGGAGGAATTGGCCGACCCATCGCACCCGACTCACAACAACTATACCGGCAACGTTTCTTTCGAAGAGTTTGCCCGAGCTTACATAAAGGGTGAGGAGAAATTTGCCCGATTGGGTCGCCAGTCCGAGTTTGTGAGGGCGGGATCCGGTGATACAGGAGTGGATCGCGTGTTCCGTTATGATCGACTGGATCTGCTGGTGGATTATCTATGTGAGAGGATCGGCGTGCGCGTCGAAGTCGGCATCAGAAACGTCTCGCCGGATATGACATTCTCACTCTCCGAAGAATGCGAGAATGACCTGAGGACTTTTCTACAACCCGAGTACGATATATACAATCGGGCGGCGGGCGCATGATTCTTGTTCGTAGCTTTTCGAGCCGGGTAGACTGAGCTATGTTGTTGGCCCCTCAACATGGTTTCGTCTTCCTATCGGTGACGAAATCCGCCTCGACCTCAATCGAGGACGCCTTCGCGCCCTATTCCCAGATCGCCCTGCGAGGAAACCCTTTCAAACACACTCGCTACGCTGGATTTCAACGCTTCATGCAGCCGTATCTGGCCTCCAAAGGCTTCGACCGCAACTCCTACGAAGTAGTGTGCGTTTTCCGCGAACCTATCGACTGGCTCTCCAGTTGGTACCGGTACCGGGCTAGGGAGGAATTGGCCGACCCATCGCACCCGACTCACAACAACTATACCGGCGACGTTTCTTTCGAGGAGTTCTCGCGGGCCTTTATGAACGGTGGCACGCAGTTCGCTCAGTTAGGTCGTCAGGCCGAGTTCGTCGAGCCTCGTGGCCCCAACTGGCGGCCGGTGGACCGCGTGTTCCGTTACGATCGGCTAGACTTGTTAGTGGACTACCTATGCGAGAAGGTCGGTGACGACGTCGAGGTAGGCTATCGCAACGTTTCGCCGAAGATCTCCCACTCGCTCTCTAGAAAACACAAGCGCGAACTACGGACTTTTCTAGAACCTGAGTACACCATCTACAAGCGCTCGATCTCCAAGTGACGACTTGACAACCTTGCGACCGTTCAGGCGATTGACAATCCTCCGGGTCGCAAGTAGCCTTTCAAAAGTCTTGAGACATGCGGATTGCAGGGAAGGAGCGTAGGGTGCCGATCTTTCGGCTCGACAAAGCTTTTAGCGTGGGGCGAAACGCGAAAGTATTCTTAAAGCTGCGGGGTGGTCTCACGCGGGGTGAAGTTTCGGATCTTTCGGAAGACGGGGATTCAGCCGAGAGCCTAAGACGCGAGCGGCAGCGCAACGAGAAACAGCGAAAAACACTTCTAGAGCAGAGGTTGGAAATCTCGCAACTCAAAAGCCGTCTGGACGCGGTCGCCCGTGCCTCAACCGATGCCTCCTCCGTCGCCGAGCCATCCGTAGAATCTGGAGGGACACTACCGGATTTCGTGGTTATCGGAGCGATGCGGTGTGGAACAAGCCAGTTCTATGGTTTGCTCACCCAGCATCCGCATATCCAGAAGGCCGCCGCCAAAGAGCTGCATTACTTTGACCGACCGGAAAGATTCGACAAAGGCATTGAATGGTATCGGAAGTGCTTTCCAGCACCGCAGTGGAAAGATGAGCGGAGGTCAATCACCGGCGAAGCAACTCCTAAATATTTGGCCGACCCTATGGTTCCCGAAAGAATGGCGCAAGCAGTCCCGAAAGTCCGGTTGATCGCACTGCTCAGGAATCCAGTGGATAGAGCGTACTCTCATTACCATCTGCTGGCCCGGCGAGGCTACGCACCGAGCTTCGAGGAAGCACTGGAGGCCGAACAGCCTGGATTCCTCGATGGGGTCAATGAGTCGTCTGGATACGAACCTCATTCCAGCAGTGACGAGGAGTCAGAGACTGAGCTACTAACCAGAGGCTTGTATGTGGACCAACTCATGCACTGGCACAGGTTCTACAGCAAAGATCGGCTACTTATCCTGAAGAGCGAGAACTTCTACAAGCACACGGCGGATACTCTGAACATCGTTCAGGATTTCCTTGACTTGCCACAGCACAAGCTCGAACTTCCGCCTCGCGGTAAATCCTCCCGTTCGACGGAGTACCGCTACGAGCCGATGAACCCGAACACCAAGAGACGCTTGGAAGAGTTCTACAGACCGTACAATCAGAGGCTCTACGAGTACCTCGGTACGGACTTTGACTGGTAGTGGCTCTGTAGCAGAAGATCAACGGTCGCGGTCAGGCGGGACTTTCGACCCTCTCAAAATCGTATCCGAAGTAATCTATATCCCGCTGGAATCGCTCTCGCACTATGTTCTCGGTCTCTTCGGTGTAGTAGCTACTGTAGTGTCGGTGAACGCTCGGGTTTCGGTGAGGGATCGAACCAGCGGAGATGCCGACTTTCTCGAGTACCGTCGTCAAATCGGCGGTGAAGTTCTCGAAACTTCCCACAAAATCGACTAAGAGTTCGCCGTGTGCGTCGGTTATGTAGTCAAGTTGGTTGTAGGATGCCGAGTAGAAGAATCCTTCTTGCATCTCGACTTCATCCGTGCAGTACTTGACGAACTCTTCGAAGTTGGATGAGGTCTCCAACATATAGCGCAGAAACGCATTGTTTTTCAAGCGCCTTCGCTGAGCTTGTTTCAAGGGATGCCCGGAATCCAGAGCTCTCCGAACATTCAGCGTCATGCTGTACCAGGATACGAGCCGACTCCACGGATTTCGAACGAAAGCGAACTTGAAACGCTCATCCCAGTCGTCGAGCATCTCAGTGCCTTGACTGGCGATCATGTGCCGGGGTCGGAGGCTTGTAGCGTCCGGGGTCTCGGCTTTCAGTATCTCGCTTATCGAGACGCCGCCGGTTTTCTGTATGTGAACGAAGACGAAATTGTTGCTTTGGGAGACTAACATCTCGATCCACCAACCTCCGATTTTCAGTATCCGACAAAACCCGCCATAGAGACCGACACCACAGGAAATATAGCAAGAATGACGGTCTCGCGGCACATAGTGCGCCCAAGCAGCGTAGACCACGAACTAACCACTACAGCGCAACTGTTTCGGCCCAGTTTCAGGTGCAGACTTTGTCCCGACACTATGGTAGCTTGCGCTTACACGCACTTGCCCATCACGAGTATTTGGAGATTCATGAAGGATCAAGAGATTCGCCAGAAGATAGACAGTTTCGAGCGTTGGCACTATCAGTTCGACCTCAACGGTCATCTCACGCCTATAAAGCAAGAAAGAAAATCAACCGTCATGAGCAGCGCAAGAAGCACTTTATAGACCCTCTCGCGCAGCTTTACGGCGGTTCGCTTGCCGGAAAGAGGGTCTTGGATCTTGCCAGCAACGCGGGGTTCTGGTCCTTGAAATCACTGGAGGCTGGCTGCGACTATGTCTTAGGCATCGAGGGTCGCCAGATGCACGTAGATCAGGCAGAGTTCGTGTTCGACGTGAAAGAGGTCGACAAAGACCGCTACGACTTTGTTCTGGGCGACATCTTCGAGACAGATTTCAAGCAGTTTGGAAAATTCGACGTGGTGCTGTGTTTGGGGCTTATGTACCATGTCAGCAAGCACATGGAGCTTCTGGAGAAAATCTCCGAAGTCAATGAAGACATTCTCATCATAGACACGACGCTTTCTAAAGTTTCAGGGTCTTTCTTGGAAGTCAAGGGGCAGAAGCGAGAGAGCTACATAAGCGCGGTGGACAGTGGTATAGCGATGCACCCGACGAAGCAAGCTGTACGTGACTTGGCCGAGGAATTTGACTACAACGTAGTCACTTTAGAGCCGGACTTTCGTGATGCTGACGGCAACCCCGACTGGACCGGTGCAAAAGACTTTGAGGGCGGAGCGCGCAGGGTCTTTTTCTGCTCAAAGAAGACGGACCTAGCGAACTTGACAGCGAAGGTCGAGTCGGAGTAGTCGGAGGGCGCACGCGGCGTTAGTAAACGTCGATCTCCCGGTACTTCGACTCGCCGGTTGACTCTATTCGTGGAGCGTTTCTGCGAGACCTGAACGGAGATCCAGCCTCGGGTGCCAGTCGAACTGAGTTCGGATTTTCTCGATGGAGAGCCGAGAGTACTCTACGTCTCCAGGACGAGAGGAGCCATGCTCGATCTTTACAGCCGGGGCGATCAGCTTCTCCATCTCTCCGAGAAGGTCCAGTATGCTCGTCGCCTCTCCCGTACCGACGTTCCAGATGCCGTCTCGCCTGTCGTGGGCCATCGAGATGATCGCCTCGACTACGTCCGAGACGTGTACGAAGTCTCGGCTTTGATCTCCCGTACCGTTGATTGGGATAGGCAGTTTGTTGCGGAGGCGTTCGGCGAATATCGCCACCACTCCGCCTTCAAGATCCTTTCTCTGACGTGGTCCGTACACGTTGGCTAACCGGACGTTGGCGTAGGAAATTCCACTGAGTTGAACATAGCGTTCCGCAAGGTACTTGTGCACGCTATAATAACTTGATGGTCTAGGCAGCGTGTTCTCGTCAGCGCCGTCGGACTCGCCGTAGATTCCGCCTCCGGTAGAGAGAAAGACGAAGCGTTCGGCTCCGGCGGCCCGTGCTCCAGTCAGAACATTAGCCGTACCGAGCGCATTCACGCGCAGGTCTCTGTGAGGATTCGACATGGATGCGGCCACGCTTACCTGAGCGGCGGCGTGGATCACGACCTTGATATTTATAGAAGCGATGGTTTCCACGACGGCAGGGTCCGCAATGTCCAGATCTAGTATCTCTACTTCCTCGTTGAGATGTCCTCGGTCTCCGGTGGCGAAGTTGTCGAGCACTATGACTTCTTCTTCGTCATCTACAAGGGCATCTACGACGTGGCTTCCGATAAACCCAGCTCCGCCGGTAACGAGAATCATGCTGGTTTCGGTTCTCCATTCTTTTCAGAGTGCGCAGGTTGAGTGGATCTTTCGAGCATTCTATATACAAACACAAAAGATCCCACGCGGTTGGCGTGGGATCTTTTGCGCGAGAGCCGAGGCTGGAGTCTACGTATTATCGTTTTCTGTACTTGGCTGTGTAGACCGTGTATCCAGTGGGCGTTTTGATAACGTGCGTGGCGGAACGTCCGTCGGACCATCTCTGGAATTTCCAGGTTTTGCCATCGTACCGTTGCTTTTTAGGCGCGCTGGTCGTGAGCAAGTATCCCTCCCACGACGTGAAAGTCTGAGATTTGCGGAAACTGCGGCCATTGACCATCAGCTTGAGGCCACCCGGACGAGAACGGAATTTCACGGGTACGACTCGTGGATAGATGTTGCGGACAACGGTCCTCTTCAAGCCCTGTGAATCGCTGACAGTGAGGCGGACTTCGAGGTAGTTTCCAGCCGATCTGGTCGAAGACATGTCCTCCGGTGGCGGGGCGGTGAGAGTCGGAGAACCTGTACCGGACAGGTACGGGTGAGCATGGCTGCCATTGTGATGACGTAGGACTTGCCACGTCATGCTGCTATTTGGGAGGGTTCCATCATTGGAATCGGTCGCTGTGCCTTGCAGCGTGATCTTCTGCCCTACTGCGAAGGTTGAGCCAGCTACGGGCGACTGTATTTTGGGAGCAGGCGGTCCCGTGTTGCCAGGGAATACTTCGACGGTGGCTATTTCCCTGTTGCCTTTTTTGTCGGTCACCCTGAGCGCGATTACTTTTTTGCTGGTGCTCTTATCGTAGATGTTGCTCGCCGTGACGCCGGTCGCGTCCACGGTAAAGTTGCCACCCGAGTAGTCGAAGTCCCACTCGTAGGTGTCTATGTCGTTGTCGCTGTCGGTGCTACCGGAGCCGTTAACGTCCGCTTTGAAAGGAGCAGCGCCGTAGTTTGGACCTTGCACGCGAGCGACAGCGTTTGGAGCGTTGTTACCCTGAACGTATGAGATCTTGCGGATCTGCCCGCCCCCGGCGAAGGTAGCGTAATAGAGTGCTTCTCCCGTGGCCGACGGCCCAAAGGTCATGGCTACAGGACCGCCTGGTCCGAGCCCGCTGGTGAAGGTGGTAGAGGAATACCCGCCACCGGCCTTTGGCGTGAGACGGAAGATCTTGCCGCACACAAAGTCCCCGTATAGGTAATCTTGCTTGTACCCGGACGGCCACGGCGATTGATCGGGCACGTATGCGGCCCCGGTTATCGAGGAGCATCCAGTATTGTGACTGTACTCGTGTATCGGCGGTGTGAGGGGAGCGACGAAGCAGTTCTGCGACCCAGGACGGCTCACGTTGTCATGCCGTCCCTCGCAGACGTTCCAACCATAGTCGGCACCGGCTTTTCCCTGATCAATCTCCTCCCAAGAACCAGCACCCACGTCGTTTATGCGGAAACTAGTACCCGCCGCGTCGGGATCGAAAGCCATCCTGAAAGGGTTGCGTAGCCCCTGAGCATACGTCTCCTGACAGGCTTTACCCACAGTAGTGCGTCCGGCGACGTTGCAACGAGCGCTGTTGGACCCCCGATAAGGATTGGTCGATGGTATTCCGCCGTCGCGAGTGACGCGCAGTATCTTGCCCGTGAGAATGTGGGTGCTCCGCGAAGCGTCTGCTACACCGCCTTCGCCGACGCTGGCATAGAGGAAACCGTCCTTGCCGAAGTGGATGTCGCCACCGTTGTGGTTGCCCGCCGGGGAAGGCATGTTGTCTATAAGAACCTTCTCGCTGGAAGGTGCTACTGAGTCGCCGTTCATGGTGAAGCGGGAGACGCGGTTCACTTCGTCCCTCGAACCGTCACAGGTAGCGCCGACTTTCTTTGTGTAAAAGATATACACGTATTGATTGACGCTGAAATTCGGGTCTAAGGTCACCCCGAGCATTCCGCGCTCGGAGTTGGCGCAAACTCTGGCGGATATATCGAGTGCCGCAGTAGTCCCGGACCCGCCACTCTTGTACACGCGCAATACACCTGGTTTGGTCGCGACCAACATGCGACCGTCAGGGGTAAAATCCATGGCGATGGGACTGGTCACGTTGGTGACCGAACGGTCCTCGAAACCTGCTGGCAGGGCATCAGCGGGACGAACCTGTACCAGAGCGAGGAGACCGACCGAGACGACCACCCACCAGAAACGCTTCGACATACTATGTTCCTCTCTCCAAATGTCTGATGTGCCTACAGCAATGCGTCCCGCGACTAAGTCCGGATATCTTACTTAGGTTATCGTCCTCCGGTTGAAAAAACTTTAGCGGGTGGAATTGGGTGGCTGGCGGACTCGGTCATATCCCAGCTCTGTTAGAAGTTCGCCGGCACTGCGCTCGAATATCGTGAGGTCATCATCGGTAAAAACATTTCTCCAGTCGCCGACTACGCCCTTTCTAAAGAACGACGCGGGATCTTCCCGGCCTCGCTCGCGTCCTTTGGAGAGTTTCTCGAAACTCGTTGACTCGACGCAGCGTTGTATGACTTTTGGTCGAGATTCCGCCTCCAGAAACTTCACTAGCCGCTCTAGCTCATTCTCGGGACGGTCCACGAGAGCTTCGTAGCGGACCTCAACGTAATTGTCTCCGAGAAGCTTCGGCCCGTTACGAGTGGCGGAGCCAACCCTGGAGTTCCAATCTTCAGCTAGCTTCTGGATCTGCCACTCCGAGAACATGCTCTCGCCGGAGCTTCGGAAGCTTGCGGGGTCCGCAAGATACGCCGTTCGCTTGCGTAGGATTTCGGGGCTCTTATCTAGCTTGCCGAAGTTCCAGGTGTGATGCGCGGCGGAGACCACGGCATCCCGACCATCGCGGATGATATGTATTACTCGGGCCTCTGGGTGGATTCGGGCTATCTCCTCTACCGTGTGCGAGGTAAGAAGTGGGGACTTGTCACCGACAATCTTTTTGCTGGTCCTTAGTAACTCTCCCTGCAGGAAATAGTCTACGGCCATCCGGGTGAGGTTGTCTAAGTGTTCGTCCGCTGGTTCGTCTCGGCTCCATACGGAACGTTCGATCCACAGTCGGAGGTACTCGGCGTCGAGCAGGGCGTGGTAGAGGGAGCTTGGCGGTCGCTCCACACCCTCGCGCTTGAGGTTCTTCTGGTGCCAGCCACCGTCGAAGAACCGGCCTTCGCCCCGACAGAGGATCTCAGGGTGCGCGTCTAACATGCGCATCAGCCAAGTCGTCCCGGATTTCTGGTACCCAAGCACGAAGAAAATCGGTATTCCTTGCGATATTGTGGCCTCTTCGTCGCCCTTCACCAAAGATAGCTGGCGTCGCAGAGCGGAGATCTCACCATCCTTTATGGCGAGTTGGCGACGAGTATTGCCGCCTAATCTCGATAGC
>JBGTFQ010000192.1:0-2480 GCA_041747155.1 Rubrobacteraceae bacterium
GTGCTTCTCAACCCTCGTAGCCGTGAGCTTCCAGCGGTACTTCACGTTGATCCACTTTTTCGCGTAAGTACAATGATACGCCGTGCGCGGCGGCTTCCAGGACTCCGGCGAGCGGTCCCCCTTCGACTGGTTGGCGTTGTCTTCGACGGAGAGGACGTCCAGCGGGGCGTTGGCGAAGCGCTCCCTCTTGGCCGCACTCCACCTCGAAGCTCCGGTGCGCCAGGCCTCGGCGAGGGGCACCATGTGGTCCACGTCTATGTCCGATGGACGGTAGTAGACGTTGCCGGTGTAGGGATCGAACCAGCGGCCTCGGCTAACGTAGCAGCCGGAACCTACGCGTACACGCTTGCCGTCCCGGATCAGGGCCGCGTCCCGCGCGTCGCAGGAGCCTGGATCCGGAGTGCCCGACGGGAGTCTCCAGCCGTTGTCCTGAGCGTCCGACCAATGCCTGAATTCGTCCCGCGAGTAGCCGGTCATGGACGTGTCCGCTCGTACTCGAAGCTCCTTGAGTTTGCCGTAAGTTCCGGCGCGCGCGTCGGCTTCGTCGCTCACCACGATCACCAACGCTGAGAAAACCAACGCGAGGGTGAGTCCGAAGCCCGCCAGCACCGTCAATACGGTCATCTTCGTGTCCACCATCCGTCTCAGCCCCTTTTCGTCGAACATCTCGTATTCGCTTGCGACACATCATCTCACAATGCAATTAAGTGGATTATCGACCGCGAATACCAACTTCTTTAGCTCGTACGGCACGCGACCTTAAAGGCGGCTGTCAGACAGTGTTCTCTGTACGGTACCGGTCTAGTGTTTTCGCCCGCTGATATCATCTCGCCAATCGGCCGAGAGCGTGAACGTCGCCCTCCCAACGCACCATCAGTTGCGTTCCGCGTAGCCACGAGCACCATCGGTAGCGATTGAGGGCGTCCCGTCTTTCGGGCGGTTAGAATACCGCCGTGATACGGGACTCCTACATCATGCGCGTCGCCTTCGATCCCGAGACCGGCCTGATAAAGAGCATCTCCGGCATGAGATACCGTGGTCGTGAGGAGTCGAAGACGCCTTATCGCGGCGAGTACGGGGGTGGAAGATACTCCACGGGATAAAGGTACCCCACCGGGACGCGGCTACCTGGGGAAGACCAGGGGCGGCCCTACGTAATTCTCGATATCGAAGGCACCAAATACAATGTGGACGTCTCGGGGAAGCTCCGCTAGAGTCCCGGTTTGCGCTTCCGGCGGTTGCCGAGCACGACTGGGGCGCTCGAACGCCTTGGCATCTCGAAGACCACCGTGAACGAGATCGTGAAGCGGATGAGGCCGCAGGCCGGCTCAGAGTCGTCCGGGGCTTAGCGTAGGATCCTGCGCGTTTGCTACTTGCACTCCAAGTCCGACTTTCCGGAGTTCGCGGATACTCAAAGATTCAGCGTGTTCCGGTTGGCCACGTTCACCAATGCCTCCCCCTTGACGTACCTCCCCACCTCGGCGGCTCCGAGACGGACCGCCCGTTGGGCGGTCTCCTTCGTGGCGCCTGCGATGTGCGGGGAGAGCACGATGCGTGGCGCCGAGAGGATCCGGGAGCCCCGAGACGGCGGCTCCTCGTCATAGACATCCAGAGCGGCGCTACCGAGGTGGCCTGACTCCAGAGCGTCACACAGCGCCCCGTAGTCCAGTAGACCGCCGCGGGCGGTGTTCACCAGCGCCGAGCCCTCCGGCATACACGCTATCTCCCTGGCCCCGATCATGCCGCGCGTCTCGTCGGTGAGGCGAGCATGAAGGCTGACGATCCTCGAGCGTGCGAGTAGCTCGTTCAGTTTCCCGACCGCATGGCCGCCGATCTCCTCGATGCGCGCGGCGCCCACGTAAGGATCGTAGACGAGAACCTCGGCACCGAACGCCCGCAGGATGCGCCCCACCCGGCTGCCGACCTCCCCGAAGCCCACGAGCCCCACGGTCGAGGCTTCGAGCTCGATGCCGCATTCCTCATAGACGTAGAACTCCCCCCTCCATACGCCGTTCACGAGAGAGACGTGCCCGTCGGCGATACGTCGCATCGCGGCGAGCATCAGGCCCAAGGCGAATTCCGCGACGGCCGGAGCGTTGCGCCCCGGCACGTAACAGACGGCGACCCCGTTCTCCGAAGCCGCCTTCACGTTCACGTTGACCGGCCCACCACGAGGGCAGACCACAAGCTTCAAGGATTCCGCCGCCTCCAGTACGCGGCGGGTGACCGGGGCCACGTGGGTGAACAAAACCTCGGCTTCGCCCACTGCTTCGATCACCGGCTCCTCGCTACCCGACGCCTCGTCGACCTCGGCGATCCGCCTGAAAGGTTCCACCGGCCAGGGCATGTCCAGGGTTGAAATCTCCAGCCCCCCACCCACCTCCTTGTTCAGCGCTTCGACGATAAGGTCGCTTCCAATGAAGCGATCACCGATTGCGAGGACTTTGACGGCCATCGACTACTCCTTTGGGTGGTGATCT
>JBGTFQ010000193.1:0-4086 GCA_041747155.1 Rubrobacteraceae bacterium
GCTCCGCATCACTTTTGATGGTCCTCCACGGGCGGGTGAAGGCTCCCTTAGATGGCTTCTGACACCGAAAGCCTTTCTTCCTCTCAATATACAGTAGAGTTCGTCGGCGTCCTTCCGGATTTTCAGATCGTGAGGTATCGCGGACACAAAAAACGCCCCGTTTTAGGGGCGCTTGGAAGGGTCGAGGTTTGGCAGCTGGTTAGGCGGGCTGCACGCTGGTTAGATCACCGCGCACGACGAGGCGCACATCGTAGGCTGGCGGGTTGATGCAGGTCTGCAAGGAGATCTGGTCCGCGCCGGTCGGTCCCATTACCCACACGTCCGTTATGCCGACTTCCAGTATCTCGGAGACGGTGTATGTGTAAGTCGTACCGTTAGCATCGCTTATCGTGATCTGGTCCCCGTAAGCCATGCTCGGCAAGGCGGCAAAGTCCATGAAGCTACCGGTACCTTCGTAACCCAAGACATGCGAGGCGATGTAGGTGTTGGATCCCGGAACCCAAGGGTAACCGCTGGTGGGCGAGTGACCAGCTCCGTTCATGAGAGTGGCATCGTCCACGCCCTCGTAGATCGGATCTCCCGCAATACCCATCTTTGGAACCGACAAAGTCATGGCTGTGCTGCCCGGTGCTGGAGCGTCAGCTATGACACCCTCTTCGACTGGAGCTTCTTCGACTGGAGCTTCTTCGACCGGAGCCTCGGCGACCGGAGCCTCGGCGACGGGTGCTTCAGCGATGGGTGCTTCGGATGGCTCGTCTTTCTCTTCTTTATTCTCGTCCTTTTTCTCTGGCTCTCTGGCCTCGGGCTTCTTTATCGCGTCTGGAGCCTGGACTATCTCGGGAGGTTGGACGCTACGCACACGCTCGGTATCAGTACTGGACATACGTCCAGCGATGAGCAAACCGCCCGCTAGCAGCAGCAGGGCAGCCATCATGTACAGCACCACCTTGCTTTTCTTCCTAACACTTCCAGATTCTCGCCCCATGATCCACTCTCCCTTTTCTAGCTTTTTGCTCGAAATTTATCTCGTCCTGCGACAAACGTAGCATCAGATTAATACCACAGAATTGTTTACGCAATGGCTGTTTTGTTGGATCACTGTGAATTTTTGAGAAATGTAAGATTTGCAGGGGCGATCAGGGGTTCAAATTTCTCGAAAACGCTTGCATGTAGCTCAGTTGTTTAGCAGCCGGACTCGGTGTCGTCGCAGGCTTCGACGTGTTCGAGGTTGTCTCGAAGAAGTTCATCGCCCAACGCCAACATCTTCATGACCCGTTTGTCGGCGACGGAGTAGTATGCATTGCGTCCCTCGCGCCTCACTTGTACGTACCCGCACCACGACAGGCATCGCAAGTGCTCGGAGACCCGTGGTTGTGGAGCGTCCAGCGCATCCACCAACTCCCCGACTCGCGTCTCGCCTTGACGAGCCAGCAGCAGAAGGATGGATAGCCTCGTCGAGTTCGAGAAGCCGTTGAAGAGCTTCGCCAGCAGGCACATGTCTTCACTTTCTCGACCTACCGAAGAATCTTTAAGCAGCTTCCTGTCGAGGGTATTGTTTCGCACAACCTGCTCCTTGCCTCATGCCGCTTCCACACAACGGCTCTTTTTTACCAGCCCCCTCCAGGTCGACCGGACAAACAAACAACGCTAAAATTCCAAGAACATTCTTAGTCTACAAAATCGTAATCGCTTTAACAATGGTGCCGCAAAAACGCATAGTTACTAGAATTCAGGATCTAACTGTTTCCCCCTGGGCCAAAAGCTGTTCGGGCTGCGGCGAGATCCCACAGAGCGGAGCCTACGCTCTCGAAGACAAGAGGATATCGGAATTTTCTGTTCCCATGCAAGGCTTGTCCCAGTGGTACGGCGCTATCCCAATCGAAGTTGCCGGATGAGTGAGCTTGGATCAGGTCTCCCGCTTCCTCACGCGCTCCATCAAGCGTATCGACCACGATAGTAGCGTTCTCTACCAACCGCGCCGGTAGCTCGGCTGACTCGGGCTCGAAGGAACCAACCGCCGCCACAAACGCATCATCCCTCAACCCTTCGCTCGGCAGGACCGGAGTTTGGCTCGTAGTCGCCGTGACGACAAGAGTAGCCTCATCCAACGCTTCCAACGGGTCTTCTGCTACTCCAGCCTCGATCCCCAACTCCCTCGCACGGTCGGCCAAGGATTCGGCGTTCTGGGTGTTCCGCGAGACGATAGAGACTTTCGATATGCCGAGAACCTCGTGAAAGGCTTCGAGATGCGCCCGGCCCTGCGCTCCTGATCCAATAATGAGTAGCGGACCATCTGGCGTTGCGGCGAGTCTCCGGGCGGCGCACGCGCTCAGGGCGGCGGTTCGTCGGGCGGTGACGGTAGCCCCGTCGAGAATTCCGAGCCGCTCGCCGGTTCCCGACTTCATAACCACGACTTCGCCCTGTATGGTTGGCAATCCCCGTGATGCGTTGTCGAGATGTACAGTAACGAGTTTGGTGATGGTTAACTCCGCATCTGAAGCGGGCATGACGAGCAAAAACGAGTCATTAGGAAGAGGTAGGATCGTGCGTGGTGGTGCCTGGATCCCACCGGAATCGACTGCAAGGGCGATCTCCTCTATAGCATCAGCGAGTCGCACGTAGGGTAGAAGATCGGTGGTCTCTTCGGGGGTGAAGAATTTCATGGGCGGTCAACCGTAGTCTTCGCTAGGCGGTTGGGCGAGAACAATCCTATGGGATGCGGCGTGGATCCTTGGGTCGCGAGATCCGCCAGTATCTCGCCGACGACGCTGCAAAATTTATAGCCGTGACCGGAGAAGCCGCAGGCGACGGAGACCTGTGGATGCTCCGGGTGCGGCGAGAGCACGAAGTGGTGGTCGGGAGTGTTCGTGTACATGCAAGTCTTGGCGTCCAGGGAACGGCCCGCTAGGGACGGCACGTACTTGGTCAGATAGCCGCGCAGAAAATCTGTCTCTTCTTCGCGGACTTCGCGGTCTATAGTCTCCGGGTCGCAATGTGTACCGCCCGCTCGGAAGAAGGCGACCTTTATGCCCCGATCATTGTCTAAATGCGGGAAACTGTAGAAGCTGTTGCCGTCGGGGGGCTCCCAGATCCAAACCGGTAGACTTTCGGGTGCGAAGAATTCTATGTTGTCTTTTGGCTCGAACCAGTGGAGTATCAGACGCTCGACTTGCAGCGGAATATTCATCTTCGAGAGAAGATCCGGTGACCAGGGACCAGCGGAGATCACAAGCCGCTCCGCCTCGTAACCCCCGTTCGCCGTCCTCACTCGCACTCGATCCCCGGACTCCGAAGCCTCCCAGGAGACTACCGGCTCCTCGAACCGCAACTCCGCGCCTAATTTTCTTGCCTGGTCCAGATGCGCCTGTACCGCTGCTTCGGGACGCACGAACCCGGCCCTCTCTTCATACAGCGCGACCGTATTTGATTCCGGTGCGAAGACCGGGAAGCGTCGTCTTAGTTCAGACGAATCGAGAAGCTCATAGGGGAGGCCGTGGGCATCCGCGCTCTCTATGCTGCCGGAGACAAGCTCGCCGTGGCGGTCCCCGATCATCAATCCCCCGACCAGCGACATCAGATCCTTGCCGGATTCCTTCTCTAGTCTCTCCCATAGCTCATAAGCTCGCAAGACAAGGGGGACGTACTCGCCTCCCTCGAAATATGCCTGACGGATGATCCGGGACTGCCCGTGGCTGGAGCCGAGATCATGCGCGGGCGTGTGCCGCTCTAGCCCAAGCACCTTCTTCCCGCGCTTCGCCAGTTGATACGCCGCAGCACTACCCATCCCCCCGAGCCCGATCACTATTACGTCGAACATAGGTTTGTTGCTACACTGCATCGAGGGCTCTCGTTTCGGTCTCTACCAGGGAGACGCACGCCGCCGCGACGTTCTCTTCGAGATGATCCACCGAGGAAGTGCCGGGGATCGGGACGATGACGGGGGAGCGGTGGAGGACTTTCTCGGCCTCTTCGCGGTTCTCGGGGGCCGCGGACTCTCCCCAGACTCTGGAGCCAGTCAGACGCATCGCTCCGAAACCGAGGCGATTTACCCGCAGGTCACCGCCTAGCTCGAAGGTTACAGCGACG
>JBGTFQ010000194.1:0-11104 GCA_041747155.1 Rubrobacteraceae bacterium
GCCCGCACCTTATCTCCGACAGCATCCATAGCCTCCGGGGAAGGCCCGATCCAGACCGCCCCCGCCCCCTTGACCGCCCGAGCGAACGCCGCACTCTCCGACAGAAAACCATACCCAGGATGTACGGCTTCCGCACCCGTCGCCTCTATAGCCTCGACGATGCGCTCCGTATTCAGATAACTCTCGGAAGCTGGAGCCGGACCTATAAGATATGACTCGTCGGCAGCACGTCGGTGCATCGCGGTGGTATCGGCTTCAGAGTAGACGGCGATGCTGTGTAGGCCGAGTTCCCGGCAGGCGCGAGAAATGCGGACGGATATTTCGGCCCGGTTCGCTATTAGGACACGCTCGAAGGTCATTCGGCCTTCCTCCATGAGGGTTCGCGTTTTTCGAGGAATGCGGCAAGTCCTTCCTGGCCTTCATCGCCCGTACGGAGGCTGGAAATCACGCCGGACATCAGGGCGGTGGCATCCAAAGGCTCAATGGTCTCTATCTCCCGCAACAGCATTTTTACTGCCGCCTGAGCTTCCGGCCCGCCCTGCAACAATCGCTCCACGGCCTTCTCAACCGCCGCGTCGAGTCCATCTGACGGCGCTACTTCGTGGATCAAGCCGATCCTCTTAGCTTTCGTCGCATCGAAGCGTTCGCCGGAGAGAAACAATGCGCGAGCTTGCGAGTACCCGATCTTTCGCACCACGAACGGAGCTATCGTCGCGGGGGCTATGCCAAGCAGAACCTCCGAGAACGCGAACTTCGCTCCCTCGTCCGCGACCACCACATCCGCCGCCGCCACGAGCCCCGCTCCTCCACCAATCGCCGCGCCGCGCACGGCGGCCACAACCGGCTTCGGGCACTCATCAACCGCCCGGAACATCGCCGCCAGCCTCCGAGCGTCCTCCAAGTTCTCATCGTAAGAAAACTCCGCCGAGTCGCGCATGTAGCTCACATCCGCTCCCGCGCAGAAGATGCTTCCTTCGCCCATCAGGACAACCACCCGCACGTTTTCGTTGTCCGAAAGCTCCCCGAAGCATTTGACTAGCTCTTGTATCAGGTCGGCGTTCAGCGCGTTTCGGACTTCAGGGCGGTTCAGTGTGATGGTCGCAACCGGGCCGTGATCCTCGCGTTTTAGATGCTTGTATTCGGTCATTGCCTGTCCTTCCTTTACACGTCCACTATCAAGGTATCGTATGCAAACTCGATGTTGCGGCCTTTATCCCGTAAACGTGCGCCCAGAGTTTGCAGGTCATCGTGGGTCAGTCCGTCTATCTCCTCGACATGCGTCAGGATGGTGCGCTCCGCTCCGAGTTTTTCGACAATCTTCAGGGTCTCGTCGAAGGTAGCTTCGACCCTTAGTACGGGATGATGTTTCAGGATACGCCGCTCGCCAGTGAACGGGTTGAATTCGGCTAATCCCTGTGGGAGAACTGCCAGGTCCAAGCCACTCAGATACGCTGGCGGCTTCCAACCGTTGAGTTCGTCCAGGGCTATCAGCAGTCGTTTTTCGGCAGTCTCGAACAGGAAAGCGTAGACGTAGTCCTCCGCGACCCGGAACGGAGTTATGCGAGTTTCGTTCAGGGTGAAGGTCTCTCCATCGGTGAGTTCTATTATGCGGATCGCACCGTGGTCTTCGAGAAACTTCAGGTGATCCCAGGAGCCGAGCATCTTGCGGAAATCGTGGCTGACTTGCTGAGGTAGGTAGATGTCCGTCGGAGTGTTTTCACGAGGCCAGGCGCGGAAATCGAGGTTCATCTCCCAGACGCGGCGGCCCATGACGTGATCCGGATGCCAGTGAGAATAGAGTCCAGCGGCTATGTGCTGGATGGACGAACGATTCAATCCCTCTTTTATGTCCTCCGGGGTATCCACGAGAACGTCCGGCCCATGTACAAAAACACTCGGCCCGAGACGACTGTACGGAACGCCCCGCTCCCGAGCCTCCACACATACCCGGCATCGGCAGAATGGCTGAGGTGTCGTCACCGCGCCGCCCGTCCCTAGAAACTCGACCCGCAACGTATCCTCCCTACATCCTGAAGACGCCGAAGGTCGTCTCTTCGAGCGGAGCGTTCGCCGCCGCTGAGAGCCCCAGAGCCAGCACCATCCGCGTATCCGCCGGGTCGATCACACCATCGTCCCACAGCCGGGCCGTGGAATGGTACGGATTTCCTTCCGTCTCGTACTTCTCAAGTATTGGCCCACGAAACTCGTCCCGTTCCTCGTCGGTCATACCGTCGCCCTCGCGCTTCAGGTTGTCCTCCTGCACGGTGAGCAGGACGTTCGCGGCCTGCTGTCCGCCCATCACGCTGATCCGGGCGTTAGGCCACATCCATAGGAAACGCGGCGAGTAAGCCCGACCACACATCCCATAATTACCAGCCCCGAAAGACCCGCCTAAGATCACGGTGAACTTCGGCACGTTCGCACTGGCGACTGCCGTAACCAGTTTCGCGCCGTCACGAGCAATACCCGCCGCCTCATACTCCCGCCCGACCATAAAACCAGTGATGTTCTGCAGAAACACCAGCGGAATACCACGTGAGCAACACAGCTCGATAAAGTGGGCTCCCTTGCGGGCACTCTCGGAGAACAGAATGCCATTGTTGGCGAGAATGCCGACCGGATGCCCCATTACGTGGGCGAAGCCGCACACAAGCGTCTCACCATACAAAGGCTTGAACTCGTGCAGGCGGCTTCCGTCTACGATACGGGCGATGACTTCCCGAACATCGTAGCCGGTGCGGTAGTCGATCGGGACCACTCCGCATAGTTCCGTAGCGTCGTAGAGTGGCGGCTCGGGTTCTTCGACCGTCCAGGGTGTCGATTTGCGAGTATTCAGGTTCTCGACGATGGAACGGACGATAGCCAGAGCGTGTTCGTCGTTCTCGGCGAGGTGATCCGCGACCCCCGAAGACCGCGTGTGGACCTCCGCGCCGCCAAGCTCTTCGGCGCTCACTTCCTCGCCCGTGGCGGCTTTTACCAGCGGTGGTCCGGCCAGAAAGATAGTACCGGTCCCCTTCACTATGACGACCTCGTCGCTCATCGCCGGGACGTAAGCGCCGCCCGCCGTGCAAGAACCCATGACGGCAGCCACTTGTGGGATACCTTTTGCGCTCATGCGGGCCTGGTTATAGAAGATTCGTCCGAAGTGTTCTCTATCCGGGAATACTTCATCTTGTAGCGGAAGAAACGCCCCGCCGGAATCAACCAGATAGATACACGGTAGATGATTCTCTTCGGCGATCTCCTGCGCCCGCAGGTGCTTCTTGACCGTCATCGGGTAGTAGGTGCCGCCTTTGACCGTCGCATCGTTCGCGACGATCATCACCTCCCGACCCGAGACACGACCGATCCCAGTGACGATACCCGCCGCCGAAACCCGACCATCGTACATCCCGTTCGCCGCCAGAGGAGAGAGTTCCAGAAAAGCCGTATTCGGGTCTAACAAACGCTCGATTCGGCCTCGCACCGGCATCTTCCCCCGCTCCTCGTGCCGCGCCCGAGCCTTTTCCCCACCTCCGAGCCGAGCCTTAGCAGAGCGTTCTCGAAGATCCACCAGAAGCTCCTCATAGCCCGCAACGTTATGCAGAAAATCCTCGCTCGTTGGATTTGCGAGGCTGTGAAATACGCTCATTTCGCTAGTTTCCGTCCGTCGAAAGCATGCGGGTCATATTATCTGCCTTTAAGGATTTCTACCAGAAAAGTGCAAACTGTTACCAGACAGTTACCGAACTGATGAGTGTTCTGTAATGCACCGCACCTATTATGCCTTTGTAGGTTACGAGAACTTGGTTGAACCGGAGAAGGAGGAGGCGATATGACGAAGACGCTTAGAGTTATGGTGATCGTGACGCTCATGCTCGCGCTCTCCTCGGGTGTGGCTGCGGCTGCTACTGTCGGTGGCACGCGAGGCGATGATGATCTCAACGGAACCAAAGCTAAAGACAGCCTGAAGGGTCTTTCTGGAGACGATTTCATCGGTGGTCGCGGAGGCGACGATGTTCTCACGGGCAACGGCGGTGGAGATTTGATCTCCGGTGGAGGCGGGAACGACCGGATCATCGGTGGCTCGGGGAATGATGCTTCTCCGTACATCTTCGCTGGCCTTAGCGGCGGCGCAGGCAACGACTACATATCCGGCGGCGACGGCAACGATTACCTGATCGGGGATACCGGTCGCGATACGCTCATCGGCGGCGCGGGCAACGATCATATCGCCAGCACCTCCGGTGAATCCTACGACGAACCGAACTCTACCGACAAGATCTTCTGCGGCACCGGCAAGGACACCGTGTACGCCGACCGGGCCGACTCCATAGCCAACGATTGCGAAGAAGTCATCTACCCTAACGAGTAACCTGGACTCGAAACTAAGCCGGTCTCCGCCCATAGAAGATCCCATCTCGGAGACTGGCTTAGCGTTCTTTGGTCTTTGGTTATGTCTCCTGGCTCGCGAAGAGCGGACGGAGGTCCTCTAGCTTCTCGTAGCTCCACCACAGGTAGTTGCGAGTGCCGTCTTCGCGTAACGGGTGCAAATCCTCGTTGTCGGGATCTTCCAGGAAATCATCGAACGCCTGCTGCGACGGCCATTCGACTAGCACCATCGCCGTGCGGGGCTCCGCGTCGCCTTCGATGGCGGCATTCAGCTTACCCAGCGCCGTGATCCGACCACCATGTTTACCGACAGCATCAACCGAACGGCGCGAGTACTGACGATAAAAGTCGTTGTCCGCGAGATCGAAGAGATTCAAAGCGTAGATAGGCATCGTATAGTTCCTCCCCACAATAGATTTCAGGAACCAGGATAGTCTACTCATCCGACGAGCTTCGCGCCTCCATAGAACCAGCAGCGGCCCACGAGACTCTAAGTCGTCTCGCGGGCCGCTGGGCTGTTAACTGCTGTGTTGGTTCTACGCGGAGAGCGGAAGCCTATCCTCGCGCACACCGGCGGGCAGGCCGCGTTCTATCTTTTTGAAGTCGCGCACCTCGGCTTCGCCGACGAGCGTTATCGCGATGCCCTCTTTACCGGCGCGGGCCGTGCGTCCGATGCGGTGAACGTAAGTCTCCACGTCTTCGGGGATGTCGTAGTTGATGACATGCGACACATTGGGGATATCGAGGCCGCGAGCGGCGACATTGGTCGCCACAAGGATGCGCGTCCGGCCCCCCGTGAACGCCGCGAGCGTCTTACCGCGCTGCGCCTGGGACTTGCCGCCGTGCAACAGACCAGCCCGGTAGCCGCCACGCTCCAACTGCTTGTGCAGCTTGGTCGCGCCGTGCTTGGTGCGCCGGAACACGATGGTAAGGGAATCTTCCTCAGCGTCGATCAAAGAGCGTAGAGCCTTTGTCTTCTCGCGGGCATCCACCTTGTAGAAAATCTGCTCCACGGTCTCCACAGTTGGGGCGGAGGTCTCGATTTTTAGCCATTTCGGCGAGCGCAAGTGTTTCTCGACCATGCCTTTGATCGCACCAGGCATCGTCGCCGAGAACAACGCCGTCTGACGATCTTGCGGAGTCTTGGACAAAATTCGACCGACATCCGGAGCGAAGCCCATATCGAGCATCCGGTCGGCTTCATCGAGCACCAGGTACTTTACGCCGCCGAGTTTGAGGGTGCCGCGCTGCAGGTGGTCGAGGATGCGGCCTGGCGTGCCGACTACGACCGCTGTGGCCGGGTCTTTGAGCGTCTTGATCTGGGGCCCAATCGCCGAGCCGCCGCAGATAACGACCGAGCGGATCTTCTCGTGCCGCGAGAGCGTACCGAGTTCAGTGGCGACTTGCGAAGCTAGTTCGCGCGTCGGGACCAAGATGATCGCCTGGATGCCCCGAGCCTTGCGATTCAGACCTTCGATCAGGGGTATGACGAAAGCGGCGGTTTTGCCGCTGCCGGTCTGCGCGAGCCCGACGACATCCTCGCCGCTAAGGAGTTCCGGGAGAGCTAGAGCCTGGATCGGAGTGGGTTCTTCCCAGCCTTGATCCGCTACCGCTCGTCGGACAGGATTGGATATTCGGAGATCGTCGAAAGAGCCCGCTTGGGCCTCTGTCATGGTTTGCGTTGTCAAAATGGGTGCTGCCTCTCTCTAGTCGTGCATTACAGGTCGGTCACAAGTACGGAGCTATACGTCGTGAGCGGCCTGTTACGACTGAGGACGAGCACATGGCACAAAAAAGAGACGCGCTTGTGTTGCCGGGCGTCTCGAAGATCGTGGACGTAAGTTCGATGTTGCGTGACAACAGGAGCATACCAGCCAAAGCCCGGATCACAACATCGCCACGGATGCTACCGATGGGACATCCGCTCCAGCTACTGGGCGACCATGTTCTCCTTCGCTTCTTCGGCGGATTCGGTTAGGAGTGATCGAGCGATGATCTGGCGGTTGATCTCGCTGGTCCCCTCCCCTATCTCGTTGATCTTGACCTGCCGCCAATACCGCGCCACAGCACTCGTCTCCATAAATCCCTCGCCACCCCAAATCTGCACCGCCTGATCCGCCGCCCGCTTCGCAGCCTCGGAAGCGAACACTTTAGCCATACTTGCCTCCCGACCAAAAGACCGCCCCTCATCCCGCAGCCAGGCAGCCTTCAGCACCATATTCCTTGCCAGCTCGATCTCCATTGCCATATCCGCGAGCTTGAACTGAATCGCCTGAAACTCGGAGATAGCCTTCCCAAACTGCCGCCGCTCTGTAGCCCGTGCCAATGACTCGTCTAAACAAGCCTGCGCCAATCCCACAGACAACGCAGCCACCGCGACCCGACCCGCGTCCAGCGTTTGAAGAAACTGCCGAAAACCGCGACCCCGCTCACCGAGCAAATTCTCCTCAGATACGCGGCAATCCTCGAAATACAGCGGGTGCTGGTCGGCTGCCCGCCAGCCCAGCTTCTCGTAGGATGGTCCGCGAGTAAACCCCGGCGTATCCTGCGGAATGATTATGGCCGAAAGCTCCGGCTTTCCATTCTCGCGCTCGCCAGTCTTAGCAATGGCCGTTACGCCAGCCGTGATATCCGTGCCGGAGTTAGTGATCCACTTCTTCGAGCCGTTGACGATCCACTCGCCATCCCGCAGCTCGGCGGTGGTCTCGGTTCCGCCCGCGTCGGTTCCGGCGTTTTCCTCCGTAAGCCCAAAAGACCACAATTTCTCCCCGGCAGCACAAGGTGCGAGAAACTTTTCTTTCTGCTCGGTTGAGCCGTAGGCGGCTATTGGGGCGCAGCCTAGAGAAATGTGAGCTTCCATCGTTATACCGACGGAGGTATCGGCGCGCGAGATCTCCTCCAGCGCAAGGTTGTACCCGACGAAGTCTCCGCCGGAGCCGCCATACTCTTCCGGTAGCGTGAGGCTCATCAAGCCAAGTTTGGACATCTCGCTGACTATGTCGTAGGGGAATTTTTGTTCGCGGTCTAGGCTTTCGGCGCGGGGCTGAATCTCGCTCTGCGCGAAGTCTCGGGCGAGGTCGCGCCAGTGGCGTTGTTCGGCGGTAAGATCGAAGTTCATGCTCCTCCTTAGCCCTTTCGGATGATGCTCATAATAGCAGCCCGCGAGAAACCGATGTTTCCTTCTCACGTATAAGGGAAGACATCACGACGTTGGCAATCCAAAGACTTGGAGGCACAGAGAATGGGAATACTCACCTGGATCATAGTTGGTCTCATCGCCGGAGCACTCGGCAAGCTGATAATGCCGGGCGATGATCCCGGCGGCATTATCGTAACGATCATCATCGGTATCGTGGGCGCTTTTATCGGCGGTTTCGTGTTCGGATTATTCGGAGCCGGAGGTGTCACCGGGTTTAATCTAGGCTCCATCATCGTGGCGACTGTAGGCGCGATCATCCTGCTAGCTATCTACCGGGCGGTCGTAGGAAGTCGTTCGACTTAGTCAATCCTTCGCACATATAGTTTTGCAGGGCCGGGGAGTTTCTCCGGCCCTTTTCTATGCTGTTTCGACTTCGGCGGCTTCTTGTAATCCGTAGAGATCGATGGCAGTTTCGCGCAGTTTGTATTTCTGGATCTTGCCGCTCGCGGTCATCGGGTAGCCGTCCACGAAATCCACGTAATCGGGTACTTTGTACCGGGCTATGTTCTCGCGGCAGTAGTCCCGCACGACCTCGGCGGTTAGTTCGGAGCCTTCGCGCCTGATGACGGCGGCGGCTACTTTCTCGCCGTATCGTTCGTCGGGGACACCGTGGACTTGCACGTCGCTGATCTCAGGGTGTGTGTAGAGAAATTCTTCGATCTCCCGTGGGTAGATGTTCTCGCCGCCCCGGATGATCATGTCTTTGGCTCGACCCGTGATCTTGATGTATCCATCCACGTCCATCTCGGCGAGGTCGCCAGTATGCAACCATCCATCCTCGTCGATAACTTCAGATGTCTTTTCGTCCATCTTGTAGTAGCCGCGCATGACGTGGTATCCCCGCGTCCACAACTCGCCTTGCTCGTCGGCTTCGCAGTCCTCGCCGGACTCAACGCTCACTATTCGCACCTCCACATCCGGGAGGGCTCGTCCGACGGTGGAGACTCTAAGCTCTAGCGGATCGTCGGTTCGGGTCTGGGTGATAACGGGGCTGGATTCAGTTTGACCGTAGGCTATGGTGATCTCATCGGCCCCCATAACGTCCACTACTTTTTTCATTACCTCCATCGGACAGGGTGAACCAGCCATTATTCCGGTTCGCAGACTGCTCGTATCGTAATCTTTGAAGTCCGGGTGATCCAACTCCGCGATAAACATCGTCGGCACGCCAAGTACCGCCGTGCATTTCTCCTCGTGTACCGCCCGAAGCACTGAAAGCGGATCAAAGACCTCCACCGGCACCATCGTGGCTTCGTGCGTAACGGTATTCAAAGTCCCGAGCACGCATCCAAAGCAATGGAAGAACGGCACCGGGATGCAAACTCTGTCCTCCGGCACGAGCTTCATGCACTCACCGATCTGGAATGCGTTCTTGACGATGTTCTCATGCGTCAGACGAACACCCTTCGGAAAACCCGTCGTCCCGGACGTGTACTGCATATTGATAACGTCCCCTGCGAACAAAGACTCCTGCCGTTCCATCAAAGCGTTCTCGGAGACATCCTCACCCCTACGAAGAAACTCCTCGAAGCTCAGGATCGTCGTATCCTGCGGCGGCGCGTACCCCATCAAGACGACATTTTTCAAGAATGGCAACTCCGCGGATGCGAGGTCTTTCGGGCCGTCGGTTTCGGGGACTGAGGAGCGCAGGATCTCCAGGAAATCCGAGTCTTTCACACCGGTCGTCAGAAAGAGAGCTGCGGCGTCGGATTGTTCCAAGACGTACTTTAATTCATGGGCTTTGTAGGCCGGGTTAATGGTGACGAGGACGGCTCCGGTCTTGCCGGTGGCGAACTGAAGGGTCACCCATTCCGGGACGTTCTGGCCCCAGACGGCGACATGGTCACCTTTCTCGATGCCCAGCGAGATCAGGGCTCGGGCACACTCGTCGACGGCTGCGTCGAACTCCCGGTAAGTGTAGCGTAGATTCCGGTCAGGGTAGATCAGAGCATCGTCGTCCGGGCGTCGTTTGGTTACGAAATCAAGCAGCCCTCCGACGGTCATGCCCTGTATATCTTCTACGCGCATGGCTATGCCTCCTCGTCTCCGTCCCCTTGCTGCCCGAAGTGTAGCATTCGTGACAGGCATAAGAAGACATACTGAAGGTTGCACAGACAAACATCCAAAGCCTTGTAGAATTCGTAAACAAGTCGTAAATGAGGAAAATGAGAAATCGACACGGTGCTAAGCACCCGGATCGGTAGGGGAAATCTCGCGCTCCAAGAAAAAGTATCTTTACTCTAATAAAAAGACGCGCCGTCGGCGTTCGCGCACCCTGTGGCTGGCCGTTATCCTGATTCTGGCGGCCGCAGTAGCCGCCTCCGTAAACGTCTATTCGACCGAAGCTCCATCCCCAAAGAAATCCTCTAAACCCGAGGAGCCAAAACCCTACAAAAGCCTCGTCGCGAAGCCCGAAACGGCGAGCATAGACGCGCCAGACCCGCCGGACTTCACAATCTCCGGTGTGGCCTACGAAAGCGTTGCTTCTGAACTAGCGGTCGCGGACCCTGGCGCGGTTGGACACGTTCGAGGCAGCATCTTGGATCCAGCGTGGTCTTCGGTTCGTATCCCCGTTCCGGGACGCGACGGTGGCAGCTACTACGCAGTGTTTCTGGAGAAGAAAGACAAGAGTTGGACAGCTCGACGCTCGGTGCTGGTCGAAGATCAAGAGTTTCCAAAGGATGTCAAGGCGGTGCTGGATGTTGTACCCAACGATCTCGTGAATCCTTTATTTCCTTCAGAGAATGCACCATCCCCGAAGAAAGGATTAAAGGATATAGCCTTGCAGGAGATCCGAGAATCCACCGACCGCCAAGTCGGCTGGAAGGCCGAGGCTCCAAAGTCCTCCGGCGAATTTCATACGGTGCGCGTGTCGGACGAAGAAAAGAAGGAATCCTCGACGACCGTGTACTTGCGAGAGAGGAAAGGTTCCGCGCCGAGTGTAGTCGCAACGGGACGTAACCTGACGGACGTCGAGGTGTCGGAGTTTCCGAAGGAGCTTGCGAAGCCTGGCATCGGGGCCGCGCCTGAGCAGGCTGAGTTGGGCTCCGACAAGGTTACCGTGGAGGGTGGAACGAGGGTTAACGAGCAAGGTCTCCAGGAAGTGCGGCGTATTGTGGAGGGGTATCCTGGTGAGATCGGGTTCTACGCAATGGACCTCGAAAGTGGAAAGGGATTTGGATCCCGCACTGACACTGCCTTTTTCTCGGCCTCGACGATCAAAGTCCCCGTGATGGTAGCCGTCTACCGAAAGATAGAATCCGGGGATCTCGAATACTCCGACACCTTCAAAACCACCGAGGATGACTGGGCCGCCGGCGCTGGCTGGCTTCGCTGGGACACCCCAGGCGCGACGACCACGGTCGAAGACGCGCTGTGGCTGATGATGACTCAATCCGACAACGTAGCCACCAATGCTCTCGTGCGCCTCGTCGGTGGGCCGGAGTACGTCAACGACGTGGCCCGAGATCTCGGCGCGAAAGACACCGTGTTGTACTGGAAACTCAGCAGCGAGCGGGCCGCTGTCCCGAGCCT
>JBGTFQ010000195.1:0-5681 GCA_041747155.1 Rubrobacteraceae bacterium
AAGGACTATCTCACCGTCTATCTCGAAGATGGCGCCCGCCACCAGCTTCGGCCCCAGATAGAAAACAAGCCCGCAATCAGGACACACCAGCCGCTCCGGGTCGCCGATTTTGAGAACGCGAGTCTCGAAGCGTCCGGCGCACCGGGGACAGAACTTGTATTCGGGTGGGTTCATGGTTCTAGAGAGTGATTCATGTTCTGAGGTCTTCCATCACTTCGTGCCTCCAAAACGTAGAGAGCTACGTCCGGCGTGCTAGAATTCCTCTCACGCGGACGTAGCTCAGTTGGTAGAGCGCAAGCTTCCCAAGCTTGAGGTCGCGGGTTCGAAGCCCGTCGTCCGCTCTGTTAGTTTCCGTTCTGACTTCCGTTAGTTGCGCCGTTTCTCGAACCTCGGTTGCCCCGGATCTTGCGCATCAGCCACTTGGCTGGATCGTAGTATTCGTCGGCTACGCGCTCCTTGAGCGGGATGATGGCGTTGTCGGTGATCTTGATGCCAACCGGACACACTTCCGTGCAACACTTGGTGATGTTACAGAGCCCCACGCCGTGCTCTTCCTTGAGATCTTCTAGTCGATCCTGGTTGTCCATCGGGTGCATCTCCAGCCACTGGTTCCGCACAAAGAAGCGCGGCCCGGCGAACTCCTCATGCTTGTGGTGCGTCCGCAGCACGTGGCATACGTCCTGGCACATAAAGCACTCAATGCAGCTCTTCGGCTCGTAGAGTCGCTCCACGTCCTCTTCGTACATCGTGAACGGGGCTTGTTCGTCGGAGGTGAATGGTTTGATGCTCTTTGAGACCTTGTAGTTCTGGGAGACGTCGGAGACGAGGTCCTTGATGATCGGGTAAGCCTGCAACGGGTGGATATTTATATCCTGCCCGTCGTACTCCTCGACGCGCGTCTTGCACAGAAGTTTTGGCTTGCCGTTGATCTCCGCACTACAAGAGCCACAATGCGCGGCCTTGCAGTTCCAGCGTACCGCGAGATCCTGCGCCTGCTCGGCCTGAACCGCCAGCACCGCGTCTAGCACGACCATACCCTCCACCAGAGGAAGTTCGTACTCGACCATTTCGCCACCGCCGCCGTCGCCCCGGAAGACCCGGATCTTGCCGGTCTCTCCGCTGGCGCCCAGATCGTCGTTTGGTACCGGGGAGTGTGCCTTGGAGGTTACGTCCCCGGAGTTGTTGCCGTTTCCTTCACTCATACTTTGGCCCACGCCTCCTGTATCTCTAGAACTGGCTTTCGGGGCCGCGCTTCTCGCCCCCGGCCATGTCTGGAACCTTGTCCGCGATCAACTCCGCGAGGTGGTCCGGCATCGGACGCTTCTCGCGCCGCTCTATGCCGACCTCGCCCTGATCATCCTTGCTAACGACGAAGTTGAGGTTGCCCAACTCGTCGTCTGGACCGTCGTAGTCCAACCGCCACTGCGCTCCGCGCCGCTCCGTCCGCTCCAGCGCCGTCCGAACGATGATCTCGGATATCTGCACGAGATACCGCACATCCTGAGCCGTATGCCAACCCGGATTAAACATCCGCGAACCCGGAACGCTGATACGCTCCAGCCGGTCCTTGAGCGCGAGCACCTTGCCAAGTCCTTCTTTCAAAGAATCCCCATCGCGCATCAAGTTGGCATGCTCCATCATCGCCGCTTGAAGCTCCTGCTGGATGAGATACGGGCTCTCGCCTTCCTCTTTCTTCTCCAGCGGTTCGAGCACGCGCCCGATCTCCTTGACGACCTCACGCTCTTCGATGTCCGCTGAATGGACACTCTCCTTAACGTAGGCCGCAGCCCCGTCACCGGCCCGCCGACCGAAGACAAGCAGGTCCGAGAGCGAGTTGCCCCCGAGCCGGTTGGCCCCGTGCAACCCACCCGCGACCTCGCCCGCCGCGAAGAGCCCCGGCACCGTCGAAGCGCAGGTCTCCGCGTCAATCATCACGCCGCCCATCGTGTAATGGACGGTCGGGAATACTTCCATCGCTTCCTTGGATATATCGATGTCTGCGAGCTTGAGGAACTGCTCGTGCATCGTCGGCAGCTTCTTCATGATGCCGTCGTAGCCGAGATGCGTAATATCTAGATAGACTCCGCCGTGTTCGCTGCCCCGGCCCTCCTGCACCTCGGTGTAGTTGGCCCGAGCGACCACGTCGCGAGTAGATAGCTCCATCTTCTCTTTGTCGTAGTTCTCCATGTATCGCTTGCCCTCGGAGTTACGCAGCAGGCCACCCTCGCCGCGCACGCCCTCGGTTACGAGCAATCCTCGCACGCCCGGAGGCCAGACCATCCCCGTCGGATGGAACTGCATCATCTCCATGTCCACGAGCTCAGCGCCCACGTCGTAGGAGAGCACGACACCGTCGCCGGTCCCCTCCCAGGAGTTTGACGTAACCTTGAAGATGCGGCCCCAACCGCCGGTCGCCATCACCACGGCCTTCGCCTTAAAGTGGATAAACTTGCCGCTCTCTCGGGTGTAGGCCAGAGCCCCGACGACACGACCGTTCGTCTTCAGGAGCTTCGTGACGGTGGTCTCCATGTAGATCTCAGCGTCGGTAGCGAGCACTTTCTCCTGCATCGTTCGGATCAGCTCCAGGCCGGTTCGGTCCCCGACGTGAGAGAGGCGACGGTACGTGTGGCCTCCGAATGCGCGTTGGGAGATCTTGCCTTCCGGCGTTCGGTTGAAGAGTGCCCCCCACTGCTCCAACTCTATGACTCTATCCGGAGCCTCTTTAGCGAAGGTCTCAACCATCTGCCAGTTGTTTAGGAACTTGCCGCTTTTCATAGTGTCGATAAAGTGCTGCCGCCAAGAGTCCTCGCGGTCCACATTGCCGACCGCGGCGGCGATGCCACCCTCGGCCATGACGGTGTGGGCCTTACCGAGCAGGGATTTCGTAACGATACCGACCGAGAGACCGTGATCCTCGGCGGCGGAGACCGCCGCCCGAAGGCCCGCGCCTCCGGCCCCGATTATGAGGACATCGTGCTCGCGAACCTCGTACCGCTCGCCCTGTCCGTTAGAGTGTCCGTTGCTCTCCATCTCTACCACCCGTTCCTGTTGCTAACCGATAATCGTGAAGTCCGTTATTACACCCGTCTGAAGAAGCCTCAAGTAGAGATCCGTCGCCAGCAGCGAGAAGAGGCTGTACCACGCCCACTGCGGATGCTTCGCGTTGAGCCTGCTAACTAGATTGTACGTCTTGCGTCGAGCGTTGCCACCCTTCATGCAGGAATGACAATCATTGTTTCCTCCGATCAAGTGCCGGAAGGAGTGACACGAGAACGTGTAAGCCGAAACTAGGACAATATTCAGGAACCATAGCAGCGAGCCCACCCCGATCCTAAACCCATCAGGCGTGAAGACCGTTAGAAACGCCTCGTACCAGAGAAAGATAACCACAACAATAGAGGCGTAAAGAAAGTACCGGTGAATGTTGTTCCAGACAAACACGCCCCGCTCGCCCTTGTAACTCTCCGAGCTGCTGGCCCACGGCCTATCCCGCTGCTGGGCCTTACTCGAACACGCTGGTGGATCCCAGAAGAACGCCCGGTAGTAGGCCTTACGGTAGTAGTAGCACGTCGCCCGGAACCCGAGCGGTATCCACAGAACCAACATCGGGGCTGTCACAAAGGCCGGCATCCAGCTAGGAAGCCCTACCTCGGGAGAGTAGAACGGAGAGACGTACTGATTATATTCGCCTCCGTATAGTGCAATAGCGACGAAAGAGTACAGACCAAAAAGCGTTAGGATGACGACAACAACTATGGGTTCGATCCACCAGGGCAACTTCTTCCAGGCGGTGGCTATACTTGACAACTTCACTCTCCCGTCTAAATGCTTGTGCCTACTTGTAACCGAAGGCTTCCCTTCTGGCTGGCAGTATAGAGGAAGTTCGAGTTGCCAGATGTGAATGCGTTCCAGAAGCACATATATGAGGGAACGTTGATATTTAAATCTCTACAAGGCTCGGGCCGTCCCGTAAGCCGGATCCTGCTCTATCCCGTCATCCATCTCCGGGGGCGGATGACCGCTCCCGCGCTCCTCTGTGGAGCCGCACCTACCAGTCTGGGGTCCCAGACAATTTGGCTTGCTCGCGCCGGTGGTTTACCTGGCCGGTCCCTTTCAGGATACCGCCGGTGGGCTCTTACCCCACCCTTTCACCCATCACCTGTACCGGAGAGATTCCCCGGTCATCGGCTGGTCTACTCTCTGTTGCACTTGACGTTACGGAAGCTTGCGCGTTCCGTACCTCGGGTTGTTGGCCCGAGCGGTCTCTGCTACGAGTCCGGACTTTGCTCTACGCCCCGGACGAGTCCTGGACGCAGCGACGGGTCGGACGGCCCAAACCCATCCAAGTATATCTTACGGTGTGATCGGGCTGGATTGCGTTCTGACCGCACGGGGAGCTCCGCCGCGACGGATCAGCACGATGCGCGTGGGCGTGACCCGCACCTCGACCCGCTGCACGTGACTCCAACGCTCCCGCCACCGGGAATCCTCGCCTACGCCGGGATCGAACCATATGCTCGTGTCCTCGGCATCCAGTACGCCTTCGTAGGCATTGTAATCTTTCGGATGATGCAGCGTCGAGCCCTGGTCCCGGCGGTAGATGCCGTTGCGCGAACGGAAAGATTGAACCGACGACGGACTGGTTCCGAGAGCAGAGGAGATCCAATCGTCACCACGACCTTCATCCACCCATCGCCGAATATCCTCTACGAACTTCCTGAGCGAAACTCTCTGGTTAATACCCACTTGTTCCCACCGCCTTCATTTCCAAAGTTGGTCCCCACATCAATTTGTAATCTCTTTCCAGAAACCCCTATACAGTAGTGTAAGCTACGCACATGGATGCAGTAGCCAACATTCTAGTTGAAATCTTACGTTTGGTGCCACTTATACTGGTTTTTTTCATTCCCGCACTCTTAGCAATGGCGATTTGGAGGGAGCGCGGCGAATCCTACAAGGTCAAGGCTATTCTTATGGTAACCGTCTCGTGTGGCCTCATAGTCTTCGTTCAACTGGTCCTCCGCAATGTCTCCGCCACGCAGGTAGCCGCGACCTTGGCTGTCTCGCTGGTGCAGATCGCGGCGGCGCTTGGACTTGCCGCCTTCACCGTCTATAAACTAGCAGACTAGCGACTCCGAAACCGCTCGCGTCATCCGCCATTGAGGGCGGTCTGGACTTCCTGTTTGCTGGAATTCAGCTCATAGAAAGTCATGTCGGCTTTGGAGCCTTCGTAGGGGCGTTGGCGCACGATATCCAGATATTGGGCTTCGAGCATGGCGGAGATTACATCCCCGATCTCCTCCCGCGACAACTCCAACTCTCCGCGCTCGTTCAGCTCCCGGATGCCCCCGAAGACCTCCACGAACGACGCTGGATGCCGGAGACCGGAGATCGCCTTGCAGACCGTCTTCAACTCGTAGGGCGTCAAGTCCTCCAGGAGATCAAAGTTGCCCTTCGACTGTTGCTCGGACTCTTCCTTCGAGTCTGCTTCTTCAGATTCTTCCGAAGCTGGCTGTTCATCGTTGTTCTGAGATTGAGATGTGGCTTCTTTTTTGGGTTCTTCGTTGGCGAGGTCTGCGTCGTCCGGTGTCTCGGGAACTTTCTCGTCGGGTAGGTAGACCTGGACCTCCAGGTCTTGATCCACGGTGTTCACGAGTCCCCGGCGCTCGGCGTCGACCACG
>JBGTFQ010000196.1:0-14584 GCA_041747155.1 Rubrobacteraceae bacterium
GCTCGCTCAATTGCGAGGCGTCATTGCACGTGACGTATATCAAGCTAAAGAACCGGAAAACCCAGGATTTCGGCCCGAGCTTGCCAAAGGAAGCTACGACGAAATCGGCACGGCGCTATTGGCACGACTGGAATCTATAAGGGACCAAATCACAAATATCGACCCCTCGACATGGCTACAAGAGTTCGAGGCCACGTGCGAAGCGCGAGATAACGAGCTACGTGACCAGTGGCGAGAAAAGTGGAGCATCCAAGCCGATGGTAAGCGTGTGCTTCATGATGTTTTCCGACAGGTTGGCCCTACGTGTAGTTTTCTGGACTTCAAGCGCCGTATTGCAGAAACGATGCTGAGCAACAAGACCGGAACTTGGCGTGTAGTAGACAACATTTTGAGCGTAGCCCTAATGCGGTAGACGAGAGCAGCGGCGTCCAATTTTCTAGTAGCTCATCGTTGAAGCGTATTCTTGAAGCTTTCTCGATGAGGAATTGAATAAGCTTCGGTTCAGAAATTTTGAACCTTGAGACATTAGACTGGCAATCTAAAGGCATGTGCAGGCTGGAAACAGTATCTGATGATCTCACGGAGCATGCACGAGTGTACGTATCATCGATTCATGGAACCCGCCAGCGCGGTATATTGTGCGCATGAGGGTCGCGCTAGCCCAGATCAACACTACCGTCGGAGATATTCCGGGCAACGTCGAACGTATGTCCAAAGCTTTGACGCAAGCCATCGATGCCGGCGCGGACCTCGTGGCTTTCCCGGAGTTGACGATCACCGGCTATCCCCCCGAAGACCTCCTCATGCGCCCAAACTTTATCGAGGAGAACCTGAAAGCCCTCGAAGATTTCGCTAAGACCGTCCCAGAGGACATAGCCTGCGCCGTGGGATTCGTGGACCTTGATGGAGATCTCTTTAACTCCCTGGCCGTGGTCTCGGGCGGCGAAGTGCTGCACCGCTACCACAAACGCTACCTGCCAAACTACGGTGTCTTCGACGAGAACCGCTACTTCCGCGAAGGCGTCGGTGCTCCGATGGCCCGCGTGAACGGCTCGCTGGTGGGCATGAGCGTCTGCGAAGATATCTGGTATCCGGGTGGCCCGGCTCGGGAGCAGGCTCTCGGTGGCGCGGGAGTTCTGCTGAACATCTCCGCCTCGCCGTATCACCGTCGCAAAGGCGCGTTTCGGGAGCGGATGCTTGGTGTGCGAGCCTCGGACTACGGGTGCTACGTCGTCTTCTGCAACCTCGTGGGCGGTCAGGACGAGTTAGTCTTCGACGGAAGCTCCGCTGCATTCGACCCGGAGGGCCGTCTTCTCGCCCGAGCCAAACCCTTCGAAGAGGATCTACTCGTCGTTGACCTGCAACCCTCCGAAGCCCTGATACAACGCCTCCACGACCCCCGCCCCCGTAAAGAGAACCCCGAGACCCCGCCGCTCGTGGTGGAATTGCCGAACCTCCCGACCCGGAAGCCCGAAGCGCCCGTCGAACCACGAGTCGAGCCGTATCCGTCCGAAGAAGGAGAAGTTCTCGAAGCTCTGGTTCTGGGGCTTGGGGACTACTTCAGGAAGAACGGTTTCTCGCGAGCCGTGCTCGGTCTCTCCGGCGGCATAGACTCGGCTTTGGCGGCAGCGGTCGCCGTAAAAGCGCTCGGGCCGGAGAACGTTACGGGGGTCTTGATGCCGAGCCGGTACACCTCCGATCTCTCGAACACTGACGCGGCGGCGCTTGCCAAAAACCTCGGCATAGATACTCAGGCCATCCCCATAGGACCGGCCTTTGATGCTTACGCGGAGATGATGCAGGACGCTTTCGCGGGGATGCCCGAGGATGTTACGGAGGAGAACCTTCAGAGCCGTATCCGAGGGAACATTTTGATGGCATTGTCCAACAAGTTTGGTTGGATCGTTCTTAGCACCGGCAACAAAAGCGAGATGAGCGTCGGCTACTCCACACTCTACGGCGACTCCGCCGGTGGTTTTGCGGTCATAAAAGACGTTCCCAAAAACCTCGTATACCGTGTATCGCGCTACTTCAACGAGGTCATGGGCCGCGAGTTGATCCCGCAGTCCATATTGGACAAAGAACCTTCAGCCGAATTGCGTGACGACCAGCGCGATACAGATTCCTTGCCGCCTTACGATGTCCTGGATCCCATCTTAGAAGCGTACATAGAGGAAGATAAAGGGATAGCTCAGATCGTCGCCGCCGGTTACGACGAGGACGATGTGCGCCGGATAATAGGGTTGGTGGATCGGGCCGAGTACAAGCGTCGGCAGGTTCCCATCGGGATCAAGGTGACCGGGCGGGCTTTTGGGCGGGATCGCCGGATGCCGATCACCAACCGCTATACGGAGCGCAAGGATTAGAGCGAGAGGAATCCTCGTCTTCTAGAGCGATCTCTAAATTCAGACAACGTCCCGGCGCATAAAGAGGGCGGAGATCAGGACAAAGACCGCTACGTAGACTAGAAGCCCGAGCACACCTCGCTCGGCATCGACAAGGGCTTCGGGTATTCCAAAACCTTCTGGCACAGTGGATCCGAAGTAGCTCGTGACCCCAAAGGTGTTCTCGCCCAAAGTAGCCTTCCGAAGGCTCTCGAACGTGTCGCTCTCAATGGGAAGCGCGGCGACGGTGTTCTCGATGATAAGCGCCCACGCCAGTCCCAGCCCTATGGCGAGAGCCGTACCTCTAAACACGGTTGCCAGAGCGAAGCCCATCAACGCCCACACAGCAAAGACGAGCATCCCCGCTCCCAGTCCCCGCAGCAACTCCCCGACTGCCGGCCACTCCACCGCCGCGTCCTCGAAGCCCGCCACGACAAAACTCGCCAGAGCGGCCCCGCAGAGTCCCAGCACCACGAAGAGGAGTAGCGCCACCGACAGTGCCAGCAATTTGCCGAACAGTACCGCAAGCTTTCCAGGACGTTGGCTCAGGATAGTTTTCATCGTCCCCCAGCCGTACTCGCTACCGGCCACCAGAGCGCCCAGTATAAGCACGATAGCCGCTCCAATCCCAAAGAAGCCACCACCGAACATGTTCTGCAGCAGGCTCTCCGGCATCAGGGCTTCTATCTGCGACTGGTTGAAGTCCTCTTGCTGGGCTTGAGCCTCCTTGGGGATGTCGTCGGGAGGTGGGGGAGCGTTTGCTACAAACGAGTAGGTCAGCACGTATCCGAACAACATCACCACGGTCACCCATACGAGACCCAGAACCCACGTCGCGGGACGTTTGCGGAGCTTGAGAATCTCTGCCCGAAAGCTCGCCAACATTAGACCGTCTCCCCGCCGGTAAGTTCCAAAAACACTTCTTCCAAGGATTGTTCGGAGGGGCGTATCTCACTAACCCGCAACCCCGCCGAGACTAACTTTGCGTTGATCTCCGCCGCCCGTCCGGGGTCTATCGTGAGCCTCAGCATCCCATCCGTCTCCTTTACTTCTTCGACTCCCGATAGTCGTTTGGCTATCTCGTGGGCATCTTTCAAAGGTTCCGCTCGCACTAGTAGACCTTCGCGGCCTCGCAATTCCGAGACGGTTCCTTGCGCCACGAGTTCGCCCTTCTGGATCACTCCTACACGGTCGCAGATTTGTTCGACTTCGCCCAGAAGGTGACTGGAGAGCAACACTGTACGCTCGCCGGTTCCGAGGGTCCGGATCAAACGCCGCATATCCGCCATGCCTTTCGGGTCCAAGCCATTCGTCGGCTCGTCCAGGATCAGCAATTCGGGATCTTTCAAGAGTGCCGCCGCCACTCCGAGCCGCTGCTTCATCCCGAGTGAATACTTCCGAAATTTATCCTTAGCACGTTCGGAGAGCTCGACCTGATCCAGAACCTCTTCTATCCGATCCTTGCCCACGCCGGAGTACCGGGCCATCACGCGCAAGTTGTCCCGACCGGAGAGATACGGATAAAATGCGGGCGACTCGACCAGAGCCCCCACCCGTTCCAGACTCTCCGGCGTGCCAGGGGAATCCCCGATCACCGTAGCCTCTCCGCTGCTAGGACGAATGAGCCCGAGCAACATACGCAGGGTCGTGGTCTTGCCCGCGCCGTTGGGACCGAGGAAGCCGTAGACCTCGCCCCGCCGGACGGTCAAGTTCAAGTCGCTAACCGCTGTGAGCGACCCATAGCGTTTGGTCAGACCTCGGGTCTCCACAAGCGAGGATCGCCCGTTACCGGCATCTTCCATCGACATCTCCCTCAGTCGGTCCTACTCCGACATTCCTCGAACCTAATGGTAGAAGCCTTCCGTGCATCTGTCTACGACGGTTTGGCGTATATGTTTCTGTTGCGGGTGAACTTGGCAGTCGTCGCGCTCCGGTATAATCTGTCGATGCACGGTTGGGTAAAAGTCGGCAACGCCCCTAACGAGTCGATGGCCTTGATGATGGAAGGGCTGCTTCGCGGCGCGGATATTCCAGTCTTGATCCGTCGCCCAACAGGCTTTGATGCCCCGGACTTTCTTGGCGGCGGCCCGAGAGAGTTGCTAGTACCCGAAGACGCTATGCTCGAAGCCCGCCAAATCCTCGAAGACACCACCGGAGTCGGTACACCCTTCTAAGGCGACGGAGCTACGTCAACCCTTGTCGAAACGGAGTTGAATACAAGCGCCGCGTCCGGGAGTGGAGATCACATCGAGCTTAGCCCCAACTTCCCCGGCTCTCTGGCGCATGTACGCGAGCCCCATTCCAGGTGGCGGATTCGCTGCGTCGAATCCCCGCCCATCGTCTCGTACCCTCAATATTAGCGTCCGACCGACGCGCCGCGACTCAAGGCGCATGTTGCGGGCATGAGCGTGCTTGGCAACGTTCCAGAACGCCTCGACCACAACCCGATACACAACCGCTACCTCGGCGACGCTGAGGGTGTCCAATGGAGCCTGAAAGTCTTCGTGGGTAGCAACGCCGAAGTATTGCTCGAACTTATCCAGGCGGTTGCTGAGGTGTTCGGTGATGCTCGGGCTACCTTCGCTCTGGAAAGCCCGAAGTTCGTCGTAGGGCTGGGAGACTTTGTACTCAGCCTCCCGCGAGGCCGCGAGTGTTCGCCCGAGCATCTCGCGTACCCGGTCCCGCTCGCCGCGCCGGTCGGCTTCGAGCGCGGCGTCCGCCGACAGTGCTATCCCGTGGATGCTCTGCTTTACGGTGTCGTGCATCTCCAGCAAGACCCGGCCTTGCTCGATTTTTCGAGTAGCTGCTTCCTGTTCGGCACTCAAACGCCGGGTTACGAAGGAGACGAGTGCCACGCGCAATCCGAGATACAACAGGAGAGTTGCGGCGCCCACCAGAACATAGCCCGGAGGTGGGGGACGCAACGCGCACCAGGCCAGCAGGATCACGAAATGCAGCGGCGGCGAGAGAGGGCCGAACCAGAACGCAAAGATCCGCCACGGACTGATACGTGGGGTAGCCGTCGCGGCGGCTGTTTGGATCGGGCTCGGCCATAATGCGGAACTCCCGATTAAGACTACCCCCAGAGCCCAGGCCATGTAAGGTATTCCTCCGAACTCATACGCTCCGCTGGCTCCCGCATCCAGGTAGAGTGTATCCGCCACTAGAAACGCCATAAATCCAGCTGCCAGAAGTTTCGCCGTCGCAGACCCTCCAGATGCCGATATCAGCACGAGCGCGAGAAACAGCAACGCCGCGTCGAAAACAATCCACAGGAGAATCGCCGATAGTGATAGAGAGGCGGACTCTCCATCCGCCAGGAAAAACCATGCCAGCGTCCCCGAGGAGAGCATGACCGCCAGAGTGTCCAATGTCGTGACACCGGCAATCTCCGAAACTATCGTTCTAACCAGCGACAGCGACCCAGCAGCGAAGAGTAGGTAGGAGATCAAGTATGCTGCCTGTTGAAAAGAAAAAACCGGCCCAAACTCGTTAGAGGTTCGAGAGACGGACCAACCGAGATCCCCGACTATCGTAAACGCCAGTCCCGCAGCCAGGAGAGCCCAGATCAGACGCTCGCGCCTCGTGGACTCCCGGACTGCCCGTGTCAGCAACACGAGTGCGAAGACTGCCGACAACAAGTATCCGACACCCATCACAAGACCGCGACCCGTGGAGCCCGCCGAAAACGTGAACGCCGAAATACCCACGACCGCCCACGTCGCCAGAGCCGAGATCAGCACGACACGAGGGTCTCGAATCCCCCACGAGTTCAAAACATCAGAGACTTGCACCGGCCAACCTCCAGAGTCCAACCTTCCAACATCGTAACAGACCGGGACCTTCCAACAAAACATTCCACAACCGGTCTCGTTGTAAACTTATGGCTGGAAGGGATTTCATACGGAAGGAGAATTACGTGCGACAGCGCAAACTCGGCGGCGAAGGACTGACCGTCTCCGAACTCGGTCTCGGGTGCATGGGCATGAGCGAGTTCTACGGAACAACCGACGAAGATGAATCCATCGCCACGATCCAGCACGCCATCGACCTCGGCGTGACCTTTATAGACACCGCGGACATGTACGGCCCGTTCACCAACGAGAAGCTCGTCGGCAAGGCCATCGCCGACCGGCGCGACGAAGTCCAACTCGCCACCAAGTTCGGCAACGTCCGCGGCGAAGACGGTAGCTTCCAGGGTGTCAGCGGCAAACCCGAATACGTCCGTGAATGCTGCGACGCTTCGCTCGCACGCCTCGGGGTGGATCACATAGACCTCTACTATCAACACCGCGTTGATCCCGAAACCCCGATCGAGGAGACCGTCGGGGCGATGGCCGAACTGGTCGAAGCCGGAAAAGTTCGCTACCTCGGCCTCTCAGAAGCCGGAGCCGGGACTATTCGCAAGGCCCACGCCACCCATCCCATAAGCGCGTTGCAGTCCGAATACTCGCTCTTTACCCGGGATGTGGAGGATGAAATACTGCCGCTGCTTCGGGAGCTAAATATAGGTTTCGTACCGTACAGTCCGCTCGGGCGGGGCTTTCTGACCGGACGATTCAAGAGCATCGACGACATGCCCGAAGACGATACCCGCAGTGCTCGATTCCCGCGCTTCGCCGAAGAGAACTTCATGAACAACGTCGCTCTCGCGGACAAGATACGTGAGATCTCCGACGACAAAAACGTAACGCCGGGACAACTAGCCCTAGCCTGGCTTCTGGCTCAAAGAGAAGACATCGTACCCATCCCCGGAACCAAGCGCCGCAAGTACCTCGAAGAGAACGCCGGAGCCTCGGACGTAACGCTTACCGAGGAAGACCTGCGACGAATAGAGGAAGCCATGCCCCGTGGAGCCGCGTCCGGTGAGCGATACACCGAGGAGATGATGCGAGCTGTGGGACGATAGGAGGATCAAGATGACCGACGTGGAGCATATTTCGGGCAAGGGATCGGCGGTTCCGGTTAGCTGGTTTCCGGTGCCGGAGGAGACGGACCTACCGGAAGGCTTGCAGGGACTTTTCAGGAAGGCGCGGGAGAGCGTTGGGTTCGTGCCAAACGTGTTTCGGGCGTACAGTTTTCGGCCCGAGAGGTTGTCGGCGTGGTTCGGGCACTACAAGCAACTGCACGAGCCGACGGAGAACCTAGACGCGGCGGAGCGGGAGATGATCGCCGTAGCCGTCTCCATGGAGAATGGTTGTCTCTACTGCCTGGTCGCCCACGGAGCCGCCCTGCGCGAAGCTCTCGGCGACCCCATAATGGCCGACCGCATAACGCTCGACTACAGACGTGCGGGCCTCGACGAGCGTTGCGCCGCCATCCTCGACTACGCTGTCAAGGTGACCAACGAGCCATTGGACTGCACGCCCGACGATCTCGAACGTTTGAAGAGCTTCGGTCTAACCGAAGAAGAAGTTTGGGATATTGTAGAGATCTCGAGTATGTACAATTTCACCAACCGCATGTCGTTGGCTTGCGGCATGATCCCAAACGAGGAATACCACGCTCTCTTTCGTTAGTACCCTGGCTTACGTCCCGATGCCCGGGTCACTATCATCGTCTTTCTGAGCATCGGAACTTTTGCTGGAGGACGTGCCTTCCTTGAGGTCACTCCAGACATCCCGCCCAACCCTGACGAATAGAAAAGCGCCTCCGAGCGCGAAAGAAGCCACCGCGACCGTCATAAAGTCGAAGGACGGCTGAAAAGCGAACACTCCCAGAAGAAACATCAAGATACCAACGCACACGAGAACCACCGAGAGCACACGAGCCACAAGCGTGACCAGTACTCCTAGACATCCCTCGCGCATCCTATGCGGACCTTCGAATACTCACCCCCGTATGTTAACTGTCTAGGCACTCCATTACACACACGTCTAACGTCTATACTTGTGAATGAATAGCGAAGGAGAGAGGAGTCGTGAAGTGTCCGAGGTAAAGTACGTATCGACGGTGAAAGTGGAGCCGGTCGAAGGCAAAGTCCGGCGAGCTTTCGTGCCGGGTGCCGACGAGCCCGTATTGTTCGGGGTTCATAGCGAGGTTGCCGAGCACTATGGTGTATCGCCTGATGAGGAGGAGTCGCACGGTTCGACGTTGGACTACGTGGTGGCTGCTGCGGGTGGTTGACTGCTCGGCACTTTTGCAGGCGCGCTGGCAGCGCGTCAAGTGTCTTTTGAGAGTCTCTACGCCGATACGGTAGGGGAGATAGAAGTCGAGAGTAAAGTGTTGGTCATCAAGAGGATCAAACAGACCTTCCACCTGAGCGCCGACGAGGTGGATCGAGAGAAGATCGAACGTGTGCTGGATGTGTACGCGGATAGTTGCCCCGTAGCGCGTTCGGTCAAGGGAAGCATCGAGATCACGAGCGACATCGAGTTTACGCCTGCGTAAGCTCCGGCGCGTGCTCGCGAGTACGTTCCACGAACCGGGTCCCGTGGTAAGACGGGGCCCGGTTCTTAACTGCGAGTTTCCGAGGGGGTCCCATGAGCGAAAACAGTGTAAAGCGGGCCAGGATCACGGTCTTCAGCGATTATGTATGTCCATTCTGCTACCTCGAAGAACCGGACCTCTCCCGCGTCCGCGATGAGTACGGCGAGCAGGTCGAGGTGGACTGGCGAGCCTACGAGCTGCGCCCGGACCCCGTACCGACCCTGGACCCTGACGGTGACTACCTGCATCGCGTCTGGAACGCCTCCGTCTACCCGATGGCGAACTCCTTGGGCATGACCCTGCGCCTGCCGCCCGTCCAGCCCCGGAGCCGTAAGGCCCTCGAAGCCGCCGAGTTCGCCCGCGTGAAGGGTCTCTACGACACGATGCACACGGCTCTTTTCAAGGCGTTCTTCGAAGATGGCCGGGACATCGGCGATACGGAGGTGCTGCTGGAAGTCGGTGCCTCCGCCGGTTTCGCCCGCCAAGAACTCCGGGCGGCGCTCGAAGAGGGCCGATTCACGCAGAAGGTCCTCGATGACGAGGCACTCGCCGGGAGGCTCGGCGTGGGCTCCGTGCCCACGATGTTCGTGACGCGGAAGGACGCTCCGCTCGAAGAAGCCGAGGTCATCACCGGCGCGCAACCTTATGGTGGGCGTATCGAGGCCGCCGTCGGACGCGCTCTGGGCCATGCGAGATAAATATTTCTTAAAAAACTCGTCACGCTATTGACAAGCGATTTCGGCGCGGGTAGAGTATTTTCGTTGTCGTAGTTGCGTAGAGGACCGAAGGGATGAAGTGTTAATGCACATCCACATCTCCAACATAGGAACCCGAGCGTTCGGGGGAGAGGTGCGTCCCGAGGTCCGCATGGTCACGATGAGAACTTGAGTTTCTAGCTCACAGCAGACTTCTCATACGAGGCCCCCGGACTTAATGGACCGGGGGCCTCGGTCTTTGTCAAAAAGGCAAACGATGGTCTCCCGCTCCGAACCCCGACCGGGCATTGAGCCCCAAGTCCCCGGTTATAGAGAAGAGGAGAATGACCGAGATGTTCAACGACTGGCATTATCGAGTGACGCAAGACAGTGACATCCGCGCACAGGACCACGCCGAGCGGGTGGCCGAGCGCAATAGATACAGGCGCCGCGCCGGCGTGCCCTCCCTGCGCGCCCGGCTGGCCCGGCGGCTCTTCGCGCTGGCCGTCGCCACCGAGCGTGAGGAGACCTGGCGTGTTGTGTGGGAGAGGTTGGAAGCCAGGGGGCGTCTGTAGATGACGTCCCCGGTGAAAGGAGGTCGACAATGCAAGCTCTGGAGTTGAAGAGCGTCGAGAAAAGTTTCAAGAAGCGTCGGGGTGAGATCGTGCGGGCTCTCGACTCGATCTCGCTATCCGTCGGGAAGGGTGAAGTAGTCGGCATTCTCGGCCCAAACGGGAGCGGCAAGAGCACGCTCGTGCGAGTTATCTCCACGCTCGTGCTCCCGGATAGCGGCGAGGTGGAGATCTTTGGCGTGGACGCTGTCAAGCATCCGAAGCAGGTGCAGCGAAGCATGAACCGGGTCAGCGTGGAGGCTAGTTTCTTTAAAAAACTCTCGGCGATGGAGAATCTGCTCTATGGCGCGAAGCTCTACGGGGTCACCAGTCGCGAAGCCCGGCCACGAATAGCGGAGATCCTGACCAACATAGGATTCGAGCCCAAACGGGCTTTGGAACCAATGGAACATCTCAGCCGCGGGATGCAGCAGAAGATAGCGTTAGCGCGAGCTTTACTGACAAGTCCCGTGCTCATGCTCCTCGACGAGCCGACGACGGGGCTCGATCCTCGAAGTAAAAAGGACGTTCAGCGTTTTATCCGCAGCATTCGTAAGATCCACGACTCCTCGGTCCTGCTATGTACCCACGATATGGATGAGGCCGAAGCTCTGTGCGACCGGGTCGGCATCATGATGGACGGGAAGATACTCGCGCTCGACGAGCCCGAGAAACTAACACGCCGCTACGCCAAAAATGGTCAAACCCCGAGTCTTGAGGAGGCGTTCATGGTCGCTACGGGCTACTCGGTCGAAGAGGCCAGCGCGGAAGGAGACGAGTAATGCAAAGCTTACCGAACAAGCCCCGGTGGCTCACGGAACTTGTCGCCGTGTGGGGATACGTCCAACGCAACTACTTTCTGACCAAGCGATACTTGCTGTGGGAGGTCGTGTGGCTCGTGTACGTCACGATCAACGCCATGGCGATCACATTCATCGGCGCGGGCGTGGAAGAGATCGGCGGCAAGGTGGATACGGAGTTCCTTATGACGTACCTGCTCATCGGAGCGCTGCTTTGGAACTACCTCTCTATGCTCTTCGACGTGCTCTCGGAGACGGTGAGTTGGGAGCGATGGGAAGGTACCATCGAGTATACGTTCATGAGTCCGTCGAGTCGCGTTACTCACTTGCTCGGGATGGGCTTCTACGCGGTCGTCTACGGGATATTCCAGACGGTGCTAACTCTCGGTGTGTGCTTGGCGATCTTTGATCTGGATCTCTCCAATGCCAATTACTGGGGCGCCTTGCTAGTGCTCGCAGTCGCCAGCATCTCGCTGGTCGGTTTCGGGATCGTGGCTGCTGTATTGCCGCTCCTCTCGCCAGAGAAAGGCCAACAGGTAAGTTACATAGTCTCCTCCGTGCTGCTGCTCGTCTCCGGTGTCTATTACGAAGTGGATGTTCTACCGGGTTGGATGCAAGCTATCGCCACCGTCTCGCCGGTGACTTACGCCCTGCAAGGCGCCCGCGCAGCCCTCCAGGACGGTGCTGGTCTCGCCGAGCTTTGGAGCAGTATACAAGTGTTGCTCCTCATGGGAGTCGTCTTCGTGCCGTTAGGGATATGGGTCTTCCAGATCGCAGAGACTTACGCCAAAAAGACCGGCAAGCTCAAGCGGAGTGGCTAGATCCGGCGCCTACAGTCCTTCGTAGATCTCCTCTAGCGAGATGCGGGTCTCCGGGCATGGAATGGGGATTTCACCGGTTCCGACGAGGGCTGCTTCCCACCACAGGCCATCGCCGTCGCGCCAGTGGCGTTCGATCTGCTTTTTCTCCTGATCCACTATGAGGTACGCCTTGAGCGTGGACACCTTTCGGTAAGCATTCAATTTCTCGCGCCGGTCGATGGTCGCTGTGTTCGGCGAGACTACTTCGACTACCAGGCACGGCGAGTCTTCGTAGATAGGGTCTTGTCCTTCGGGTTCGCAGGCGACCATTACATCGGGGTAGTAGAAGATGTCGTCAGCGACGCGGAGTTTCATGTCGTTCTGAAATACCCGACAAGAGCTTCCACGTGCAGCGGCCCAAAGGCTGCCGAATACATTGCCCGCTATGATGTTGTGTCTTCTCGTGGCTCCCGCCTGTGCATGTATCGTCCCCGAGACGTACTCGTGGCGGATGGTGGCGGCTTCTTCCTGGTCCAGGTACTCTCGGACGCTTATGGGACGGTGCGGTACGGCGGACTCAGCCATGAGCAAAGTATAACGCAAGGTCTGGTCTCGCTCGATGCAGCTACCGCAGATGTGCGGCATCCAACTGCGTGGCTATGGGTTGGAGTTGTCTCTGTTCCGTCACGTCGCGAGCTTCTTGTTCTATGTGGACTATCTTTGTGTCCTTGAAGCGGGCTTGGATCTCCCGAAGGTATTCGCGCTGCTGCTCTAGTCGCGCCTGCATGAAATCCCCACCCGCCGACTCCGGGAAGATGCGGTTGACGAGCAAAGCTCCGACGTTGATCTCGCCGTGGCGCAGGGTTTCGAGGGCTCGGGCGGTTTCTTCTATCGGGAGTCGCTCGGGGATCATGACCAAGTAGAACGTCGTGTCTTCCAGCAGCCTATGCCGGGCGTGGTGAAATTTGTTCCGACGTTCGCGCAGGCGGTTGAGGATCGGGTCGTCTTCAGAGCCTTCTTTACCGGCGAGGTTTCTTAGCATCCGCTCCATTCCGGCTACCTTCTCGCGCTGGCGCACCATGCCCTCCACCCACGCGGTGAGAAGTGCCGGCAGAGTGAGCAGGCGCAGGGTGTGGCCGGTTGGGGCGGTGTCGAAGACTATTCGGTCGTATTCTTCGGGGCAGAGGGCTATGAGGTCCACGAATCGGTCGAAGAGGGCGGACTCTTCGGTGCCGGGGCTGGACTTTGCTAGTTCCAAGTGTTGACGAACCGCAGGTAGGACTTCCGGGCTGACTGAGCCTTTGGCATCCTTCTGGATGCGTTCGACGTAGGCGGCAGCGTCGGCTGCGGCGTCGATCTCGACGGCCCACAAATCTCCGTCTATCTGCGTTGGCTCACCGGAGAGCTTCGCGCTGAGGATGTCGCTCGTGGAGTGCGCGGGGTCGGTGGAGACGAGGAGTGTCTTGTCGCCACGACTGGCTAGTAGGGTAGCGAAAGCCGCCGCGAGTGTGGTTTTGCCGACGCCGCCCTTGCCGCCGAAGAACGTGAGCCGGTTGAGACTGTGCTTCTCTTCGGTCAACAGCAGACGCCCGGCTCGGGGAATTGGTTCATCCCCATGCGCCGGTGCCAGCGGTGGAATTCCTCGACAAACTCCGGATAGAGTTCGAGGGAGTAGTAGCTCGTGGGGTTTGGGATGCCGAGGGCTTCGAGGAAGAGCATCGCCATAAGCGCGTCCTGTTGGCGGCCTGCCTCGCGTTGCAGGCCCGAGCGCCAGCGACCGACGAAGTATGCATCGTGGAGTTCGTCGATGCGGGCGTAGATCTTGCGCCAGTCAGGCGACACTCTCTAGACCACCGCCAACTCGGACTCTCGGAGATCCAACTCGTCCTTTACGGCTTCGAGAGCTACCTCGGCTGTCGGGATGCGACCGGAGAAGAGCGTTTTCCCGTCGACGATTATGGCGTTGTAGGAGACGCCGCGCCGGAGTTGGCTCCAGATCCCACCGATCCCGAGGCCACGCTTGCGGGAATCCTTGAGTAGCGTGGGGACCAGCCAGATCATATTCCTCGGGTCTACCACCGTTATTTCCATATCCACATCGACCAACTCAGCCCTGAGAGCCCGGTAGACTTCGCCCATCGCCTCCATCTCGCAGCGGTTCTGGGCGAAGGTATCCTTATCCCCAAGCTCCGTGTTCTCCCCGCCGAGGCGACCGCAGCAGCCAGAGGCCGAGACTTGTGCGTCCCACTCGCGGACTAGAATTATTCGGTGTGCGGCGTTCATTGTGGCGTGGTTCCTCTCCGCACCCGATCCCGTTCTCCACGAGCCCGATTCATGGCGCCTATCGCCTCTATTATAAGCCAGACGGCCAGAACGAAGATTATGGCGTTGAGTACGGTGAGTAGCCAATCGCCCTCACTGTAGAACTTGCCGAGGTTGATAAACAGTGCCCAAGTAGTCATAGCCAGTAGGAAGGTGAGCGGGATGATCTGAGCCAGAGGATTACGATTGTTGGTGAAGACCCAGACCGCTATGACCGCGAGCGCGAGTCCCGCCGTGAGCTGGTTCGTGGTACCGAAGAGCTGCCATAGATACCCGAACGCGAAGCCCGCGTCGCCACCGGCTTTGCCTGGATAAAGTGCCAGGCCCATCGGGACGATGACCGCTATGGCCGTCGCGATGGTGATGTTGCGAGCCAGCGGCGTGATGTGGGCTATCTCGGCGATCTCCTGCACTATGTATCGTTGCAGTCTTACGCCCGTGTCCATCGTCGTGGCGGCGAATGAGATGACCACGACCGCCGCGAAGATGGTAGCTATCCCGAGCGGTACGCCGAGGTTGTTGGCGAAATGACCGACACCGGCT